>NZ_JALAYA010000042.1:0-1653 GCF_026796395.1 Bacillus sp. T17B1
GTATTATTACCAAGGCACACAAATTTCAGACGCAGATTCGTTTTTAAATAAATATATGGCGAAGAAGTAAAAAAGACGCTCAATGAGCGTCTTCAGGCTGTCGAGAAAATCTCGACAGCCTTTATTTTCCCTTAAAATATCCATTCTCCTGTAATAAAATAAAAGAAAGACTTCAAAAGGACGGTGTCTTTCTCATGTTCCACACAAGAAATTCTTCTCAAAACGCAGCCGAATTTGTTCTTCTCGACCAACTTGTCGAAGAGGATCACCTACTTCGAAAAATTGATAAATACATAGACTTCTCTTTCATCATTGAAAAGGTTAAACCTTATTATAGTGAAAACAAAGGACGCCCCTCACTTGATCCGCTGATCTTATTCAAAATGATGTTTATCGGATACCTCTATGGTATCCGTTCAGAAAGACAGCTCGAAAAAGAAATTTACTATAATATGGCGTACAGGTGGTTTCTCGGATTGAACATAAACGATCCAGTTCCGCACCACTCCACCATCAGCTGGAACAGACGCACACGTTTTAAAGATACAACTATCTTCCAAGATATTTTTGATGAGATCGTTCTTCAGGCCATCAATCATGATATGGTGGGCGGACGTGTCCTATTCACCGATTCCACTCACCTTAAAGCCAATGCCAACAAGCATAAATACACAAGAAGAACGATTGAACAGGACACACAAAACTATATCAAAGATTTAAATGAAGCCATTCAAGAGGATCGGGAGGAGCACGGAAAAAAGCCATTAACAATCAAAGAGGAGGTGAAAGCTGAAAAAGAGATTCGCCACAGTACAACTGATCCCGAAAGTGGGTATCTTTATCGCGAAAACAAACCCGAAGGTTTTTTCTATTTAGACCACCGTACAACGGATATGAAATACAACATTATCACCGATGCCTATGTCACACCCGGAAATGTTCATGATTCTGTGCCTTATCTTGACCGATTAGACCACCAAATCGCACGATTTGGTTTTCAAGTAGAAGCTGTCGCCCTTGATTCCGGATATTTAACGACTCCCATTTGTAAAGGATTATCTGACCGTCACATTTTTGGCGTCATTGCCCACAGACGATATCACCCTACTAGAGGCTTGTTTCCAAAATGGAAATTTCAATATGACAGTGAACAAGACAGGTACATTTGCCCGAACCAGCAAACACTCACATACTCAACAACTGATCGTAAAGGATATAGGTCATATAAATCAAGTCCTGAAACATGTTCCTCATGCCCTTTTCTTGAAAACTGTACAAAGTCGAAAAAACATCAGAAAGTCATCACCCGGCATGTATGGGAAGACCACAAAGAAAAGATCAGGCAAAATCGCTTAACTGTTTCAGGAAAAAACCTCTACAAAAAAAGAAAAGAAAAAATAGAGCGAAGCTTTGCAGACTCAAAACAGCTGCATGGGCTTCGCTACTGCCGGTTGAGGGGAAAACGGAATGTGAGCGAACAAGTTCTCCTTACAGCCGCATGCCAGAATATGAAGAAGATTGCCACATACCTAGCCAAGCGGAGCTAGGTATGCGGGAGCTCTTTTTCTGTTTTTGAAATCAGCTGAATATCCAAAAAATCAGCGTATAACAAAAAAAGCTTGTAGAAAAACATCGTTTTCTCTACAAGCTGAA
>NZ_JALAYA010000043.1:0-134507 GCF_026796395.1 Bacillus sp. T17B1
TAGTCGGGGGTTTCCCCCTGTGAGAGTAGGACGCCGCCAAGCAATTTGAAAAAAGGGCAGCTCATATGAGCTGCTCTTTTTGTATTCGGGTTTACCGGACGGTATGGAATGGAACGAGCCACTTTAATTGAGCCGCATTCCTGTGTGTTAAATGGACAGAGCGGGCAGCAATAAAAACCTGCCGATTCTGGATTGGTGTTAGGGTCGGGGCCGATCAGACATCAGATTGCTTGTTCAAATGATGATGAAATAACTATTAAGGCTGACCGTTAGACTGAGGTTGATTGGACGTATCCGTTAATAGACAAGGGCGGAAGGCATGTGCCCATGGATTTGATGATATGTATCAGATGAAAATTAGGCCTTTCCAGCTGGCTTCTCATGGTAGTGACGATTGTTGGAACCGTAGAGGCTCGCAAATTATGGAGGACATGCCTCAGCTTTCTAAACCAATTACGGGCGAGAAAAGATATTACAGCAGTTAAAACGAATCTTATTTCTCATCGCAGCGAAATAGCTCAAACTAAGTTTGAGCCATTATTTTCTTTAGCATGCATCTTGCGTATTTGATCAAAATTTAATATGATACTCTTTGTATAATAACTCCTTGCCTCAATACAAAATACTCAACGTGTCCTCTTTTTCTCCGGTCATTTTCCTTTCATTTTCTCCCGTAAAATAAAGAAAGCTCCCAATACAACAAATACGGTGCGGATTTATTTTTAAAAAAAAGGAGTCGTTATATTTGAATAATAGTTTTACATTAAAGCAGCAATGGTTTGGAAATATCCGAAAAGACATTCTTGCTGGCATTTTAGTTGCGTTAGCATTAATACCTGAAGCAATTGGCTTTTCTATTATAGCTGGTGTTGATCCGATGGTCGGTCTTTATGCGTCATTTTGTATAGCCATTATTATTTCTATTTTTGGCGGCAGACCAGGCATGATTTCAGCGGCAACTGGCTCAATGGCAGTCGTTATGGTGTCTCTGGTTGCTGATCATGGGCTTCAATATTTATTTGCGGCTACGATTTTGACAGGAATTATTCAGGTGATTTTAGGTATCAGTAAAATTGCGAGATTAATGAAATTCATCCCGCGTTCTGTGATGATCGGGTTTGTGAATGCGCTGGCGATCCTTATCTTCTCTGCGCAGCTTCCTCAGTTTGAAGGTGCTTCTTGGAGCATGTATGCGATGCTTGCCGGGTCGTTGGTTATTATTTATGTACTGCCGAGGTTTACGACTGCGGTTCCGTCTCCGCTTGTAGCGATTATTGTAATGACGATTATTGCGGTCACTTTCCATGTGGATGTGCGGACGGTAGGGGATATGGGCAATATTTCTAGCTCATTGCCTCATTTCTTAATTCCTGATGTTCCGTTTACCTTTGAGACGCTGCAAATCATTTTTCCATATTCAATTGCTTTAGCGTTTGTTGGATTGCTGGAATCTTTGCTGACAGCACAGATTATTGATGAAATGACGGATACAGACAGTGACAAAAATAAAGAGAGCCGTGGACAAGGAATTGCAAATATCGTAACTGGGTTCTTTGGCGGCATGGCTGGCTGCGCTATGATCGGACAATCTGTCATTAATACAAAAGCAGGCGGACGCGGGCGCTTGTCAGCGTTTGTTGCCGGTGCTTTTCTGATGTTTTTAATTGCCGTCTTAAGTACTGTCGTCGTGAAAATTCCGATGGCTGCGTTGGTGGCTGTTATGGTTATGGTATCTGTTGGCACATTTGATTGGTCATCTTTAAAAGGCCTCAAAAAAGCACCGCTCACAGACTCAATTGTCATGGTTGTGACTGTGATTACGGTTGTTGTGACGGACGACTTATCTAAAGGCGTATTCGTCGGCGTTCTCTTAAGTGCCGTGTTCTTTGTGGCAAAAATCTCGAAGCTGAAAATTGTTTCTCATGCAGAGGATCAAAAACTGAGAACGTACCAAGTGAAGGGGCAAATCTTTTTTGCGTCAGTGACTGAACTTACGAATGCGTTTATTTATCAAGAGGATATTGAGCGAGTCGTGATTGATTTAACTGAGGCCCACGTATGGGATGATTCAGGAGCTGCGGCGCTTGATAAGATTGTAGCGAAGTTTAAAGAGCAAGGAATTGAAGCTGAAGTAAAGGGTTTGAACAAAGCTAGTAAAGCTCTTATGAAGCAAATGACATAAAGTGTGAAAGCCCAGATTGATGAGATCTGGGCTTTTTTATATAACATATGACTGAACAGCATTGATATAATAGAGTGAGATAGAAATATTTAATAGGAGACTTGTATATGACGCTTCAGAAGCTGAACCGTGTATTGGGGAAAGTCATGCCGCTTTTAACGCCTACTAGTGTTGTGCTGGGCGTGCTGCTGTCTCAGTTTTTAAATGGATATGAAAGCGCTGTGCCTTGGATATTTGCTTTTATTACGTTTGCTGGCAGTTTGAGCGCTAATTTTCAATCTTTGAGGCATGCATTGTCTCATCCTCTTCCTATGATTCTTGCATTATTTGTTCTTCATATTTTTATGCCGCTTTTTGCTTGGGGCAGCGGCCATCTTATCTTTAAAGGCGATCCTTTGACGATCACCGGCTTAACATTGGCTGTTGTGATTCCTACGGGGATTACAAGCTTGATTTGGGCAGCGATGTACAAAGGGAATGTCGGTTTGACACTTTCAATTATTCTAGTTGATACGGTGCTGTCGCCGTTGATCGTTCCGCTGAGCCTTTCATTGCTAGCCGGCGCTCAGGTTCATATGGATGTGTGGGGGATGATGAAAGGGCTGATTGTGATGGTTGTGATACCTTCTTTTCTGGGTATGCTGTTTAATCAGATCTCATCTCCAGAAAGAACCGCATCTGTAAGCAGTGCGCTGTCGCCTTTTTCAAAGCTTTGCCTGATGGCTGTGATTGCGATTAACAGTTCTGCGATTGCCCCTTATTTCAAAGCCGTTGATTTGAGATTCGTAGGTATAGCGGCGACGGTATTCTTTATCGCGTTAACAGGCTATGCAGCTGCTTGGCTGATCGGTAAATTGATGAAAAGACGCCAGGAGGAAATTGTATCTCTTATTTTCACGGGAGGTATGAGAAATATCAGTGCCGGCGCAGTTCTTGCCGTGACGTTCTTTCCGTCTCAGGTTGCCGTTCCGGTGGTGATCGGCATGCTGTTTCAGCAGATACTGGCTGCTTTGTTTGGCTATATGCTGAATCGTTTTGAATTAAAACCTGTATTACAGAAAGCATGAAAAAAACCGTTCAAATTTATGAGCGGTTTTTTTCTCTGTATAGCCAATCACGATGATGAACTGTTTGCAGAAGAACTTGCGGCGGTGCACTGATACTCATCTAGCAGGTTTTCGGGTTCAATACCGATCAGCGCGAGTTCAGGCAGCCTATGGTCTTGAAACAAAGAACTGATATCTTGCACGTAATCAGCAGGGTATCTCTTGCTGCAGGCTGGCTGTAGGAAGGGGGAGGTGCCGGCGTTATGCCCTGAAAGAGTTCTGTTCAATTTTTTTGCTGAAAAAGCAAATATAAAAAATAAGGTACACCGAGGATCGCCAATATGATGCCTGCAGGCACTTCCGCGGGCTGGAAAAACAGTTTTCCGGCAAAGTCTGCGCTTATCACTAGCAGCATGCCGATTAAACCGCTCAGTGGCAGGATGTCGCGGTGTTCGACACCAGCCAGTCTCCGTGAAATATGGGGAGCGATTAAGCCGACAAACGCCATGCTGCCCGCTACGGAGACACAGGCGCTGATGATTGCTACACAAGCGACGAGCAGGATCGTTTTTTCTTTATTTGATGAAATACCCAGGCTTCTGACTGTGTCTTCATCAAAACGAATAGTGTCGAGCAAGCGGGACTTGGCGATAAGGATAGGTATAAACACTAGCATCCATGGGAGAACGGCTGTGATATACGTCCAGTTGGCAGACCAGATGCTTCCGTTTTTCCACACCATGGCCATTTGATAGTCTTGCGGATCCATTTTTAATGATAAAAACAACGACAGGGCGCTGAATCCTGAATTAATTGCGATCCCTACCAGAATAATTCTTCCTGAATCTAAATTGCCTCTGTGCCATGCAAATATGTAAATCAGGATCGCCGCGATCAGTCCTCCTATCAATCCGAAGAAAGGCATTCCCATCGCCGCAGTTATGGATGTCACTTCCTTCTGGCCCTGGAACAAGAGCATAAAAGCCACAATTCCGGCTCCCGCCCCCGCGTTGATTCCGAGAATTCCCGGGTCTGCAAGTCCGTTACGTGTGATGGCTTGGATGACTGCGCCTGCAATGCCAAGACCGAGTCCGATAATAGCTGCCATGACAACCCGCGGCAGTCTTAAATCGAACAGCAAAATTTCATACTGTGGATTTGGATCAATCTGAAAAAGAGTGGAGAGCAGTTCAGCAGGACGAACAGAAAATGATCCGCTTGTTAAGCTGAAATAGCTGACAATGAGAATCAAAGTGATGAACACGGCATATTTTTTAGCCATTTTGCTCCCCTCCTTTTCGTTTAATCAAATAAAGGAAGAAAGGGACGCCGATAATGGATGTCACGACTTCAATCGGTGTTTCGAACGGATAATTGATAAATCTGCTTGCGAGATCACACAAGGTTAAAAAGATACCCCCCAAGATGCAGGAACACGGAATCAGCCTGCTGTAATCAGAGCCGACGAGAAATCGTGTGATATGAGGAACAACCAATCCGACAAACGCGATTTTTCCGGCCAGCGCTACTGCACTGCCGGTTAAAATGATGACTGAAAGCATTGCCATGATTTTAACGGTCTTTTTCTTTTGCCCCAGACTTTTAGAAATGTCGTCCCCTAATGATACGGCGGTCACCTTTTTGCTGAGAGAAATGGCCATTACAATGCCAATTAAGAAAAACGGAGCGGCTAGTTTCAGAAAATCTGGACTCATTTGGTGAAGTCTGGCACTGTACCAGAAACTGAGATCCTGTGAAATTTGAAAATATATCGACATGGCCGCTGATAAACTGCTGAGCAGCATGCTTGTGACTGTGCCGATGATGGCAAGCTGTACGGGGGAAAACCCGTTAGGCATCATGGCGGCAAGGCTGAATACCAACACAGCTCCTAGTGCTGAGCCGATAAAAGAGTAAATGATCATCTCAAACGAAGACGACTGCGGAAGCAGAACCATACAAAGCGTGATGATAAACGCGGAACCATCTGAAACGCCCATAATGGAGGGCGAAGCTAAATAATTGCGCGTAATGCCTTGCATAAGCGCTCCAGAAACAGCAAGAGCTGCCCCTATGAGCAGAGCGCCGGCAGCCCTTGGAATCCGGGAATGCCATATAATTTGATGGTCTGTGTTTCCCGGATCGAAATGAATAAGAGATGTAAAAACGATATCTGTGCTTAGATGCTTTGCGCCATATAGGATCGAAAGCAGCAGTGACAGTGCAATAGCAAATGGAGAAGTAATCAATATGATACGTGTCCACTGTTTTGAATACATACAAAAACCTACTCTGAATTAGTTTTGTGTCAATTTTTCAGCAGCCGCTTTCAGGAAGCGGACTTTGCTCCAAGCTGTGCCGCCTTGTGCAAGAGGATTTACCGAGTTGACGTACACATGATCTTCTTTGACTGCTTTCAGGCTTTTCCAGATTGGATTCTTCTCTAAGTCTTTTAAGGCATCAGGTTTATCTGCATTTTCATCATCAGAAAATTGGACGAAGATATGGTCCGGATTCATTTCACTTAATTTTTCTAATGAAATCAGTTCTTGTGCTTTTGCAGCTTTTACTTCGTCCGGCGCTTTAAGGCCTAAATCACCATAAAGTGTGGAGTTGAAGTATACCTGTTCAGGGTAAATGTAAATGTTGCCTTGTCTGATTCTGATGACCAGAGCTTTTGAATCTTTTGCTTTTTCGTTAATTTTTGTTTTCGTTTCTTTTAAATCCTGTTCATAGTCTGCAATGATTTTTTTCGCTTTTTTCTCTTTTCCAGTCAGCTGGGCAAGCAGCATCATGTTTTCCTTCCAGTTTGAAGAGATATGAGAAACTGGGATCGTTGTGCCGGCTGTGCTGATTTTTTGCAGCGTTTTTTCCGGGAACTTTGTTGAAGCAAGGATGACATCTGGCTTCATTTCAAGAATCTTTTCAATGTTTGGCTCCATTTTTTCTCCGGTTGCTTCGGCTTTATCAGTGATGTCTTTGAACATATCAGGGAATTTGCCGGAGAATGAAATCGCGCCTTGCGGATGAACGTCAAGCAGTTTCGCGTCTTCCATCGATTCTACGCTTCCCGTAATGGCAATTTTGTCTGTCGGTACAGTTACTTCATATGTTTTATCCAGGTATTCAATGTTCTTCTTCTCAGACGCTGTGCCGCTTGCCTTGCTGGAAGTCGATTCATTTTTGCTGCCGCAAGCTGCCGCCGTCAGCGCGAGAAGCAAGATTAATAAGGTAAGAGATAACTTTTTCATCTATAGAGCCTCCTGTTCAATTGATAACTATTATCAATTGGAATTATAGAGAATGAACAGGTATAACACCATGGACAAATTCCATATTTATCATGGACTATCACCGGAAAGTAAAGAAATGGTTTGCTGGACAATCCGTTTGTGCCCGCAAGCTGAGTATTCATTCCAAGGATCAAAGGATAGAAGATAAACACGGTTATTTCGTACCGCACTTAGGTTTTGCCACGCCTCTGTCTGTTGCAATTGCTGGTAATAAGCAAGGGTTTCTGGCTCTTTAAATAGAAAAAGCATGATGCAGTCAGCTTGGTCATTTGCGATATTTTCTAACGAAATAGCTTGATCTGAAGATGTTTCTTCCGTTTTTGCCGAATGAAATCCTAAATCTCCGAAGAAGACTTCGCGGACGCTTCGATTATGTGCCAGATAGAAGTTTTGCTTATGCAGCCTCAGAAAGAGAAAACGCAGCTTTTGGGCGTGCTGAAGTGTTTTTTTGCCGGCCGCTGCCTGCTGGTCATAAGCTGCGAGCCATTTTTCTGCTTCTGACTCTTCCTTTAAGAATGAGGCAGTTTGCAGAAAGTGAGTTCTCCAGCTTTCTTCTGAAGGAAGGTAAATGACTTCTGCGATGCGATTCAGGCAATTTTTTTCTGCTGGAGAAATAGAATCCATGCTGAAAATCACATCTGGTTCAGCCTGAGATAACGTGTTCAGGTTTTCTTCCCACCTTTCATTAAACCGGTATGCGCTGAGCTGGACGGGTATATCTGCCGAATAATGCTGATAGTAGTAAGATGTCCATTTCGGATGCAGCGCGGCCGCAAACGGTATGTGATTCAGGGGGATGAGATGGCCCATTGTGCCCCTTCCGTATGCGGCAATTTTTTTTCGGCGTTTTTTCATATAGCTTGTAGGTGAACAGCCTGTATGCTTTTTAAAGATTCTGCTGAAATAAAATTCATCTTGATAGCCGGTTTGGTGGGCTATTTCCTTCAATTTGCAGTTTGACCTTGCCATGAGCTGTTTTGCTCGGGTGATTCGCGTTTTTGTGATGAACTCTGTTACGCTCTGACCTGTCCATTTTTTAAAACTATCGCTGTAGTGTTTGGCACTGATTCCTGCCATTTGCGACAGCTGGGCAAGTGTCATTTTTGTATCGGCGTGGGTTTCGATGTACTGTTTTGTTTTTTCGATTGCTGAATGTGTATCCGTCTGGTTAGATAAATTGGCAGTAAAGAGGTCATAAATCAGGCTTTGAACTTCAATCACACATTTTAGCTGAGAAAGCTGAGATGATTCATTCCATAGCGCTATAAGCTCTTGAAGCCGGACTGCAAGGTTTTCGATATGTGAAACATTCACAAGCTTCAGGTTGGATAGTTCGGTTTCTGTGCAGGGTGTTAAGATATCTTGCCCGGTTTCCTTGACATAACTTTGGAGCCTGATTAGATAGGCATCTATATGCCCTTGGGCTGCGGGCGTAAAGCCAAAGGTCTCGTTAGGCGGACAAACATAAAGTGTCTTTTTTTGCAAAGGACTGATGTTTGTTCCGATTGAAATATGGCCGTTTCCTTTTAAATGAAAGATTAGCACGGATGAATCGGCTAATTGCTGTTCTGAGAAGAGATCACTTGTTTTTTTTAGATATTCAATTTGTATGGGATGATAAATCACTGTATTTTGCAAGAGTAGACCACCTTTTCAGAAACATTCAATTGATAATCATTTTCAATAAGATTGTACCAAATAAATGAAAGTTTTCCTATATAAAGCGGACGGGTTTTTGTCATAAAAAAAGCCCTTACTTAGATATAAAAGTAAGGGTCTTTTGTTCGGTAAGATAATGTTACACGTGTAACATACGATGCTTACGTCTTAATAGATAAGATATTTTTTTCTTGTTTTGCTGAATTGTTGGAGTGGTTTTTCATAGCTATTTATGATGTCTTCAATAGATGCACCGCTTTGAATTTTTGTCCTGATCCAGCCGTTGCCTGCCAGTTTATCAAATGAACCTGTTGATAGAAACTCAAAATGTTCAGGATAGAGGTCATGTATTGTTTTAATGAGTGACAGACCTGTTTTAACTGCTTCAAACTTTTCTCTGTCTGTCACATAGAGCTGCACACCGTGGCAAAGCGTTCCTTGATGTTTAGAAAACGTCGGCGTAAAGGAGGCTGCCCTGAATGTCACGCCCGGCAGATTGAGGCTGTTTAATGTTTCTTCAAGCTCTGTGCTTTTGATAAAGGGAGCTCCAATGAATTCGAATGGCTTTGTTGTACCTCGCCCTTCGGATAGATTTGTTCCTTCAATCAGCCCGGTTGCCGGATAAACAAATGTGCTCTCCACCGTCGGCATGTTAGGTGAAGGGAGAACGAAAGGCAGTCGGGTATCGTTAAAATCCATTTTTCGTTTCCAATGTTTCATTTTCACCACTGTCAGATCGGCATCGATGTCAAATTCCTTGTTGAACAGTAAAGCCAATTCGCCTATGGTCATTCCATGCTTTAACGGAATGGGGTACAGTCCGACAAATGAGGCGTATTCAGGTTCTAAGACGGGTCCTTCAATATGACTTCCCCCTTGGGGATTCGGGCGGTCCAGCACCATAAAAGGAATGCCGTTTTCTTTAGCAGCTTCCATTGCGTATGCCATTGTATAAATGTACGTGTAGTAACGGGTCCCGACATCCTGAATGTCAAAGATAAGAATATCTACATTTTTCAGCATCTCTGGAGTCGGTTTCTTCGTTTTTCCGTATAGGCTATATACGGGAATTCCGGTTTTTTCATCAATGTAAGAGCCGACTTCGTCTCCCGCCTGAGCATCGCCGCGAACGCCGTGCTCAGGGCCAAATAAAGCTGTCAGCTTAATATCTGGATTCTCGTAAAGAATATCGACACTGCTTTTCAGAGATGCGTTTACGCCGGTTGGATTGGTAATTAATCCGATTCGTTTTCCCTTGAGCTGTTTTTTATAATCCGGGAAAAGCATGTCTATGCCGGTCTGTACTTTAGGTTTTTTAGCCGTTTGATTCTTAGAATTGGGTGATGCTGAGGCCGCTGTTATCGTTCCAATCATCATGAGTACTGTGAGAAAAGTGAATATGGTTTTTCTCATGTGTCCCTCCTTATTAGAGCGGTTTTCCCGTTTTGATATTTAATCCATAGCCATATGGATAAAGGGTGTCTTCCGGTTTCGTGACTGACGGAATGTCAACTGGAAGTGTGCCTTTAGGTTTTGCCTGGCCGAATATCGCCATAACTCCAGCGGGAATATTGGGTTGAAGATAACGGCCATTCGCGTAGCCTTTGAAGCCGTAGACAGCAATGAGTGCCTTAGCTTCTTCAAAATTAGCGGCATCATATGGGTTGCGCAGGCTCATTAAGACAAATGGTTTGTTGTGCTGCAGTGCTGCTTTCATCACAGCTCTCGGAAATACGGTCGCCCATTTGCTTGTATCTGATATGGTGTCGTCAATGACACCGTCGTTGACGACAGGATCGTTTCTCACGACGTAGGAGCCGGTAATGATATGGTCAGCCTCTTTTACTTGTCTTTCATGCTCGGCATTAAATACTTGGTTGGCAAAATTCATTTTGATGAGAGACACGGGTTTGATTTTCTTTCGCTTGACGAGATCGCGAATGGTTTGTTCAATCGAAGCAGTTTGTTCTTCGTAAGGCGCGACAATTAAGATTCGGCTGTCTTTTTTAGGCTTGAACGGCAAGGTATGCTGTTCATTTTTTAATACGGTCACTGCTTTTTCAGCTATTTGTTTCTCCACTTTCAGGTGACGCTTGCTTCCTACAATTTTCTGGGCTTTGTCTATTTTTTCTTTTATGCTGTCGTCGTTTCGAGCTGGATATATACCACGTTTTATTTTCAGAGAAATGATTCGTTCAACCGATTTGTTGATTTGATGCTCAGGAATGTCTCCGTTTTTTACGGCTTCTTTTAAAGCTTGAATAACACGTGCGAATTTCTGTTCTTCTTTCAGTGAAGTGACCGAGGCTGGCATTAGTGCAATAACGACACCGGCTTTTATAGCCATGACCACCGCCTCTTCCTGGCCGAAATGATCTGCGATTGCTTTCATATTGAGAGCATCGGTAACGATGACGCCATCAAAGCCCATTTCCTGCCGAAGAAGACCTGTCATCACGTTTTTCGAGAGTGTAGCAGGAACCAAAATGTCCGATCCATCGAGTTTACTTTTGTATGTGGTGTCGTCAAAGGCAGGAAATTGAACGTGAGCTGTCATCACCATATCAGCACCAGCATCAATTGCTCTTTGAAAAGGATAGAGCTCGACCTCACGAAGCCGTTCTTGGCTATGAGAAACGAGCGGCAGTCCGTAATGGCTGTCAACGTCGGTGTCTCCATGTCCCGGGAAATGTTTGAGGGCAGAGGCGATATCTTGCCGCTGCAAACCTTTCATCGTATATAAACCGAGTCGTGCTGTCAGTTCTCGATTAGAGCTGAATGACCGTACGCCGATTACCGGATTATGAGGATTATTATTAATGTCTACGACAGGGCTGAAATCGGTGTTAATGCCTAAGGCAGAGAGCTCCTTTCCAATAATGGTGCCGGTCTGATAGGCGTTGATTCTGCTTCTGGCTGCGCCTAGCGCCATATTCCCTGGGAAATTAGTACCCTCCCCTAATCTCGTTACGATGCCGCCTTCCTGATCAATGCCCAGCATAAGCGGAATTTTGGGGCTCGCCTTTTGGTAAGCGTGAGTCAGCTGTACAGTTTGTTGTGTTGTTTTTACATTTTCTGCAAAAAGAATGACGCCGCCGAATTGATATTTATTGATAAGGCCGGCGATTTCCTCATTCATTTCTGTGAAGGCTTGTGGAGAAGACTCGCCCTCCTTTTGCCAATTTCTGAAATCAGGCATCAGCATCTGGCCGAGTTTTTCATCTAATGTCATGCGATTGACAATCTGCTTGGCATCGGCTGAGCTGCTGGATGAAGCAGCTTTAGCTTGGCTGCCGCCGAGAAAACATGAAAAAAAGAGAACGGCTGAAAGGATAAGCGGAAATACAGGTTTCATATCAACTTCCTCCTATCGTCGAATCATTCATTCCATCGCTTCATAGATCGCGGTGATGACGCTCCCGTAACTGCCTGTTGGGAATTGATCACCCTCAAACACATTTGGATTTTCCACTGGATCAGCAACTGATGAATGCTTTTTGTTTGTTAATAAAGCAATGCCTAAATTGAATGTTGGATCAATGATTGTAACTGTCCCTGTCCAGCCGGTGTGTCCGTAAGCATTTTCACTGGCATGAGGGCCAAACATCCATTCCATGCTTTTACTTCCGTTTCGACGCCAGCCAAGAGCGAATGTCGGGTCTGTTGCTGAAGATGCTGTAAATAGTTCTGCTGTTTTCTGATCAAATAAAGAAACGTTTCGATATGATCCTTTGTTTAACATGACCTGCAGCAAAATGGCCATATCATCTGCATTTGAGAACAATCCGGCATGGCCAGACACACCATCCATTGAGTAAAATGCTTTTTCGTCATGAACTTCTCCTTGCAGCGTGTGTGTACGGATGTTAGGGAAATGAATAACGCCGTCCCGTGTATTACCCATACGCTCAGTAGCTGCGAACTGTTTTGGTTTAAAGCCTTTTAGCAGCGGATTGTACAAAGTATGCTTCAGCTTCAGCGGCTTGTAAAGCTCTTCCTCTGCGTAGACATCAAGCGGTTTGCCGGTGAGTTTTTCGACAATACAGCCGAGGAGCATATAGCCGATGTCACTGTATACGTGTTTTGTCCCCGTTTCATAATCGAGCGGAATTTTCGACAAATACTCAATCGTTTTGTCTCGCTCCTGAGAATAATACATGCCGGCTTTTTCCGGCGTATAAAAGTAAAAGCTTGAGGGGAGTCCTGATTGGTGCTGGAGGACATCAATGACACGAATCTTGTCTTTTCCTTTAATCAGGTCTCCCGGCTGATCCTTGAAATCAGGCAAATATGCAGAAACCTTTTCATGTACATCGAGTTTTCCTTGGGTGACTAAGCGCTGCAATGCAAAATTCGTTGCATACATTTTTGTATTTGAGGCTAAGTCAAACATCGTGCGGGTTTTCATTTTGGCCGGGCGGCGCAGGACTGCCGATCCTTCGTACTTTTTACTGTAGCCGTATGCTTCTTTTTTTATGATGCGGCCATCCTTCACGACGACGAGAACGGCGCCTGGAAATCCTGCTGCAATATCCCGTTCTATCATCTGATCAACCTTCCTTAGTTTCTTCGGCGAGAATTGTGCAGTCTCTGCATTTATGGTTTTGGCCCCCACTTGGTAGTCTGCTGTTTGTGCGGAGGTTCCGGTTGGCAATATAGATAGAGTGAGAATGGCACTGAATAAGAACAGAAATTTTGTTTTCACTGGCTTGCTCCTTTCCGTGCTTCTATCCGTTTACTATCCCTGAAACAGAAACCATTTAATCGAACTGAGAAGCCATTTCTTCTTTATATCCGAATGCATAGGTTAATAAAAAGCCGGCCGCGTAGGAAATAAAGAGTCCGATGATATACAGAATGATTTGCGAAGATAGGACGAGAAAGGAAAGCGGCAGCCCGGAGACACCAATCGCAATGGTGGCTACCTGAAAATAAGCTTGAAAGGCGCCGCCAATTCCAGCTCCTAAGCACGCTGTTAAAAACGGACGGCCAAGTGGCAGCGTGACTCCGAAAATAAGCGGTTCACCAATACCGAGCAGCCCCGACGGAAGCCCGCCGGCGATTGCTTTTCTCAATGTTGATTTTTTCGTTTTCACAAAGATGGCAAAGGCGGCGCCTACCTGTCCTGCACCTCCCATAGCCAAAATAGGAAGCAGAGGATCATTGCCGATTGAATTGATCAGTTCCATGTGCACAGGCGTCAAGCCTTGATGCAGTCCGGTCACGACGAGAGGTAGGAAGGCAGCTCCCAGAATAAAGCCTGCAGCGATGCCGCCGATGTCCAAGATGGAAAGAAGGCCGGATGTAATAGCATCAGAAATGAAGCCTCCTAAAGGCATAAATACGACATACGTTACGATTCCGGTGATTAACAGTGAAACGGTTGGGGTGACAATGATATCGAGTGATTGAGGAATAAAACGGCGGATAAATTGTTCGGTGTAAGCAATGAATATGGCTGCGAAAAGAACTCCAATCAAACCCCCCCTGCCCGGAAGAAGCTGTTCTCCGAATAAACTGATCTTTGCGATTTCCGGATTTATAATCAAGATCCCCGCCAGAGCTCCAAGAGCGGGTGTCCCGCCAAATTCTTTCGAAGCGTTAATGCCGACGAGAATGCCGAGATAAGTGAACAATCCTGATCCGATGACTGTCAGGATAACAGCAATTTGTGATTCTGCAGAGAGCCAGCCGGCTTGAATAATTGCTTTGGTAATCCCAATGATTAAACCGGAAGCGACAAGTGCGGGAATAAGAGGGATGAAAATGCTGGCAATTTTACGTAAGAAAAGTTTAAAAGGAGTGGCGTTTTTTCGGTTTATGTCAGCTTTCTTTTTGGCCGCAGTTTCTTTGACGTCAACACCTTCTTCTGCTGACACGAGTTTTGAGAAAGCGGCTGTGACATGGTTGACGACTCCTGTGCCGAGGATGATTTGTATGGTTTCAGCTTCGACGACCCCCAATACGCCGTCAAGCTCTCTTAAAGCTTGAGCATCTGCTTTGTTTTCATCATAAGGCGTGATACGCAGGCGTGTTATACAATGCGTATACGAGGAAATATTGGATTTTCCTCCGCATAGCTCAAGGATTTTCTTTGCAAGATGATTGTAGTTATTTTCATTGCTCATCAAAACCCCTCCTCTTCCAGATGCCTTATTTTTTTCTCATAGATTGTATGGCTGCTTTCGTTTTATCAATATAGCCTGTTGTTTCTTCATACTGCTCAGCCGCCATGCCTAAAAACAAAACATCAATCATAAAAAGCTGGGCGAGGCGGGAGGAAGTGGCTGCACTTCGAATCAGGGCTTCGTTGGAGTGCGTTGTGTACAATGGGACATCAGACAGCACGGAGACGGATGTTTGGCTGAATTGTGTAAGACTGATCGTTGTAATGCCTTTTTCCTTAGCCATTGTGAGCAGTTCAATGATTTCCTGCGTCTCTCCCGAAAATGAAATCGCGAATACAATGTCATCCTTATCTGCATTTGCGATTAATGATGCCACAAGATGAGTGTCTGTGAACGCTGTTGCTTGTTTATGAATGCGAAGCCACTTTTGCTGGGCGTCCTTGGCGACAATGCTGGAAGCCCCGACGCCGATAAAATGCACGGTATGTGCTTTGAGAAGCAGAGAAACCGCTCGTTCAAGCTCTTTGTAGTCCATCAGGTCTGAAGTATCCTGAATGGCTTGAATGGCGTTGCCGGCCGCTTTTTCAGAAATAGAGGAAAGAGGTTCGCGAGGCGCAATGTCCCGATAGCCTTGTACAGCAGGTTTTGCCAGATCGCCTGCCACTCTCATTTTTAAATCTTGAAATCCCTTTAGCCCGAGTGATTTGCAGAGCCTGATGACGGCAGCGTCACTTGAATTGGCTAAGGCACTGATTTCGCTGACAGTGCTTTCTATAGCTTTGTGGGGTTGAGCTAGGATGTAATCTGCAAGTTTACGCTCGGATGGAGGGAGCTTGTGCTTCATTGATTCGATAATCGCTAGACCGCCTGTTGCCATTCTTGGTCTCTCCTTATCTTGAATGGTAATGTTCAATTGCTTTGTCTATAAAACCGTTTGTTTCGTCAATCAATTCTTTAGCTTGTTCCTGATCTGTGTTTGTTTTGAGCATAACGATTGCTGTTTTGACGTGATGATTGGCTTTTTCCAGAGTGTGTCTGGCTGTGTCGTATGAAGCGTTTGTGAGGCTTTGGATGATACTGATGGCGCGTTCTTTTAGTTTTTTGTTGCTGACATTGACGTCCACCATCAAGTTTTCATAAACCTTGCCGATTTTGACCATTACAGCAGTGGATATCATGTTTAGAATCATTTTATGAGCAGTTGCGGCTTTCATACGTGTTGATCCTGTAATGGCCTCAGGTCCGACGACAACCTCAATGCTGTGATCCGCCTCCTTGCTGATGACGGAATTTTCATTACAGGTAAGCGCGATGGTGTGTGCTCCGACTTTACGGGCGTATGTTAGGGCGCCTGCGGCATAAGGTGTGCGGCCGCTTGCTGCGATGGCAATGACGGTGTCGTTTGAAGTGAGCTGTATGTTTTTTAAATCTTCGGCTCCAGCTTTTTCACTGTCTTCAATTCCCTCTGCTGCCTGCAAAAATGCTTTAGGTCCGCCAGCCATGATTCCGATGACCTGATCTGGGTTGACGCTGTAGGTGGGAAAACATTCAACAGCATCCATGACACCGATTCTGCCGCTTGTGCCGGCGCCTGTGTATATAAGCCGGCCACCATTTTGAAACGAGTCATAGGCGCAGTCTACAGCTGTTTTGATATCGGGGAGAACCTGCTGAACGGCGGCTGCGACTTTCAAATCTTCGTTGTTGATCATTTTGAGGATGCCGAGTGTGTCTGCTTTGTGGATTTCAGCTGTTTGGCTATTGCGTGATTCCGTTGTAAGGCGGTGAAGGTTTAATGGTTTTGACATGAGGAGGCCCCCTGTTTAAAAATAATATATCTCAATATTCAGTATATTCGTTCCTGTTATGACATTTCAACTATGTTTTAAAATCTTTAAAATTCTATTTCATCCTAGACTATAAGAAGTAATGAAGGAGCAGCTGCTCTCCAATCGGTCCGATTCTTCGCCGTCCTTTATCAAGAAACCCGCTTTTCATATAAAGGTGCTTTGCACGTGTGTTCAGTTGATTAACGGCTAAAATAATTTCATCGCACCATGGGAAATAACTGCTCACAAAAGAGGGAAGCTGAAACATTGCTTTTTTTGCATAACCTTTTCCCTGATGCACTGCGTGTATAGACAGAGAGCTGAGCAGTAAAGCAAATGGATTGTTAGAATATGGAGCAAGCGTTTCTTTTGATGTATGTAAAATGAAAAAACCGACTGGCAAATCGTCTTTTAAAATGACTACTGGATACCGGTCCCGTATGCTCAGGGCCTGAGTCAGCACCTCTTTCGGGAGTGAGGTAAAGCGTTTGTCATCGTTTTTTAGCGTAAATGATTGGAGCTCCGGCAAATGTTCAGGCTTATAGAAGGATAAAGAAATGTCTTGAGTCATGTGATGCCCTCCTTACAATATGTTGTCTAGCTGGTTTTCCGAAATGACATGGTAGCCCGCTTGTTTTAACAGTGCGGCGGTCACTCCGCTGCCGGCAATTTTTTGGCTGGAGAATGTACCGTTATAGATAAAACCGCTTCCGCACGACGGACTGTTTTTCTTTTAATATGATGGTAGAGGCATTGACTTCTTTTGCGTAAGCTAATGTGTTAGCGGCGCCTTCTATATATAATTCTGTGACATCTTCTCCTGAAGCTGTCACGACTTTAGCGGTTCCATTAAGAACATCCTCGCCGGTGCCTCCGATGATTTCTGCAGGTTCTCGGGGAGTTGAGAAGCCGCCGAGAAGCTCAGGACAAGCCACAACTGCTTCATTTTCATTGATGAGTTTTCTGATTTTCTCCGATGCGGCATGAGAGCCGTTATATCTGCATTCAATGCCGCCAAGGCAAGAGCTGACAAGTATCATATTGGTTTCTCCTCTCTTAATTCGCTTGTCTCTATCATAAAAGAAATGATAAATGTTGGGAGGCTTTTTCAGTTAAAAAAGGAGTTAAAAAGTTTGAAAATAAAAAATTTAATTTTTCTCTTTACAAAGGGGGTGTAACCTGTATATAATAACTTTTGTCAGCTCGACGAGAACACAAACGGCCCGTTGGTCAAGCGGTTAAGACACCGCCCTTTCACGGCGGTAACACGGGTTCGAATCCCGTACGGGTCACCATTTGGAGGATTAGCTCAGCTGGGAGAGCATCTGCCTTACAAGCAGAGGGTCGGCGGTTCGAGCCCGTCATCCTCCACCATTTTGCCGGTGTAGCTCAATTGGTAGAGCAACTGACTTGTAATCAGTAGGTTGGGGGTTCAAGTCCTCTTGCCGGCACTCTTTTCTAACATTAATATGGAGGGGTAGCGAAGTGGCTAAACGCGGCGGACTGTAAATCCGCTCCCTCAGGGTTCGGCAGTTCGAATCTGCCCCCCTCCACCATTATTGGGCTATAGCCAAGCGGTAAGGCAACGGACTTTGACTCCGTCATGCGTTGGTTCGAATCCAGCTAGCCCAGTCACAGACACCTTTGATCAAAAGGTGTCTTTTTTTCTTTTTAAAATCATTCCAACTTCTAACTGTTCAGTCTGTATAATAATTTTAAAAATATGTTAAGGTAGTTTATTCACGAATTACCATCTACACCCTGCCAAAAATTTGATAAACTTATTTTATAAAAAACTTGAAACCTTTTGAAACGAAGCTCGTATACATACAGACCGGTGAAGGCAGAGGTTAATTAATATGGAAATAATGATTAAAAAGAGAATTAAACAAGTCAAAAAAGGCGACCAAGATGCATTTGCGGACATCGTAGATATTTACAAGGATAAAATTTATCAGCTTTGCTACCGTATGCTTGGTAATGTGCATGAGGCAGAGGATATTGCACAGGAGGCTTTCATCAGAGCGTACGTTAATATCGACAGTTTTGATATTAACCGGAAATTTTCAACATGGCTTTATCGAATCGCGACCAATTTGACGATTGACCGCATTCGCAAAAAGAAGCCGGATTATTACCTTGATGCAGAGGTGGCTGGTACGGAAGGCTTGACCATGTATTCACAAATCGCCGCAGATGGAGTTTTGCCTGAAGATGCAGTTGTGTCGCTGGAACTCTCAAACACGATTCAGCAGAAAATTTTAAAGCTTCCTGACAAATACAGAACAGTGATCGTATTAAAGTATATTGACGAACTCTCATTAATTGAAATCGGCGAGATTCTCAACATTCCTGTGGGGACTGTGAAAACGCGGATTCACAGAGGCAGAGAGGCTCTCAGAAAACAATTAAGGGATCTTTAAGTGGGGTGATGAAATGAGCTGTCCTGAACAAATTGTGCAGCTTATGCATATGCATCTTGATGGAGATATCCTTCCAAAAGATGAACACGTATTAAATGAACATCTGGAGACATGCGAGAAATGCAGAAAGCATTTTTATGAGATGGAAAAATCTATAGCGCTCGTCCGGAGCACATCGCATGTCGAAGCCCCCGCGGATTTTACCGCTAATGTCATGGCAAAATTGCCTAAGGAGAAGAAAAGAGCTTCTGTGAAAAGGTGGTTCAGAACCCATCCTGTTATCGCAGCTGCTGCGGTATTCATCATTTTGATGGGCGGAGGTTTTTTTAACAGCTGGCATAATGACCAAAATTTCAGCGTGTCCAAGCAGCCCAATCTTGTGGTCCATAACCACACTGTGACCGTGCCAGAAGGTGAGACTGTCAAAGGTGATGTTACTGTCAAAAACGGCAAGCTGATTATTAAAGGAAAAATAGACGGGGATGTAACTGTCGTAAACGGCGAAAAATATATGGCCTCTGCTGGACAAGTCACCGGTCAGATTGAAGAAATCAATCAATTATTCGATTGGACATGGTACAAGATGAAGTCTGCGGGGAAAAGTGTAGTCAATGCTTTAAATCCAAAAGGAAAAGAGTAAAGCGCGTCAGTCGCTTTGCTCTTTTTTTACGGGCTGATAGAGCAGGCACATTTCACTTGCTAAATCGATATGTGGTATAATGGGCTCGCTATGTAAAGTACATATGCGTAACACGTAAAACACAAAATGCGAAATACGAAATGACTGAAATCTTGGAGGACGAGGAAATGGCTTTTGAGGATATCCCTTTTTTGCAGTACCTCGGCAATGCCGTTGATATTCTCCTTGTTTGGTATGTGATATATAAATTGATTATGGTGATACGCGGCACGAAAGCGGTTCAGCTGTTAAAAGGAATTGTCGTGATCGTGCTTGTCCGTATGGCCAGCCAATATTTGGGCCTCAGCACGCTTCAATGGCTGATGGACCAAGCGATAACATGGGGATTTTTAGCAATTATTATTATTTTTCAGCCTGAGCTGAGAAGAGCGCTTGAACAGCTTGGCCGCGGCCGCTTTTTTTCAAGGAGCGGCACGCCTGTGGAGGAAGCGCAGCAGAAAACAATTGAAGCTATTACAAAAGCAATCAATTATATGGCGAAACGCCGTATAGGCGCCCTGCTGACCATTGAGCGGGATACCGGAATGGGAGATTATATCGAGACCGGCATACCTTTGAATGCCAAAGTCAGCTCTGAGCTGCTGATCAATATCTTTATTCCAAACACTCCGCTTCATGATGGTGCAGTAATTATGAAGAATAATGAAATTGCCGCTGCCGCCTGTTATCTGCCGCTTTCAGAAAGCCCGTTTATTTCAAAAGAACTGGGTACGCGGCATAGGGCGGCTGTCGGCATCAGTGAAGTAACAGACAGTTTGACGATTATCGTGTCTGAAGAGACCGGCAGCGTCAGTGTGGCGAAGAACGGAGACCTTCACAGAGAGCTGACGGAAGAAGCACTGAAAGAAATGCTTGAAGCCGAGTTTAAGAAAAACACCAGAGACACTTCTTCTAACCGCTGGTATTGGAGGGGCAAGAAAAATGGATAAATTCTTAAACAACCGCTGGGCTGTGAAAATGGTTGCTCTGCTTTTCGCGCTCTTGCTTTATGTGGCGGTTAACAGCAATCAAGCACCGACTCCGAAAAAACCGGGTGAATCTTTCTTTCCAACATCAACAACTGATGAAGCAACACTGACCGATATCCCGGTCAAAGCGTATTATGATGATGAAAATTACGTCGTGACAGGTGTTCCGCAAACGGTGAATGTCACGATAAAAGGCTCGACAAGCGCTGTGAAAAAGGCTAGGCAGACCAAAAATTTTGAAATATATGCCGACATGGAAAATTTAAAAACCGGCACACATAAGGTTGAGCTAAAGGCCAAAAACGTGTCGGATGGGCTGACAATCTCAATCAATCCGTCTGTTACGACAGTTACCATTCAAGAACGGACGGTCAAAAGCTTTCCCGTAGAAGTGGAGTACTACAATAAAAGCAAAATGAAAAAAGGTTATTCTCCAGAGCAACCGATTGTCAGTCCGAAAAATGTGCAGATTACCGGATCTAAAAATGTGATTGATAATATTTCTCTTGTAAAAGCTTCAGTGAATTTGGAAAATGCAGATGAAACGATTGAAAAGGAAGCGAAAGTGACTGTCTATGATAAAGACGGAAACGCGCTTCCTGTCGACGTAGAGCCCTCGGTCATCAAGATTACCGTTCCGGTAACAAGCCCGAGTAAAAAAGTGCCCTTTAAAATTGAACGGACAGGAAGCCTCCCTGACGGTGTCAGCATAGCGAAAATCGAATCCAGTCCCAGTGAGATAACGGTTTACGGCTCACAGGATGTGTTGGATTCTCTTGAATTTATTGACGGCGTCAGCTTAGATTTAAGCAAGATTAACAAGGATTCCGATATCGAGGCAGATATTCCGCTTCCTGACGGTGTCAAAAAAATCTCGCCGTCAAAGGTGACTTTGCATATAGAAGTAGATAGTGAAGCGGATCAGAAGTTTGAGAATGTCTCTATTAAGACTGTAGGGCTGAGCAGCTCGCAAAATATTGAGTTTCTAGATCCTGAATCGCAAGCGATAGACGTGACGGCTAAAGGCTCTCCCGCCAATATAAAAAAACTGAAGAAATCAGATATTGAATTGTATGTCAATGTTTCAGATTTAGATGACGGGGAGCATAGCGTGAAGCTTGAAGTAAACGGGCCTCAGAATGTAACCTGGTCCTTGGGGCAGAAAAACGCCAAAATCAAGCTGTCATCAAAAAAAAGCAATATATCAACTAATGGCAACAGCAGCAATACATCAGGAAACCAGGATGACACAGATAAGCAAACGAATGATCAAAAGAACAGCCAGAAAGAAGATACAACGAACACTGATAAAAACAGCAATGATCAAAAACAAGACGAAAATAAAGATCAAAACCAAGATCAGGATGAGGACAAATCCAATGCGGCTTCAAAATCCTCATCGGAATAAAAAAGGAGCGATTATAAAATGGGCAAGTATTTTGGAACAGACGGTGTAAGAGGTGTCGCCAATAGTGAGCTTACACCTGAGCTGGCCTTCAAAGTCGGACGTTTCGGCGGATATGTGCTGACAAAAGACAAACAACGTCCGAAAGTGCTGATAGGCCGCGATACACGCATCTCCGGTCATATGCTGGAGGGAGCCCTTGTCGCCGGACTTTTATCCATTGGCGCAGAAGTCATGCGTCTGGGTGTCATTTCTACACCTGGTGTATCTTATTTAACAAAAGCGATGGATGCAGAGGCAGGCGTCATGATTTCTGCTTCTCACAACCCAGTGCAGGATAACGGCATTAAGTTTTTCGGGGGAGACGGATTTAAGCTATCTGACGAACAGGAGGCTGAAATTGAGCGCCTGATGGACGAACCGGAGGATAAGCTGCCAAGGCCGGTCGGTGCCGATCTCGGGCTTGTAAACGACTATTTTGAAGGTGGACAAAAATATCTACAATTCTTAAAACAGACTGCTGATGAAGATTTCACAGGCATTCATGTGGCACTGGACTGCGCACATGGTGCTACATCGTCCTTGGCGACACACCTGTTTGCTGATTTAGATGCAGATGTTTCAACAATGGGGACTTCCCCGAATGGATTAAACATTAATGACGGCGTCGGATCAACTCATCCGGAAGCGCTCAGCGCGTTTGTCAAAGAGAAAAACGCCGATCTCGGCCTTGCGTTTGACGGTGACGGCGACCGCCTGATTGCTGTCGATGAAAAAGGAAATATCGTTGACGGCGACCAAATCATGTACATATGCTCAAAACACCTAAAGTTAGAAGGCCGTTTAAAGGATGATACAGTGGTTTCGACTGTAATGAGCAACCTCGGCTTCTATAAGGCGCTCGAAAAAGAAGGCATCAAAAGCGTGCAGACAGCTGTCGGTGACCGTTACGTAGTAGAAGCGATGAAGAAAGATGGCTATAATGTCGGCGGTGAGCAGTCAGGACATCTTATTTTCCTTGATTACAACACGACAGGGGACGGATTATTGTCTGCTATTATGCTGATGAATACATTGAAAGCGACAGGAAAGCCGTTGTCAGAGCTTGCTGCTGAAATGCAGAAGTTCCCGCAGCTGTTAGTCAATGTGAGAGTCACTGATAAATATAAAGTCGAAGAAAACGAAAAAGTAAAAGCTGTTATTTCTGAAATTGAAAAAGAAATGAACGGCGACGGCCGGATTTTGGTCCGTCCTTCAGGTACTGAACCGCTAGTCCGTGTTATGGCTGAAGCGAAGACGAAGGAGCTATGCGATGAGTATGTCAATCGCATTGTTGAAGTCGTCCGGTCAGAAATGGGATTAGAGTAACGAAGTCTATTATCAGAGAGTGAACAAGACAAGCGAGTTTTACATATGATAATTGTGAGACATACGGCAAAGTTGTTTAAAAAACAATTGACCGTTTTATGCCACATGCTGTAAAATCAAGCTTGTCTTGTTCTTATTTTCTCTACAGGAAAGAAGACGGGATTATTATTTCACCTATAATTATAGCGCCCGAACTAAGCGCCCGAAAAAAGGCTTAGTTGACGAGGATGGAGGTTATCGAATTTTCGGCGGATGCCTCCCGGCTGATATGCAGATCACAGCCGTAAGGATTTCTTCAAACCAGGGGGGTAACTCCTTGAACAAAGAGAAATCACATGATCTTCCAAAAACATGTAGGAGGGGACGATTGAAAGTCCCCTTGAAATTTGACTTTCTTCGTCTCCTTTTACAATCTTAGGAGGAAGAAAAATATGTGTGGAATCGTAGGTTATATCGGTCAGCTTGATGCGAAGGAAATTTTATTGAAAGGGTTAGAAAAGCTTGAGTACCGCGGATATGATTCTGCTGGTATCGCTGTTGCCAACGAACAGGGAATCCATGTGTTCAAAGAAAAAGGACGCATTGCGGATCTTCGTGAAGTTGTGGATGCCAATATAGAAGCGAAAGCTGGAATTGGCCATACTCGCTGGGCAACACACGGCGAACCAAGCTATCTGAACGCTCACCCGCATCAAAGCGCACTGGGCCGCTTTACACTTGTTCATAACGGCGTGATCGAGAACTATGTTCAGCTGAAACAAGAGTATTTACAAGGTGTAGAGCTCAAAAGTGATACCGATACAGAGGTAGTTGTTCAAGTAATTGAGCAATTTGTCAACAGAGGTCTTGATACAGAAGAAGCGTTCCGCAAAACACTTACACTGTTAAAAGGCTCTTATGCAATTGCTCTATTCGACAACGAAAACAGAGAAACGATTTTTGTAGCGAAAAACAAAAGCCCTCTATTAGTCGGTCTTGGAGATACATTCAATGTCGTAGCATCTGATGCGATGGCAATGCTTCAAGTAACCAATGAATACGTAGAGCTGATGGATAAAGAAATGGTCATCGTCACTGATGATCAAGTTGTCATCAAAAACCTTGATGGTGACGTGATTTCACGTGCTTCTTATATTGCTGAGCTGGATGCCAGCGATATCGAAAAAGGTACGTACCCTCACTACATGTTGAAAGAAACGGATGAGCAGCCTGTTGTCATGCGCAAAATCATCCAAACGTATCAAGATGAAAACGGCAAACTGTCTGTGGCTGGTGATATCGCTGCCGCTGTAGCGGAAGCGGACCGCATCTATATCATTGGCTGCGGAACAAGCTACCATGCAGGGCTTGTCGGTAAACAATATATTGAAATGTGGGCAAACGTGCCGGTTGAAGTGCATGTAGCGAGTGAATTCTCTTACAACATGCCGCTTCTGTCTAAGAAACCGCTCTTTATTTTCCTATCACAAAGCGGAGAAACAGCAGACAGCCGTGCCGTTCTTGTTCAAGTCAAAGCGCTTGGACACAAAGCGCTGACAATCACAAACGTACCGGGCTCAACGCTTTCTCGTGAAGCTGACTATACATTGCTGCTTCATGCGGGCCCTGAAATTGCTGTTGCTTCAACGAAAGCATACACGGCACAAATCGCTGTTCTTGCTATTCTTGCATCTGTAGCAGCTGATAAAAACGGCATCGATATTGGATTTGACCTTGTCAAAGAACTCGGTATCGCAGCTAACGCAATGGAAGCTCTTTGCGACCAGAAAGACGAACTGGAAATGATCGCCCGTGAATACCTGACTGTATCCAGAAACGCTTTCTTCATTGGGCGCGGCCTTGACTACTTTGTATGTGTCGAAGGCGCACTGAAGCTGAAAGAGATTTCTTACATTCAGGCAGAAGGCTTTGCCGGCGGAGAACTGAAGCACGGCACGATTGCCTTGATCGAACAAGGTACACCAGTATTTGCACTGGCAACACAAGAGCACGTAAACCTAAGCATCCGCGGAAATGTCAAAGAAGTTGCCGCTCGCGGAGCCAATACATGCATCATTTCACTGAAAGGCCTAGACGATGCGGATGACAGATTCGTACTACCGGAAGTAAACCCAGCGCTTGCTCCGTTGGTATCTGTTGTTCCATTGCAGCTGATCGCTTACTATGCTGCACTGCATCGCGGCTGTGATGTTGATAAACCGCGTAACCTTGCGAAGAGTGTTACTGTGGAGTAATGAATGTTTAACCCCTTTGGATATTAGCCAAAGGGGTTTTTTGTTAGAGTGAATTATTTGAGCAAGCTTACTTTTACTCAAATGGTAGCTATTACTTACATCTCCGTATGCTAAAAGAATTCTTCCTGCTGATACTATGATGGTGCTTGAATAGATATAGAAGATGCCCTGCTGTTGTTAGCTCCTTTTCTCATGCTAAAAAGATGATTCTTTGGTAGAGAGTTTTATAACGATACGGAAAACGAAGAAGCTATGAATGTACCGTAAATGGATTCATTGGCATTCCTCTTCGCTGAACTCTGTTGGAGTCTACATATAGTCATCAAGATCGCTATCTTCCAGATTGAGTAAGATACAAACAACAAAAGTGCAAATGATATACGCTTTATAAGGAGAACAAGATAAATGGCAGCCTCGTTATGCTAGGAAGCAAATACCCTTGCTATTTTTTTATTATACGAATACAGGAGAAACTCTAGAACATACTCTAAAGGATGAATTATATAAACAAAAACAACAAATAGTAATGGAAGGCTAGATGCGTTATTGACCGATACTAATTGATTTAAAGGAGAAGGGGTTTGCTTATGAGTAATAAAAACTTGTTGTTTGAAAAAGTGACTTTAGGTAGTACAGCTATAGACAATCGGGTAGGTGTAGCCCCAATGACACGAACGAGTGCGACACCGGATGGGTATGCAACCGAACAAATGGTTTCGTATTATACATCATTTGCCCGCGGCGGGTTTGGATTGATTATTACTGAGGGAATTTACCCGGATGATAAGTATAGTCAAGGATATTTGAATCAACCTGGTATTGTCTTCGAAGAACAAGTCAAAGCTTGGAAGAAGGTAGTAGATTCTGTTCATCAAGCTGGAGCTAAAATATTCGCACAGCTCATGCACGCAGGGGCGCTGTCACAAGGAAATCGTTTTGTGAATGAAACGATTGCACCTTCTTCTGTTCCTCCAAAAGGAGAGCAGATGGAATTTTATGGAGGTGAAGGGCCGTTCCCGATACCAAGAGAAGCGACAAAAGAAGACATAACAGAAGTGATTAAGGGGTTTATCAGTGCGGCTAAAAAAGCCAAAACAGCTGGTTTCGATGGGATTGAAATTCATGGGGCGAATGGTTATCTATTAGATCAATTCCTAACAGATTATACCAATCATCGTACGGATGAATATGGCGGTTCTACAGAAAATCGTGTGCGTTTACTGGTGGAAGTGTCGAAAGCTGTTCGGGAAGCTGTCGGACAGGATTTCACCGTTGGGATCCGGATTTCACAAGGGAAAGTTAATGACTACACACACAAATGGCAGGGTAAAGATAAGGATGCTGAAATGATCTTTGGTCAGTTAGGTCAAGCTGGTCTCGATTTTATCCATGTCACGGAGTATGAAGCATGGCAACCAGCATTTCCGGAAGGGGAAGGGACAACTGCAACCGATTCGGCTTTTGGTGATGGTGGGTCCTCAATGGCACGTTTAGCAAAAACATACAGTAATTTGACCGTAATTGCCAATGGGCATCTTGAGGATCCTGCCAAGGCTATAGAAATAATTGAAAAAAGAGAGGCAGATGTAATTACTTTAGGTAAAGGTGCTCTTGCGAATCATGACTGGGTAGAAAAAGTAAAAAACGGGGAGCGTTTAGCCGAGTTCCAGCCTGAAAAAGTATTAAGCCCGAATGCTCAAATTAAAGAATTTGAGCTATAGACGTCGCCTAAACAGCTGAAACGAAGGTTATCAGGTTCAAATTGATCTTGAGAATTTTTTTATATCCTTCCGTTCATCCTCAAGAAAATATGACGAAAATTGTCCAATATGATAAAGGTGCTTTAAAGGAAAGAGCCTTTGCGGTTTGGGCTTTATCTTCTCTGCGTTAATGGGTTATGAAGTAGTGAAGGCGCTTGAAAAATAAATAAGGGAGAAGAGAATAAGATGAACGAAATGTTTGATTTAAGTGGCAAGGCAGCAATCATTACAGGAGCAGGCAGAGGTATTGGTAGAACACTTGCTGAAGGTTTGGCTAACGCTGGAGCAGATGTTGTCCTAGTTGCTCGAACAGAAGAAGAAGTGAATAATGCGGCAAATGAAATATCTAAAAACACAGATCGTAAAACACTAGCACTGGTTTGTGATGTTACTGATGCAGAGGCTGTAAATAATACCGTGAGCACGGCGTATGAGCATTTTGGACACCTTGATATTTTAGTCAATAATGCCGGGGTAAGTGTCCGTGAAACAACATTTAATTTATCTGAAGAAAACTGGGATAAAGTGATGGACGTTAACTTTAAATCAGTTTTCTTGATGTCCAAAGCCGTTGGAAGCTATATGATGAAACAAAAATCAGGAAGAGTCATAAATGTAGCCTCAGTGGCATCTGCATTAACGTTATCATCGGGAACACCATACGGACCAAGCAAAGCAGGTGTCGTTCAATTAACTCGGCAATTGGCAAATGAGTGGGCAACACATGGGATTACGGTTAACGCGATAAGCCCTTGGTTTTTTAAAACATCATTAAATGCAAAAGTGTTAGAAAACGAGGAATTTCGTAGTCTATTAGAAAGTAGGACACCGATGAAACGTCTTGGTCAATTAGAAGAAGTCATTGCTCCCGTTGTCATGTTTTGTTCAGACCGTGCAAGTTATATTACTGGTCAGAATCTTTTTATTGACGGTGGAGTAACTAATTACGCGTTTTAACTCCAAAGAGTGGACCAGACCGTGCGATGTTATGAGACAACTGGCTGAAGTCTAACGAATGCGTATAAACGAGACTTCTATCTATCGGTTGGACTAGCTGTTGTCAATTGTTGTAGCTATATATGTTTATCAAGGAGGAACCGTATTCATTTATTTTAACTGCTCAGTTATTTGCTAAGAAAGAATATAAAATGTGGATATCTCAGCATATCAATTCATAGGGAAAGGAGGGTTTGATACTTCGTTCCTGTATTCCAAGCAGCAACATTTATTTCTATTAAATTAAAATATGAGTTTCTATTGACAACTTTTAAAATTTATCATATCTTATACATAACTAAATAATCGTACAGATGTCTATTTACACCCTTCTGCATCATGAAGCCTTTAGCATTCTTTTAATATTAATATTTTAATCTTGACGGGATGAAAAAGCATTCTAATGTAGAAAGGGAAGAATAACATTCATCCGATTTATTCTATAATTGGATTGGACTAAATTAAAGTTGTAACGATGATTCCTTTAAAGGAATTGAAAATATAGTATATAATAAATGACCAATAATAAAGGTAGCTCTTCAAAAAACTTCCCAGAAGTTAGTTGAAGTGAAACCGACAATGTTCAAGATTCAGTGATCTAACATCATCATTGAAATTTTGAGGTTGTCGGTTTTTTTGTTGGAAAAAATAGAGATACATAAAAATATGTATTAAATTATAGAAAAATATCATTGGATTTAAAGGCCTTTTGAGCAATAACGATATTTAAAAAGGGAGAATTTGAAATGTTAGTTTCACTGAATTTATCTTCATTGTTAACATTATTTTTTATTATGCTGATTGCTTCTGGGATAAGTGGACTAGTGTTTTTACATCCACGCGTACCCTTGCGTTTTGTTCGCATTCATATTGGTATCTTGGCTTTTCCGCTTTTGGTTTCTTTACTGATGCTTGCCAATAGGAGTGTGAATGGAAATGTTGGCCCTTGGCACTTCGATTCCTTAGCTGGGTTAATGACTTTCTTTGTTTTGGCAATTGGTCTAATTATTCAGCGTTTTTCTGTACGTTACTTAATGGGTGATCGGTCGTACCGAAAATATTTTACGCTTTTTACTTTCACTACAGGATCTGCTTCAGTTGCATGGTTAAGTGGCGATCTCCGCTTGATGGTTATATTTTGGGGAGCAACTCTTGCCGGTTTAACTTTACTTATAAAGTTAAACAGTGCTTGGCAAGTGGCTAGTGAAGCGGCCAAGGTTTCCGGTCGATTATTTTTGTTAAGTTGGTTTTCATTGTTTTTCGCGATGATGTGGCTTTTTCAAGCCACAGGTCAATGGCAGTTATCATTGGTTTTAACAAATGAAAGTTTAACCCAACTGGGAGGATGGGAGAAAACAGGGATTAATCTATTGATTGTATTAGCAGTGATCATTCCTGCAGCTCAATGGCCATTCCAAAGATGGTTAATTGATTCTATTGTTGCTCCAACTCCTGTTTCTGCGATTATGCACGCAGGTTTAGTAAATGCAGGCGGGATCATACTGGCTCGATTTTCTCCTCTATTTAATGGAGGTATCGCTTCGATTATTTTGCTTATGCTTGCTAGCATCTCAGTATTGATTGGAACTGGTATTAGTTTAGTTCAGGTTGACTATAAACGCCAGTTAGTAGGCTCCACGATTGGACAAATGGGGTTTATGCTCATCCAGTGTGCATTAGGAGCCTACATCGCAGCCATTATTCATCTTATTTTACATGGTTTATTCAAGGCTACGTTGTTTTTACAGGCTGGTTCGGCAGTACGGCGTCATGAAGGATCAGCTCGCGCTAATGAAGGAACATCCTATTTATGGATTATAGCTGGTCGGATTTTATCCTTAGTTATAGGCGTTGCTTTTTGGCTCGTTGCTCCTGGAGAGGGTTATCGATTCATTAGTGCCCTAATTTTAGGGTGGTCACTGTCCGTTTCTTGGACTCAGCTCGTAGCTTTTGGAAAGGGAAGAATGGGTCGAATTGCCGGCTTAACATTTTTAGGCGGAGCAGCCTTTGTATATTTTATCATTCATAACCTCTTCTATAAGTGGCTGCATACGAGCGTTTTTCAAAGTGTTCAACCTCCAATGTCAGCTGTCATCATTGTCGTCTGTCTTTTACTATTTGGCAGTGCTTTAGGTACGTGGGTTGCTCGTCATCGTTCTTCAGTTTTGTTCGCAGTACTCTATCTTCGGTTAGTACGATTAGGTGAAGCAAAACCAAAGACAGTAGAGAGTCATCCAGACTACCTTAAACAATATTTATCATAAGGAGGTAATAAGTGTTGGGCATGACATCCGTATTAACGAAAGAAAATGTAAAAAAGAAAAATACAGAGATTGATTTTCAAGATAGAGATATTAACGTTCTAATTGAATCAGCCAGCCGAGTCATTGCGCCACTTTGGCCTATTTCAACATTTGCTGCACGTAACCCGTGGATGGGACTTGAAAACCAACCTTTTGACAAGGTTGCTGGTTGGTTGAAAGATACTCGTGATGTTGATATATACCCTAGTGCGTCTATGATCCGTTCGGCAAAAAATAAAGGTGAGATTGATGAAGATTTTGTAAAAATGGGGCTGCAGCGTTGGCTTGATTCACACTCCTTTAACATCCCGCGGGACGTGGCAGAACGCTTTTGTCAGGCTGGATTAAAATTAAATCCACTTCCTTCCACCCTTTTATCATCACATAAGCTGGAACAAATGGTGAATGAATGTAGTGGACTGAATACCGATCATATCGAGAACTTTTTTATGCAGCCAATCAGTTCGTATATAGAGCATCAAGACGGAGAAAGGTTAGTTAATATACTTGATCATCATGTTATCAAGTGGTGTAAGTTATATCTGGATGACTCTCAAGCAGGTTGGAAAATGCCTAATCGTGAGGAGGGTTTCTATCGTGCCTGGCAGCAACTCATTCAATATGATTCAGCACTTAGTAAAAAGCAGCGTGAAAGGTTAAAAGGCTGGCCGCAAGAGGCACATATCGCTTTACAAGAAGCCTTATTCGCACTAGAAATCCCAGAATCAGAAATCCAGACTTATCTTGAAGGTCATTTACTTTCCTTACCTGGATGGGCAGGAATGATGCTTTGGCGTTCCCAACAATCAAGCCATGAACATGCACTCCTTACAGAATATTTAGCGGTTCGGATATCCATGGAGTGGGCCCTTATAAAGCCATTTTTACCTTTGAATAATCAACGATCTCAGAAAGAAATTTCGATTACTCCCCTTTTAGCGGCTTGGATTCATTGGGGAGGCCTTACATTAGAGGAATGGTCACAGATGTCGGCCAACGAACAAAACGAATATTTATCATTTGCCTATAGCTTTGATGAGAAGCTTCGCAGGAAACTTTGGCTAGAAGCTTGGGAACAAACACACACTGATCGATTAAGTCAGAAGATCGTCACGAAACAGCGTGAAACCAACGGTAAAAAATCTGCAATAGCTCAATTTGCATTCTGTATCGATGTACGATCAGAACCTTTTCGTCGTCAACTAGAAAAAGCAGGGCCGTTTGAAACGATTGGTGTTGCTGGTTTCTTCGGGGTGCCGATTGCAACTTGTGAACTTGGCAGTAAACACAGTCATGCCTCTTTGCCAATCATACAAAAACCGCAACATAAAATAAAAGAGTTCGCAGATGAAGATGCACTTGAAAAATACAACCAACGCAAGCAAGCATTCCATTCCGTAAGCCATACATTTAAAACGATGAAACAGAATGTACTGACGAGCTTACTTCTCCCTGAGTTAAGTGGACCTTGGCTTAGTCTGCAAATGGTGGCGCGTAGCTTTGTACCAAGAAAAGCTGATCGTTTCATTCGTCATCTCCGTGAGTCGTGGTTACGTAAACCAGATACAAAACTCTCTCTTCATGCTGATTATGTAACGGAGGCAGAAATACCTGTAGGTTTTACTGAAGAAGAGAAAGTGAACTATGCTCGGCAAGCACTAAAAATGATGGATTTAACAGAGAATTTCGCACCATTAGTCGTGATTTGCGGGCATGGCAGTCAAAGTACCAATAATCCTTATGCCGCGGCTCTTGATTGTGGTGCCTGCGGTGGAGCGGCCGGTGGATTCAATGCAAGAGTTTTAGCTGCTTTATGTAATCTTTCAGAGGTAAGAGAAGCTCTTTTAACTGAAGGTATGGAAATCCCTGAGGATACGGTTTTTGCCGCCGCTGAACATAATACAACGATGGATGAACTACATTGGATTTATGTACCAGAACTATCTGAAGCTGCTCAAGAAGCATTTAATCGAATCGAAGCCGTTATGCCGACAGTGAGCCATCATGCAAATGCAGAACGTCTAGCCCAATTACCGAATTTCCAATCGAAACTTAAAAATCCGAAGGCAGAGGCGCACCGATTTGCGGGAGATTGGAGTGAGATACGTCCGGAATGGGGATTGGCGCGTAACGCCGCTTTTATTATCGGCCAACGTGAACTAACTAAGGATTGTGATTTGGAAGGAAGAGCCTTTCTTCATAATTATGATTGGAAGCAGGATGAAAGCGGTGAGCTCCTAGCAAATATTATTGCAGGGCCTGGAACTGTGGCCCAATGGATTAATCTACAATATTACGCATCAACGGTAGCACCTCATTATTATGGCAGCGGAAGTAAAGCAACTCAAACCGTTACTTCAGGTCTCGGAGTTATGCAGGGGAATGCAAGTGACTTGTTAGCCGGACTGCCTTGGCAATCCGTCATGCAATCAGATCATGAGGCTTATCATTCTCCTCTTCGGTTGTTAATCGTCATCCAAGCACCTAAAGAATTTGTAGAACGATTATTAAATAATGATTCAGCATTTCTAGAAAAAGTTCAAAATGGATGGGTTCGACTGGCTAGTGTTGATCCAGAAGGACATTGGGAAAACTGGTAACTGCTAAAATGATTTCAAATATATTTGTTACTAAATCAAAAAGAGGTGGGCAATATGAGTGTAGATAAAAATAAAAAAGTATTATTTTTGACGGACATGGAAAACGGGCTGGAGCCCATTCTACAAGAAGTGACTCATACTCCAGCAGAAAATATGTTGACGATACAAAGCTATGGTGCCGATATCTCACATCCTTACGGAGAAATCATGAGGTCTGTTATTATTGCAATTTATCAGGAAGATGTTGAGGAGGTTTTTGTTGTAGGAACAAAAGATAAGAGAACTTCCACAGATCATGTACGAATCCAACTTGAAACAATGAAAGATAAACTACAAACACTGGATTATCTTTTTCAAAATTGCAGGCCTGAATTTTCAGGCGGTACATTCGATGAATGGCTAAATGGAAATGAAAATAGCAGTGACGCTATTGAAAAAAGTGTTGATATCATTCGTCATCATCCATTAGTGCCGTCATATGTTAAAGTTCGAGGTTTAATCGTTAATCAAAAGGATGGACAATCCTCAATTGAGGAGGTCCCTGCTATTAAAACAGCGTCAAGCGTTACCTGATCATTGCTTGTTATGATGAAATGGAAGATGTGTACCCATATATGGAATAAAAGCAGCAAGGAGAAGGTATGAACGCTAATTTAACTGATTTTGTCGCGAAAACAATAGAGGAAATGAGCTCGTTTGATCGTGAAAATACGGATTGTATGAAAGAAATTATCAGAAAAGCCATTGATTATTATCATTTAAAATCTTATGAAGAAGTTGGGGAAATCGATTTAGGAAGCGTTCAATTTTTGCATGTTCACTCTATGGTGGAAGAAAATATGTTATCCAAAATGGTAGAGGTCATAAGAAACGGTGAAACTGATTTGGATATTGAAGGTGTATATGAAGGACATGTTGTAAGAGAATATTAATGAGACGAAATAACAATAGAAGATGCTAATTTTCACCAGGAGATGTTTTATATATGAGAAAGTCGAAGGGTTCTTTTGAATCAGAGATCAGTAAGTCCATTACTCAATGGGAAAAGGATTATCTAGGGCGTGGTTCTGTATCTGTTAAGACTGATATACTGCGGGATATGATCATCGTTAATTTAAAAGGAATTTTAACACCAGCTGAATATGCAGTTTGTGGATCAAAAGAGGGGCTGTTATCTATCAAACAAACTCGTTCGGAGTTAGTTGAATCAGGGGTAGAAGGTCTTAAGGAAATTATCTTAACGATAACTGGAGAAGAAGTGAAAAGTTTCCACACCGATTTAAGCTCTCGGACAGGTGAACGAGTGATGGTGTTTAAATTAGGTAATGATCTAGAGAAAAAATTAGAAAAGATCTTATAATATAAAAATTGGAAATGCTTAAGAACACTATGATTCAAATGCCGTAAAATTCAACATTATTAACTGCCGCTTCTTTTGTTTTATAGTTATGGCATCAACTTAAGCAGCCGTAAAGAGAGATTAATTCATACGCTGTCTTGTTATTCATGAAGATTCAATGGTTCCATTTCGTATCCTTTCCATATCACGTGAAAGGAGCATCATATGAAAACATTATGGAAACTAAAGGTACAATAGTGGAGGTTGATGGGAACAAGATGAAAGTGTATGAAGAGGGAAGGATACGGTTTGTATTTATGCTCGTCGAGGATTTCTGGGCCTATATGTTAAGTATTCAAAGGCTGAACAGGTTGGCGTATTGGTTCAACATGGCAATGTTTTTATTCGTGATTGACGGAATTGAATTTGATCGAGATGAGAACAGTGAAGGGTTGGGTAAAGATTATTGACGATATATGCAGGCTGCTTGCGATTACTTATGAACTGCAGACAAATGAGAAAGGAACGGGGTTCTTGTTTTCAAAAGAGTGACCCCGCTGATGTTTTTCTTTCGCCCATAAACTCTATATAATAGGTAGAAAGAAATGGGGTGATCAGCATATGTTTAAAAAAATCATTAAAACGATCAAGCGCCTCTCAAGCAGCTCTAGCGACCGATATCGCAGACACCGGCATTACAGCAGCAGCCGGCGCAGACATTATCGCAGCTACAGCAGCAGCTCAGGCAAAAGAAGACACTACGATCGTTATGGCGGCAGTCATCGTTACAAACGCCGGAGCTACAGCAGCAGTTAATCCAAAAAAGTTCTTGTTCCGCTTTTGGGACAAGGGTTTTTTTATGTGACCGATTGAATGGCCCGGTTTAGATCCTCGCGAATAGAAGCGGTGTGCTGATACTCTTCATCAATGCCCAATAATTTTTTCAGCAGCAAGGTTACTTCTTTAGTCAGCGTTAATTCCTCCAGCCAGGTGCCGTTTTTCTTCTTTTTTCCTTTATATTGAGAGTACAGCAGGAATAACAGCGTTTCTCCGAGATCGAAGAAGTCATCCTGTTTTCTCACCTTTACTTCCTCTGTTTCTTCAGGAGTCAATTGTTTGGCAAGGCCGAAATCGATGAGGCAGAGCCTGCCGTCATTAATGATGATATTAGGCGTTCTGATGTCGCTGTGGAATATTAGGCGATCATGCAGATATTCCACAATATCAAGCAGCTGTGAAATCAACTGTAACGCCATAAGTTCTGTAAACGGCTGTTTTTGAAAAAATAATAATTCCTCTATATTTTCTCCATCAAAGAACTGCATGACATAGTAAGCCTGTCCGCCTATGATGAAATCATCCTTGAAGGCCGGGATTTGCGGGTGGTGCATGCTTTTTAGCAGTTTCATTTCCTGCTGGAACCGGACTCTTTCTTTTTCCTTCTTCGCTTTTGTCGGACGGAGCTGTTTTAAGACATAAGGTGTACGGGTATGGACATCGGTGCACAAATAAACCAAGCCATAGCCGCCCATTCCTAGGCATTCTTCGATTCTGTATTGATGATTAAGAATAACGCCATCCTTTAGAGGGCGGTCAAAAAGTAGCTTTTTTAGCTGTATGAATGCCATGTCTGCACTTCCCTTGGTTGTACTGATTATAGTTTATCAAAACAATTGCAATCTAGGCTAAGTCAATGGAAGCTAAGCATAAAAAAAGAGCTGGATCATGGAATCTGAGCCAGCTCAATATGACATTAAAACTGCTTTGTGACATCGTATTGATAATCTATTTTTGCTTTTACATTACTCATCGTCGATCTAGCAGTTGCTAATGTATTATATTTAAAACTCCATACCTTAGCGACACTGAGTTGATCTGACAATGATATGTCATAAGACCCTGACGTCGAGCTATTCACAAGTGCACGGCGCCATTCGTTATTTTCGCTCGTCATGATGAAGTGGCGTGTATTTCCCTGGCTTGGTGTTTGAGTGGCGGTTGTTTGTACTCTGGTAACAATGGCATCGCGCGGTATTCCTGATTGGTTTGTTAAATCAACCTTGATCACGCTGGAGTCAGAACCTGAGGGGCTCAGGGTAGTATTTCCTATATTTTCAGCAGCGCCGCTGAATTGGAATGTTCCGCTGCCGGATTTGATTCGGTCTTCAATTGAAAGTGTAAAATACATGTTCCCGGTATAGGTGCCGCGTGACACTTTCACATAGAAGGTATCCGTCGTGTTTTGGGCGTCAGCATTGGCATAAATAAAAGAAGAGTACGTATTAGGATTAATGACTTCTGTGCCTTGCGAAACAGGCACTCTGTTTCTATTGAAAATTTCTATTTTCATCCCTGTGTACGTGCTTTGATATGTACTTCTCACATAGACTTTTTCTCCCTTATTAGCTGTAAACGTGAAATAGGCTTCATCTTGCCCAGCTTCTAAAACCGTTGTATCGATATTCTTATATTTCCAATAACCGATTGGCGCTGCGGTATCGAATGAATTGTTTCCTGTAATCGCAGTAACCCCGGCGGCTGATGCCGAATAAGTAAAGGTGAATAAGACAGACAGTATCAACGCGAATGAGATAAGCCATTTTTTGGTCATACAAACAACCTCCTTTTATTTCCATCATACATAATAATGTTTTAAGTGTAAATAAATGTTTTTCAAGGTTAATATATACATTGGCACTGCCGATAAAAAGGGTAAGAGAGAATTGTTCAGGAGGGAACGCAATGCGTCTGAATCGGCAATTTATCCGTACTCAGCTGATGGTACAGAACATATTGAACAGAAATGCGGCTGCTACGCGCAAGAATACGTCTGAAAATAAACCAGCGGTGCTGGAAAAGGCATACAGCAGGCTTGAGTCACCATTTTCAAATGAGGGAATCAATCAGTTCAATTATTCTAAAGCCAGTGTGGCGGGAAACAGCGGGACTTTCAGCAAGGTGTATCAATCAGCGAATGATCGAACAGTGACAGATACAGGGGAGGAAACAGTGATTCAATCCCAAAACCCCTATGAATCTGAGAGTGATATCAGAAATAAAATACTAGATGAAAAATACAGCAGAATGAATGCGATTAACAAAACGAAGTCTGATCCATTAGGCTATATAAAGGATAAGTACCAAAATTCAAAGTCTCCTTATTTCAGAAGTGATCTGTCTGCTGCAGAAAGACAGGCTGCTTACGATAATGAAACAGAATGGCTATTCAAAGGAAAGGCGCAAAACTATAATCTGCAGGATGCCGCATTTCGCAATGTCACATTTCATGGGGAAGTGGAGGCTGAGAATGCGAAAGTGTATCAGCGAAGCCAGGTGAACCAGCAGCTGCAAGTGCTGTTGAATCGAAACGATATTCACATTCCGCAGGGGATAGAGCTGACATTTACGATTACGCCGGTTGACTATAAGGTACAGGTGAGCGGGACAGACGATCAGGCACTGATAGAGCAAATTGAGCAAGTGCTGCAATCTGGAGACAATAGCAAAGAGCTGTTTTTACATATTATGAAAAGCCTAAGCAGTGATTCAGCACAATTTTCCGAAGAGGCATATCAAAAGTATCAAGCTGCTCGTGAGATGTACGAAGTCACAGGCTATCATTTGAAGGATTTAGAAGTGATTGATGGGCGGTTCGTAACGCCTGATGGACGTGACTTATTAGACGTATATAAAGAAGAGCTTGAAAAAGATCCTGTGCAAAAACAAACGGCTTCTTATGCTATATCCCACTATCGTTCAGAGCTCAGTAAAATGGTGAAAGCCGGGGGGTATGATGCTATTCCGGATTTTATCCTATCGATTGATTACAGCAATGGTTCTTTGAGAGATGTTGGACAAAGCAAGAGCTATGGCACCGGAGATACCGGGTGGCTTGAAAGATTAAAGCGTCAAACTGGCGTAAATTATGAGGTAAGCTGTTCATTGTGAGCAGCTTTTTTTTATGGGAATATAAAGGAGAAAAGAATTTTAATACTCACATACTTTCATTATATTTATATAAAAGATTGTAACCAAAGTTCTGATCAAAAACTTTGAGTAAAGGTGTTTACCTGAAAAAAACATTTGTGTTTTCCAGAGAAATTTATTATGATGAAATAAGTAATTTTGGAGATTATATAACCGTTCTATGTTCGAATTTTCTGATTGTTATAACTGATTGGTGAGAAAGATATGGGGGCAAGCAGGCCTGATGCTATCTCATTTTCGAGTATTTTGGAAGAGGGGGAAGAGAAGTGGCAAATAAAGAATTAAAGAGGGGCCTGGGTGCGCGTCATATTCAGATGATCGCCTTGGGCGGTACGATCGGTGTTGGCTTGTTTATGGGTTCTGCCAGCACGATTTCATGGACTGGCCCGTCTGTCCTTTTGGCTTATGCAATATGCGGAATATTTATCTTCTTTATTATGCGTGCAATGGGTGAAATGCTGTATGTCGAACCGAGTACGGGTTCTTTTGCGACATTCGGCCATAACTATATTCATCCTCTGGCAGGTTATATGACAGCATGGAGCAACTGGTTTCAGTGGATTATCGTCGGCATGTCTGAGATTATCGCTGTCGGTTCATATATGAAGTATTGGTTCCCGGATTTGCCTGCTTGGATACCTGGTATCGTGGCAATGGTGATTCTTGGTGCCGCGAACTTAATTTCTGTTAAGTCATTTGGTGAGTTTGAGTTTTGGTTTGCGATGATTAAAATCGTGACAATTATCTTGATGATTATTGCGGGTATCGGGATTATTTTCTTCGGGTTTGGAAACGGCGGAGATGCGATCGGCTTGTCGAACCTGTGGTCTCATGGAGGATTCTTTGCAGGCGGTTTCTCTGGATTCTTCTTTGCGCTGTCTCTTGTCATTGCGGCCTATCAAGGGGTTGAACTGATCGGGATTACAGCCGGTGAAGCGAAGGACCCGCAAAACACGCTAAGAAGTGCGATTCAAAGTATTATCTGGCGTATTTTGATTTTTTATATTGGCGCTATTTTTGTGATCGTGACCGTGTATCCTTGGGATGAGCTCAACTCACTCGGAAGTCCGTTCGTATCCACGTTCTCAAAAATCGGAATTACGGCAGCGGCAGGTATTATTAACTTTGTCGTCATTACTGCGGCAATGTCCGGCTGTAACAGCGGTATTTTCAGTGCGGGACGCATGCTTTATACATTAGGCGTCAATGGACAAGCGCCGAAATTCTTTAAGAAGATTTCACGCAATGGTGTGCCGTTGTATGGGACAATTGCGGTGATGATCGGTTTGGCTGTCGGTGTTGTTCTGAACTATATCGCGCCTCCGAAGATCTTTGTCTATGTATACAGTGCAAGTGTACTCCCGGGCATGATTCCTTGGTTTATCATTTTGATCAGCCACATCGGATTCAGAAAAGCGAAGGGTGCCGCATTAGATAAACATCCATTCAAAATGCCGTTTGCTCCTTTTACTAACTATTTGACGATTGCTTTCTTGCTGATGGTTCTGGTTGGCATGTGGTTTAACGATGATACTCGTATCTCTCTGATTGTAGGCGTAATTTTCTTAGCGCTTGTGGTCATTAGTTATTATGTGTTTGGGATTGGCAAACGTACGCAGGTCAATTTGACAAAAAGCGGCCAAGCGGCTGAATAACCATAGAAAAAGAGACATTCACGGATGTCTCTTTTTTTTATTTTTCGCGTATGGATTATCTCTATTTTAGCAAGCTATAGGGTAAGGATAGCAGAAGGAAAGGTGTGCATAAAATGGATGTTACACTCGGTTATTTGCGTGAATCACTTTCGAATCATCTTGAAAATGAAGTCTGCCAGCAGATTTGCAAGAAAATGCTGGCGAAGCGGTATGTGAATGAAGAGGAATTTGTAAAAGACTTAGATGACAATGAAATGTCTTTTTTGAACCATGTATTAGAAAAAGAAATTAAGTATGCGCAGAATGAACAGGATCAAAAACGCGCCAAGGAATTAAACGAGGTGTATGAATTACTGCTTTGAAAGGCGGGGAAGAAATGGGAGCAATTGAACGAAGCGGATATACATTTCAGCCGGAGTTTAGCATCATCCGACAAAATGGAGCCATCCATGTGTACCATCACGGAGAGTTTGTGGAAGAAATCGAATTTGAATGTAATGGGGAATATCCCGATCATGATTTGATTGAAGAGCTTGTGAATCACTATTGTTTTGAGCATGATATTTAGAGCCCTGCCTATTTGCAGGGCTCCTTCATTTATGATGTAATCAGGCCATGCTTTTTCAGGATATCCACTGTGATGTTTTTGGCTTTTGTACCTGAATCATTGACATTGGTGACAAAAATATACGAGCCATGCTCTGTTTTGATGAATCCGACAAACCAGCCTAATCCCATATCTGTCAGGCGGGTTCCGGTTTTTCCGTAGAGCGTGTAGTGATCTCCTTCCTCTTGAATCATCATGCGCTTGACGGTTTTCATCACCGATTTGTCAAATGGAAGCTCCTCTTTTACAAGCTTCTCCAAAAAGGCCTCTTGTTCCAGCGGAGATATTGTTAGCGAGCTTTGCAGCCAAAACTGGTCGATCCCCCCGCTGATATCCTTATTGCCGTATGACAGAGTATGAAGCCAGGTTTTCATCCTTTCATCACCGATATCTCTCGCTAATGCTTGATAATACCAGATGGCGGATTCCCGCATGGCCGAGCCTAGCGTATGGTCGCGGTTCCATGATTCGAATTCGCGCCTGACCCCGTCCCACCGTTTGACATCGTATTCATCCCGAACAGCTTTTACCTGTAACCCGATTAAGGCGTTCACGATCTTAAAGGTGGAATGCGGAGTTTGTCTTTTGTTTGCCCGTTCTCTGTTGTAGACAAAGGTCTTGTCCTGTTGCACATCGTGAAGAATGAAGGTTCCATCCGTATCCTTGAATTCGTCATCGACATTCATTTTGCTGACATTTAGATGTTTTTCATGGGCAGACGATGATGCGTGAACGGAAAAGCCGAAGAACCCTGCAATACTCAGCATAAGCACAACATATATCCATTTCTTCATTTTGTTCTCCCCTTTGTTTTGATCAATAACCTTTTCTCTATTTCTTCAGTTCTTCCTTTAAAAAAGCTCTTATAAATGCTTAAATTTGCTTCTGTAAACAAATACTGTTATTGGGTTTATGCTCGCAAGATAACGTGAAAATAGATGGTAAAAAGGAAGGCAGGGTATGCGGATGTATGAACAGATTCCACATGACAAAAGTCTCGATAACAGTGTGGCCTTGATGCGGGAAGGATATTTGTTTATAAAGAATAGAAAAGAGTATTACCATTCAGATTTGTTTCAGGCACGTTTGCTGGGAAAAACATTTATTTGTATGAGCGGGGCAGAGGCTGCGAAGGTATTTTATGATACCGAACGATTTCAGCGGCAAGGTGCTGTCCCGAAACGAGTGCAAAAATCGCTGTTTGGCGTCAATGCGATCCAGACGATGGATGGCGATGCCCATATTCATCGGAAGCTGCTTTTTCTGTCATTAATGACACCGCCGCATCAAAAACGTTTGGCTGAGCTGATGACAGAGGAGTGGGAAGCGGCAGTCACGAGATGGGAGAAGGCAGATGAGGTTGTGTTATTTGAGGAAGCAAAAGAAATCCTATGCCGGGTAGCGTGCTATTGGGCAGGTGTTCCGCTTAAGGAAACGGAAGTCAAGGAGAGAGCGGATGACTTCATTGATATGGTTGACGCGTTCGGTGCTGTGGGGCCGCGGCATTGGAAGGGTAGAAGAGCAAGGCCGCGTGCGGAAGACTGGATTGAAAGAATGATTGAAGATGTTCGTGCCGGCTTGCTGAAAACACCTGCCGGAACAGCGCTGCATGACATGGCATTTCACATTCAAGAAGATGGCAACCAGCTGGATTCCCGGATGGCCGCCATTGAGCTGATTAATGTCCTGCGGCCTATCGTTGCCATTTCTTACTTTCTTGTGTTTTCAGCTTTGGCGCTTCATCAGTATCCGAAGTATAAGGAATGGCTGCGTTCTGGAAGCAGCCGGGAAAGAGAAATGTTTGTGCAGGAGGTCCGCAGATATTATCCGTTCGGCCCGTTTTTAGGGGCGCTTGTTAAAAAGGATTTTGAATGGAATAATTATGAATTTAAGAAGGGCACATCTGTACTGCTTGATATATATGGAACAAATCATGATCCTCGCTTATGGGACAACCCTGATGAATTTCGGCCTGAACGATTTGAGGAGCGGGAGGACGATCCATTTGATTTGATTCCTCAAGGTGGAGGTCACGCGGAGAAAGGGCATCGCTGTCCAGGGGAAGGCATTACGATTGAAGTCATGAAAGCAAGCCTGGATTTTCTCGTCAATCAGATTGAGTACGACGTTCCGGAACAATCACTGCATTACAGTCTCGCAAGAATGCCGTCATTGCCTGAAAGCGGCTTTGTGATGAGTGAAATCAGACGGAAAAGGTAACATATAAAAGCTCTCTTCCTGATGAAAGAGAGCTTTTTGGTCACTTCTTTTTTTCATCGTAGTATTGGACGGGATACATGGAGCCTTCTGATACCATTTTGTTATCCTCGATATCTTGCGGGTGCGGGTGGCCGGCTTTATCGACTGGGAACGTTTCCATGTCCGGCTGTTTGGTCATTTTCATTTTCATGCTGTGAATGAATTCTCTAGCTTTTTGGCGATTTGACGGGTCTTTTAATAGATAAGAAGTGATGCCGACAGTTGAAACAGCGAGACCTGAAAGTAAGAGCTTTTGTTTCATGTTGATACTCCTTTCTATTTTAAGAGTGGTGTTTCCTGTATCATTCCCGTTTTGATTATGGCTAAACCTTTGCTGATTGTCTGCCCGTTATTCTCTGCGGCTGGTATACTGAAAGCTCTATGGGAAAGAATAACTGTGATGAGAAAACCTTGCGCTATCACGCAAGGTTTTTTGTAGTCGATTGGTCATGTTCATCGAGGAAATGTTACATCAATGTAAATATATAATAGGGCCATAAGACTTATTGTTAAGTTATTGTAAATTAAGCGGATGTTTTATTTACAATCATCTGAACTTGAAACATAATCGAATAGAGTTTGCGGAATAATGTCTAAACAGAGGTGAACATGTTGGCGATTGATATACAAACATTACTGTTCGAATTTCTCGGGGGTCTCGGTATTTTCCTGATTGGGATTAAGTTCATGGGAGACGGACTTCAGAAATCGGCTGGAGATAGATTAAGAAATATTTTAGACCGTTTTACAAGCAATCCGCTAATGGGCGTATTGGCGGGGATTATTGTGACGGTTTTGATTCAAAGCAGTTCCGGAACCACGGTTATCACCGTTGGGCTTGTCAGTGCGGGCTTTATGACGCTTCGCCAGGCCATTGGCGTCATTATGGGAGCCAATATTGGAACGACGGTTACCGCGTTTATTATCGGAATCGACATAGGGGCCTATGCGTTGCCGATTATTGCTGTTGGCGGATTTCTACTGTTTTTCTTCAAACATAAAAATATACAAAATGCTGGTCAGATTGTGTTTGGATTCGGGGCCCTGTTTTATGGGCTGGAGTTAATGAGCGGCGGCATGAAACCGCTCCGTTCACTTGAAGCGTTTCATGATTTAACGGTTAGTATGAGCAACAATCCGGTTCTAGGTGTTGTCATTGGGACTTTGTTTACGGTACTCGTGCAAAGCTCCAGCGCCACGATTGGCATCCTGCAAGGTTTATTTTCAGATGGTCTGATTGATATTAACGGTGCGCTGCCGGTGTTATTCGGTGACAATATTGGAACAACGATTACCGCGATTCTTGCGTCTCTAGGGGCATCTGTTGCCGCGAGACGTGCTGCGGCTACTCATGTGCTGTTTAACCTTATCGGGACAGCGATTTTCCTGATTTTGCTTAAGCCGTTTACTTCTTTGATCTTATGGTTGCAGGCTTCAATAGGGCTTGATCCAAAAATGACGATTGCCTTTGCGCATGGAATTTTTAATACGTCCAATACACTCATACAGCTTCCTTTTGTGGGGATATTGGCTTTGATCGTAACAAAACTGATTCCCGGCAAGGATTCAATGGTTGAATACAAGTCGCACCTTGATCCGATTTTTATTGAGCAATCTCCATCTATTGCTCTCGGACAAGCAAAAGAAGAAGTCCTGCAAATGGGGAACTTTGCGGTACAGGGTTTGGAGGTTACAAAACAGTTTCTAGTGACAAAACAGCCAAAATACGCGGCAAATGCTTATCAGATAGAGGATGCGGTTAACAATCTTGATCGGAAAATTACCGATTATTTGATCGAGCTTTCTTCAAGTTCTCTTTCAGAGCACGAGTCTGAGGAGCATCATATGCTGATGGATACAGTCAGGGATATTGAAAGAATCGGCGACCACTTCGAAAATGTGATTGAACTGATTGAATATCAGCAGGCGCATCGTGTGGTTATTACTGAATCTGCCATGTCGGATTTAACGGAAATGATGGATTTGACGATTTCTACTGTGAAGGCGTCCATGGATGCATTGCACCACAATGATGTGAAGATAGCTGAACAAGTCATTGAAAAAGAAGATGAAATTGACAAAATGGAACGGAAGCTTCGCAAAAAGCATATTATCCGTCTGAATGAAGGGCTGTGCACTGGACAAGCGGGCATCGTCTTTGTTGATATGATCAGTAACCTGGAGCGTATCGGCGATCATGCGGTGAATATTGCAGAAGCTGTTATTGGTGAAAATCAATGAGAAAAAGCTGAGAATCTTAAGATTCTCAGCTTTTTTTGTAGTCTTTTTTAACGTGCTGGAAGATATCAGGGTAATTTGTGAACACTCCTGTCACTCCCCAGTCTAGCAGGCGGCGCATATCTGCTTCTGCATTGACTGTATAAGGATGAAGCAGGAGGCCGTGGCTGCGGATCATGCTGACGTTTTCGGCATTCAGCGCTTTGTAATCGGGACCCGCACCGACAGCGTATGTTTTGATCTCTTCTAGATCAGCATCTGTCATTGACGCTATTTGTTTAGCTTGCAGTAATTGAACGGTTGGCAGGTTTGGCTGTAATTGATGGATTTTCACTAGACTTTCTTTGCTGAATGATTGAATCATCACTTGACCGCGCTTAGCATGTTTGCCTAGTAGTTTATGTTTCTGTAAAGAAGCGATCAGTTTTTCTTCCATGCCTGGGTAGGTGTCAGGCGATTTTGTTTCAATATAGTAGTTTGCGTGTTTTCCGAACCGGTCTAATACTTCGTCTAATGTAGGAACCTTAAGGCCAGCGTACTGCGGCTTTGCTTTCTCCGGATAGGCTTTATTAAACCAAGAACCGGCATCAAGTTTCTTAATGTCTGCGAGCGTATGGTCTTTCACCCAGCCCGTTCCGTTTGTGGTACGGTCCAGTTTTTCATCGTGCATGACAATCAATTTGCCGTCTTTTGTCATTTGCAGATCCAATTCAATATAATCTGCTTTCATTTTCTGAGCGGTTTCGTAAGAAAGGATCGTGTGCTCAGGCACATATCCGGAAGCCCCTCTGTGCGCGACCGTCAGGATACGGTCAGGTGACAGCAGATTCCCTTTTGACACTGCCGACACTGGTGTTACCATAAATGAGAGTAAGCTCAGCGACAGAAGCACCAAGGCTAGTATTCTATTTATTTGCATGATTTCTCCTCCTTATAGATAAGCAGTACCTACCTGTCTTTTATATTAAAAAAATGATGTAAACGACGTGTTGAAAAAAGATTAATCTTTTATGTTTCTTTCTTAAACGTGCTCCGCCCGTTTTCCTGTATTCCACGTCAGAGCCAAGAAGACGATAGCAAGAATGCAGGAGGTAATCAGCATGATAAAGCCGCCGTTCCAATCAAACCGGTCTACGACAAAGCCCATAATGGCGTTTGCGAAAGCAGATCCACCGATATATCCGAAAAATCCGGTTAAACCGGCAGCAGTTCCTGCCGCTTTTTTCGGTGCGAGATCAATTGCTTGCAGGCCGATCAGCATAACAGGCCCGTAAATTAGAAAGCCAATGCTGATCAGGGCGATGTTGTCTACGAGCGGATGGCCCGCGGGATTCAGCCAGTACACCAATACGGCAACGAATACGCCCGCCATAAACAAGACGCCTGCCGGTGCCCGGCGGCTTTTGAAGAATCGGTCACTGATCCAGCCGCACAGGATCGTTCCCGGTATGCCGGCGTATTCGTAGAGAAAATACGACCAGCGTGAATCTTCAGGAGAAAAGCCTTTTGCTTCTGTTAAGTAAGTAGGCGCCCAGTCCACTACGCCGTATCGCACGAAATAAACAAATACATTAGCAAACGCGATGTACCAAAGAAATTTATTGTTCAGCACATACTGAAAAAGAATTTCTTTTGTTGTTAATTCTTTTTCCTGATTTTTAAAAGCATGTTTTGGATAGTCATTCCGATAATCTTCAATTGGCGGGAGGCCGCAAGATTGGGGCGTATCGCGAACCAATAAAACAATCAAAAATGAAATGATAATGGCAATGATGGCTGGGAAGAAAAACACGCTTTTCCAAGTTACGAACATCGCAATGCCAAGAGTAACAAGCGGTGCTAGAATCCCGCCGCCTATGTTATGGGCGACATTCCAGATCGACATTTTGGTGCCCCGTTCACTAATGGAAAACCAATGGGCCATCGTCCTTCCGCATGGCGGCCAGCCCATTCCTTGAAACCATCCGTTGATAAACATAAAGATAAACATGATGGTAACGCTCGAAGTCACCCAAGGCATTGAAACGAAAAGAATATTAACGATTGCTGATAGAAACAGGCCTGTCGCGAGGAAATATCTCGGATTGCAGCGGTCAGATACCATGCCCATAATGAATTTGCTGAAGCCGTATGCAATGGACACAGCGGCCAGCACCAATCCCAGTTCCGTTTTTGAAAACCCCTGTTCCTGAAGATAAGGAATGGCAAAGGCAAAGTTTTTTCGCAGCAGGTAGTAGCCTGCGTAGCCAATGAAAATACCAATGAATACTTGCAGCCTGAGCCGTTTGTAAGCCGCATCCATCTTTGAATCATCCAGCCTCTCAATGTGACGAGCCGGTCTAAATATATTAAGCATCAACATTATCCCCCTTTGCTGTTTGTGCTGAATGTGTGGCGTGCCTCCTTTCTGAAAAACAAAAAGAGCCAGAAAACCCCCTTGTCAAAAAGGGGTTGGATTCCTGGCTCTCCTAATCTCCATCCAAGATATTAACTTAACATGATAGCGGTTTCTTAAATTATCATAAGCCGGAATGAATGTAAACGGGTCATTTCAAAAAAATGAAACTAGAAAAAAGTGAATATTATCCTTTTCATATTGCAGTTATGTTTTTTTACGAGCCGCATAAAAATCTGGAGGGAGGCTGTTGCAGATGGATGAATTAGAAATCGCATTCGGTATTTTGCCGTTAGGAATTATAGTGTTATCGGTTGCCGGGACGTGTATTTGTAAAAACGTGTATCTGATGCCAGTGCTTAGTTTGATTATTTCGCTAGTGTTCACTTTTTTCATTTTTAACGAATCATTTTTAGGATGGGTTGTTGTCTATAGCTTGGTTTCACTGGCTTTATCCTATATCACATTGATTGTGATCAGGAAAAGGAAAGCATCAGGAAAATAAAAATGCCCCACTTTCCAACTTATAATTGACTATGGCAACTATACCTGATTATAATTGGCTTAATCAGCGATATAAGAAAGTGGGGATGAGTTTGAAGATTAGTGAATCAACTGTCGGATTAAAATTCAGAAAGTTCAATCGATTTTACACGAATGTCCTTGGTTTCCTTAATGAGCACATTTACGACAGCCCGTTTTCCTTAACCGAAACACGGATTTTATTTGAGATTTATAATACGCCTCAATGTACAGCAAAAACCCTTCAGGATAAGCTAGGGCTAGATCGGGGATATGTCAGCAGGATTTTGAAGCAGTTTGAAAAAGAACATTTGATCTATAAACAGAAGAGCAAAGATGATGCTCGCCACCATTATATTTATGTCACGGAAATGGGGAAAACGATTTATAAAAAGCTGGAGGAGAAAGCCAACGAACAAGTAGAACGGATGCTGAAGGAAATTGACCAAAAGGATCAGCACAATCTTGCGGAGGCGATGGCAGAAATTGAGGCAATCCTTTCACAGTCGCTTTCTTCCAGAACGTCAGACATATCGATTAGAGATTATTTTCTTTCGGATGATCTTCAGCTTCTCATTGAAAAACAGAGACACTTTTATGCGGAGGCTCATGGCTGGGACGACACGTTTATAGCTTATCTTCATGAGACCTTTGATGCTGAAATCGAAAACATATGGATTGCAGAAAGCGGAGGGAAATTTGCCGGCTCTGTCGGGTTGGTCAAACATGATGAAAAGACAGTGCAGCTCAGATGGTTTCTTGTGGATGCCGCTTTTCGAGGAAGGGGGCTCGGCACTCAATTGCTGGAGCATCTGGTTGCATACTGCCGGGACATGAAGTTTGAACGCGTTTTCCTTTGGACGGTGAGCACTATGGCTGAGGCTCGTCCGCTCTACGAAAAATTTGGATTCAGGGTAAGTGAAGTGAAAGAAGAAGCGCCATTATGGGGACAGCGTTTGACAGAAGAACGGTGGGATTTGGAGCTGTCATGAAAAGACTGCACTATGCTTGGATCATCGTGTCCGTCACCTTTTTGATCTTATTGGCTGTTCAGGGGGTGCGCCTGTCGTTTGGTGCGTTTGTGGAGCCGTGGGAACGGCAGTTTTCAATGGATAGAGGCACCATCTCGCTGATTTCTACGATAAGCTTTATTGTCTATGGCATATCACAGCCTGTGATCGGGCAGCTTGTGGACAAATGGGGTGCTCGGGCTGTTTTGTCATGGAGTGCGTTACTGACAGGAGTCAGCATTTTCTTAACATACTTTGTCACCTCGCCTTGGCAGCTGTTTCTGCTTTACGGGTTGGGCGTCTCGCTTGGAGTGGGCGGAGCATCGAATGTGGCAGCAAGCGTGTTGGTTGTCAATTGGTTCAGCAAAAAGAGGGGACTAGCTTTTGGGATCATGGAAGCAGGCTTTGGCGCTGGGCAAATGCTTCTCGTTCCCGGCTCACTCATGCTGATCCATTGGTTTAGCTGGAAGCTGACGGTTGTGGTGTTGGGCTTGCTGTTAATCGTGATTGTCTTTCCGGCTGCACTGTTGATGCTGCGGAACAATCCTTCAGAAAAGAATGCAGAGCCGATCGGCGGTCTGGCTGCTGCGGAAAAAGAAACAGCACCCAAAACAACTGCTCTTTCTGTGACCGGAATGTTTAGGATGAGGCAATTTTGGTTTTTGATTTTGCCGTTTTTGATCTGCGGGTTTACGACCGTGGGACTGATGGATACCCATTTAATTCCGTTTTCTCACGATCACGGCTTTTCAACGACAGTCACAAGTGCCGCTGTCAGTCTGCTTGCCGGCTTTAATATTGCTGGCATCTTACTGTCTGGAATTGTAGCTGACCGGTGGAGCAGCCGGAAAATCCTGTGCTTTTTATATGCGGTGCGCGCGCTGTCGATCGTGATTTTGATTTACAGCCACGAGCCTTACTTGCTTTTAGCCTTTGCGATTCTGTTTGGATTAGTGGACTTCGCCACGGTAGCGCCGACTCAAATGCTCGCTACCCAGTACTTTCAAAACTACTCGATCGGCCTCATGATCGGCTGGCTTTCGCTTGCCCATCAAATCGGATCGGCACTCGGCGCGTATGTGCCTGGCGTCATCTATACGGTAACGGGTGAGTATACACTGGCTTTTTATTTGTCGATTGGGATGCTTGTGCTGGCGAGTGTGATGAATGTAATGCTGAGGGAGCCCGCGGCGGTCACGCGTGACAGTGCGGCTGTGATTGGGAAGGGATGAGAGCAGAGAGTGAGCATCTCTGATTTCGGGATTATTCAGAGATGCTTTTTTTGTATTTTTGTTCTAATACGAAGTCGATCATTCCGACAATGCGGGCGTTTTCGGATTTTTGTTTGAAGCGCTCAGAAATTTGAACTTTTCTTGAAAATGGGAAAACACCAAATACCCAGATAAGGCCAATTAACACAAAAAACATTTGTACACCCATCTCTATTAAATCATTATAATGAGAACTGAAAAAATAAATATATAACGTTATTAATGTCACTGTAAATACGATTTTGACAGTGTGTTTGAATGTGAGCTGTGGTTCAATTAAACACACTTTCATTTGGTTGAGTGTGAAAGAGTCTTGTTTCATTAGGTAAGAAAGTAAATCATTGTCGTTTTGACTGATAGGGTACAAGTCGGTTTCTATTTTTTTTGTGATCTCCTGATACTTATGTATATTACTTTTCATACAGTATCCCCCCTTTTTTAGAAGAACTCCATGAATCCCTAAAGGACTCATGGAGAAACAATATTATTTAAAAAGTGCTAAAAATGTACGGAAGAGTACTGCAGCAGCTCCCATTTCAGGGCCTACCGTTAATACTAATGCACCAATACCAGCAACAATCAAGATACCTGTACCTGCCACAACCATGTTGTTGACAATAGTATCCCAATTCGGTGAATATACTTCCTCAGTATCTGGCAAAGTAAAGTGCTTCTGTTTTATTTTAAACGTAATCGTAGTCGTAAGTCCAGTTGTAGCACTGTCACCTACTGGAATATCAGGCGTATAGATTTTAACTTGAATGTTTAACGATTGAGCAGTTGGGTTTACATAAATCTCCAAGTATCCGTTGCGTACTGATAAGCTGAGACTGTTTAAAAGGTTTTGGTAAGAGTCGATTTGTGACGCAGTGAGAGACGTTTGGGTGTCGCCTAATAAGCCTGTGATATAGGCACCTGGTTTACCATTTGTAATGGTAATTGTGTTTGGTGAACCTTCACTTGGTATGGTTGCCAGAAGTGAAGTTGATAGAATAATATCCAACTCAGGTGATGTAAAAATGGTTTCTGTCGTATCAAATTCAAACATAGCGTTCGCAAGACTTGATAGATTTTCTAAAGCCGGAATGGTAGATAAAATGTCTGTCAGTGTACGCAGTCTTGCATCATATACCGGATCAGATGGCGGATTCACGTGGCTTACGCCTGAGTCTCTTCCTGAAAAGCCGTCTTTATCAATCCCGATGCTTCCAGAGCCGCTTCCGATTGTTCCCTCATAAAATTGATCAAAGGCCCAGTTGTTTGGCATCGGATAGCCGAGATTGCCGCTAAATCCAGTTGACATATTTGCCACAAAACTATATTTTGTCAGTCCTGCTTCTGAAGTGCGGATACAAATATTTCTCGGTCCGTAAACCCCTATTTCATACTTAGGTGCGGTTGAAAATGTCTGCATTTTAGTAAATGCTGACTTAATCTCTTGGAAATAAGGGATGATTTTATCGGTTACTTCATAATCGTAGGCATCAAAATCGACGGCGAAATAAATGGTCGTGCCTGACGGGAAACCTAATCTTCGAGCCGCAGAAGCAGCACTGTATGCATCTTTTGTGCCTTGATCTTTGATAAAATAAGAAGATTCATAGCCGCCGTCTTGATAAATCGGAAAGACCTTTAATCGCGCATCAAAAATAACTGATAGTTCCTCAGACGTCATAGCTTTTGAAGTAAGGCCGCTGCTTGTCCGCACATTCCCGGTCAAATATCTTCCAACCGTTTTATAACCGTTATTCCGCAGGGTTTGAGCTTTTTCTGCCGTTATAATTGTAGCAGTGTCACAAGCTGAAGCGGCGCGTGCTGTATCTCCTGAGCTTGATAATAAAGCTTTAATGGTCGGCATATCTGCATAACCTGTTTGAGGCAGACACATGAATTCTTGAAATGCTTTAACGGCTGAAACAACACCCACACCATATTTGCCGTCAAATGCACCAGGATCGAATGATTTCCCGTTGCAATAAAGAGCGTACTGAACAATTAAAACAAAGCCGGTTCTTGAATCCCCGGGAGTTAAGGTAGGACATAAACTTGTTGTGCCGTTTCCGAAAAATCCATTGGCAACACTTGTGCTCATGCCTTCTTCTTTTTGCAGGGCATAAATAAGGGCTTTGTTTGTATCGCGGGCATACAGTCCGTCACATGGCATTAGCCGATGTAGTCATTGTAGTCCCGGTTTAAATTTTGTTGAATCTGGCGGATTCTTGAATCACCCCCAGATACCAGCTTAAAAGCGCTCATGTCTAATAAAGCTTTCATAATCAACGTGGTTTCTGGAATTCCTTCACCGCATTTTCTGTTTTTTCATAAAAGACGCCTGTAAAACCACCGGGATTAAAGCCTTTGCACCATAATGCACCTTGCAAAATAAAATTCATGTTGCTTGGTTTTGAATTTGGATCTTGTTTTTTAAGAGGCTTAAATAAGCGCTGTGTTGTCGGCCCGAAGTTATCAGCTGGTTCTGAGATACCCAGTTCAATTTGAAGCGCCCGAGTCAGACCGTAGATCGTATCCCACCCAGTTTTCCTGCTCTCTTCTACTGGGTTATACCCATGCTTTCCGCTGTACGTTTCGTTCAGCCATTGCTGTGTGATTAAGACCATTTCATCAACCATTTCGATTCCTCCTTCTTTAGATCTCGTTCATTTATAGGTGGCAAACGTAGGACAAAATAAAAAATAGATGCCGTTAAGCATCCATAGTACTTCCGTTCCCCATCAGCTTCGCTTTCGGTTTCAGTTCTGAAATGTAGAGGCCTAGAAGCGTAAGTGCACCTCCTAGAAGAGCGATCCATGTCATGTTTTCGTGCAGGATCAGGATGGAGGCTGTGATTGTGATGACCGGGACCATGTAAATATACGCACTGGATTTGACGGCGCCTAGCACGCCGACTGAGTAATTCCATGTGGCGAAACACAGAGCGGAAGCACCGATGCCGAGGAAGAGCATGTTGAGTACATTTGAAGCGGATGAAAATCGGCTCAGGTCAAAATGGAAGTCGAACAAAAATAAAGCGGGAATCATAAACAACAAACCGTATAAAAACACTCTCTGTGTCAGCTCGATGATGTGATAATCGTAAGCGCTTAATTTTTTCATGAAAATCGAGTAGCCTCCAAACACGAGAGCGGCCCCGACTGCCATGATGTCTCCGAACGGATTCATCCGCAGTACGACATTGCCGTTGAACGTAATCAATAAAAGCCCGATCAGTGCTGCCCCAAATCCAATGAAAAAAGTCAGCCGCAGTTTTTCGCCTTCAAGCAGAAAATGGGCCAGCACCGCAGTGATCATCGGAATTATGGATACGATCATGCCGACATTGGATGCATATGTATAGGTGAGAGCTATATTTTCTAATAGAAAGTATAAGGTTACGCCAAATAAACCTGCCCCGACAAATAACAGCTCCTGCCGCCAATTTTTGAACGGAATTATTTTGGGACGTACGAGAATAAGCGCAATATAGCCCATCAAAAACCGATAAAATAATATTTCCATTGGAGTGAAGTCAGCCAGAAGAATCTTTGTCGAAATAAAGGTCGTCCCCCAAATCAGAATGGTCACAATGGCTGCGATATGCCCGGCCGATTCTCTTTGTGTGCTCATTTTTGAAGCTCCTTTTCAAAAATCTTCATGTATTGCTTCGGCGTCAGCCCCACCTGCCGTTTGAAAAACTTCGTCATATGGCTCTGATCGCTGAATCCTGTCTGACATGCCGCATCAATCGGTCTAACCCCTTGTTCAAGGAGTTTTTTCGCTTGATTAATCCGGATTGTCTCCAGGTAGCTATTAGGCGTAATTCCTTTTTGTTTTGTAAATGAACGCAATAAATGATACTTGCTCCAGCCTGTTAGTTCACTCAAATCGTTGAGCGTAACGTTCTGGGCATAATGCTCTTCTAAAAATTCGCAAACCATTTTGACTTCGTCGGATGGTTCGGGAATGCTGCTGAGGAATGTGACGTCAGAATAATGGCGGATCAGCTCTTCTAGAAGATGAAGAAACAGCTCCTCTTTGCGCAAAGCCTGTTTTTCCTTGGATATCAAAATATGCAATTCCTGCAGGCTGGTTGTCAGCTCGTGGCGGAATAACACATGCTGGGAGAAATATGGGAGATGCCCGGCACCAGTAATCTCTTTCACCGCCTTCTCCATAACATCCGGCATCACATTGATACACCGATAATCAAGCGTCCGCCCGTCAATCTGCTCACAACTATGCGTGTCACGGGGGTTAAAGAGGAGAAGATCACCTGGATTAATAATATATTCTTGATCCTGACAGGCCAGATACCGTTGCCCTTTTTCAATAAAGCCAATCACATAATAATCGTGAAAGTGGTTCGGGAATTTTTGCATAATCCCTTTGAAACGGTAGGCTTCTATATTAAGGTGCGGATCAAGCTGCAGTGTTCGGGTTTCGTTTTGCATGGGATGCCTCCTGTCGGTGTGGTGTCTTGGGTTAAGTGTAGCATGATTTTTGGGGATTTCTTGTATGATGTTGCTGTTTAGGGAATAGAGAAAGCAGACCGTTATTGTTTACTTTCGTTTAAGAATTTAAAAAATTTGCTTCTTCAATAATAATTTTATTTTATCTATTTTAATAAAAATTTATTTTTCAAATATTTCAGTTATAATGGTTGGGAAGCAGATAGGAGGGGCAAAGATGTATCAATCAAAGAAGGTTTTATTATTAGGTTCAGGTGAGTTAGGTAAAGAAGTAGTGATTGAAGCCCAGCGTCTTGGGGTACAGACGGTGGCGGTTGACAGTTACGCGTATGCTCCGGCGATGCAGGTTGCGCATAACAGCTATGTCGTTGATATGCTGGACAGCGAGCAGATCAGAAGCGTCATTGAGAAAGAAAAACCGGATTTGATTGTGCCTGAGGTGGAGGCAATTGCGACGGATGAATTGCTGAAGCTTGAAGAGGAAGGGTTTCATGTCATCCCGAATGCACGTGCGGCAAAGCTGACGATGGATCGGGAAGGCATCAGGCGGCTTGCGGCAGAAACGCTCGGACTTACGACGGCTGGCTATGAATTTGCGAATACATATGACGAATTTGTCCAAGCGGCAGCTCATATTGGCTTTCCTTGTGTCGTTAAACCTTTAATGAGTTCATCTGGAAAAGGCCAAAGCGTGTGCCGCTCTGAAGCGGATTTAGAGAGCTGCTGGGAGACAGCGATGGAAGGCGGACGGGTGAAAAACGGCCGCGTGATCGTAGAGGAGTTTATTCCATTTGAATCAGAAATTACGCTTTTAACTGTTCGTGCAGTCAACGGCACGACTTTCTGTGAACCGATCGGACATGTGCAAAAGGACGGAGATTATATCGAATCTTGGCAGCCGCATCATATGACGGAGCAGCAAATGGAAGAAGCCAGGCATATCGCAAAAACCATTACCGATGAGCTTGGCGGGTACGGCCTGTTTGGCGTGGAGCTGTTTCTTGCGAAGGATAAGGTGTATTTCAGTGAGGTGTCTCCTCGTCCGCATGATACGGGCCTTGTCACGCTGGTGACGCAAAATTTGTCGGAATTCGCGCTGCATGTCCGGGCAATTCTCGGTTTTCCGATTACAGAAATCATACAGCTTTCTCCTGGCGCCAGCCGGCCCCTCAAAGCACCGGAAGAATCAGCGGATTACACTGTAGAAGGACTGGAACACGCACTGGCAGTGCCGAAGACACAAGTTCGCGTCTTTGGTAAGCCAATCACGAAAGCCGGTCGCCGTATGGCGGTTGCGCTTTCTGCGGCTGATACAGTTGAAACAGCGAGAGAGAATGCAAAGAATGCCTTGGATCAGCTATCTATAAAATAGAGTTTAAGCGGGCCTTGTTATGGTACAAGGTCCGTTTTTTCATCCCCTATAAAAGTTTTATCATAAGAATCAAAAACCTGATTATAATGTAAAAGTCTTCCATGTGAATGAGTGGTTGACACAATAGGAGGGAGATGACAGAATGAAATTAGTTCCAACATTCAGAAAACAATGTGCCGCTTGCTTTATGGTTTTATGCTTGGCGATGGCAGCGGCGGTATCTTTTGCTGTACCGGCAAAGGCGGCAGAGAATCCGCAAACTTCTGTATCAAATACAGGTAAAGAAGCTGATGCCACGAAAAACCAAACGTCAAAAGAAGAACAGGTTTCCGCCCCTTATGAGGGAACCGGAAAAACAAGTAAATCGCTATACGGCGGGCAAACGGAACTGGAAAAAAACATTCAAACCTTACAGCCTTCAAGTATCATCGGAACCGATGAACGCATCAGAATCTCCAGCACTACGTCTTTTCCTTATAGAGCAACTGTTCAACTTTCAATTAAGTATCCCAACACCTCTAGCACTTATGGATGTACCGGATTTTTAGTCAATCCGAATACTGTCGTAACGGCTGGACATTGTGTGTACAGCCAGGAGCACGGATGGGCTTCGACGATAACCGCAGCGCCGGGCCGCAATGGTTCTTCATATCCATACGGTACTTATTCAGGCACGATGTTTTACTCCGTCAAAGGATGGACGGAGAGCAATAACACCAATTATGATTACGGAGCGATTAAATTAAACGGTTCTCCTGGAAACACGGTTGGCTGGTACGGCTACCGGACAACAAACAGCAGCAGTCCCGCGGGCCTTTCCTCGTCAGTGACAGGATTCCCGTGTGACAAAACCTTTGGCACGATGTGGTCGGATACAAAGCCGATTCGATCCGCTGAAACGTATAAGCTGACCTATACAACTGATACGTACGGCTGCCAAAGCGGCTCGCCTGTTTACCGAAACTATAGTGATACAGGGCAGACAGCTATTGCTATTCACACGAACGGGGGATCGTCATATAACTTGGGAACAAGGGTGACGAACGATGTATTCAACAATATTCAATATTGGGCAAATCAATAAATACAGCAAATTAGCTATTTTCATGTTTATTATGTTTTTATGCGGATGCAGCTCACAAACGCAATCTGCTCAGAAAGAAACGGCTATCCCTGTTACTCTTCATGTGGAGGATGCCAAGGGGCTGCCCGTCGAAGGGGTTCAAATTACGATTGTCAAAGCGCCAGTCTCAGACCAGAAGCCAAGTACAGAGATTGGCGAGATACTTGGTCAAACAGATAAAAACGGAGACATCAAATGGGCAGGCAAAAAAGGTGACTACTCAGTTGCATTGACGAAGGGTGAAACATCAGTAACCCATGACATCTCATTTACAGAGGATAAAAAAGATAAGGTCATTCTATTAGTTTTCAAAGAATAGGCGGTTTCTCTGATTTCGAGGGAAACTGCCTTTTTTATGTATCACAGGAAGCCAAACTATATACTGGAAATTTATAATATGAGATAATGAGAAATAGGTATTTTTTCTTATGAGACAAAAGGGGCGTTACCCTTTATTTTATATCAATCAAACCCGGAGGAAAAAGAAGAAGATGACACAAGATTCGATGCAGCTCGCCGTGGCTGAGAGCGGTCTCCGCTTTTACCAGGCATATGATAAAAGCCTTTCTTTGTGGCCGATTGAGTCGGAAGCATTCTATGTTTCTACTCGTTTTGGAAAAACACATATCATGGCAAGTGGGCCAAAGGACGCACCTTCGCTCATTTTGCTTCACGGGGGGCTCTTCAGCTCTGCTATGTGGTATCCGAATATCGCGGAGTGGAGCAGTCAATATCGTACATATGCAGTCGATATAATAGGAGACAAAAATAAAAGTATCCCATCAGCTCCTCTGGATACGAGAGCTGATTGCGCAGAATGGCTGAAAGATGTCTTTGATTCTCTTGGACTTGAGACAGCACACCTGGCAGGCCTTTCGCTTGGAGGATCCCATATCGTAAATTTCTTGCTCCGAGTCCCTGAAAGAGTAGAGCGGGCGGTTGTTATGAGTCCCGCCGAAGCATTTATTTCATTTCATCCGGATGTCTATAAATACGTTGCAGGGCTTACGGGATCAAGAGGAGCTCATGCATATATGAAGTGGATTACCGATAGCCGTTATGATCTACATCCTGTACTGCAAAGACAAATTGTAACGGGTGTGGAATGGCAGGACGAACAAAGAAGCCTGAAGCCGACAGAAAATGGCTTTCCGTACGTGTTCACAGACCGGGAATTGAGATCGATAACGGTCCCGATACTCCTGATGTTTGGTGAGTACGAGGTCAGGTACCATCAGCAAATGGCTTTAGAACGGGCTTCAGTATTGGTGCCGGGGATTCAGGCTGAAATCGTGAAGAACACCGGACATCTGTTATCTCTGGAGCGGCCAGAGTACGTCAATCAACGCGTCTTGTCCTTTTTGAGCGGGAAATAATATAGTAAGAAACATGAAAAGATTGGCATTCATTGTTCAAAAGATAACAAATGTTGTATAATAAAAGAATTTGAGTGCTGCTTTTTTGGGGGCATTCTATGTTATCATGCTTAATAGAGAAAATTTTTCCTGTAACGCTATTCGATGCATATCGTCGAATGAGATAGATGGTTTTACAATTGGAGGTTTGGTTACACTGTGAATTATATCCCCTGTATGATTACGATAGGAAACTTTACTTGCGGAATGCTGGCGATTCATTCGTTGTTATATCACAACATTCATTCCGCAGTGCTTTTCATTTTTACCGGCATGTTTCTTGATTTCTTTGACGGGATGGCAGCACGTAAACTGAATGCCGTTTCTGATATGGGAAAAGAACTGGATTCATTTGCTGATCTAGTGACGTTTGGTGTGGCTCCTTCTATGCTTGCGTACAGTGTCTCATTATACGCCCTTCCGTTTATCGGGATTTTATGCGCATTGACGTACAGCATTTGTGGAATGCTTCGCCTCTCTAAATTTAACATTGAGCAAAGCAAGCTTCCGACCTTTATCGGGATGCCGATTCCATTTGCGGGCATGTGTCTCGTTATTCTAAGCTTTGTCTATAACCCGATCCTGCTGGCAATCGGCACTTGCGGACTTTCCTATTTAATGGTGAGTAAAATAAAATTTCCTCACTTTAAAAAACATGCGGCAGAAAACCTGGAGTCTGAGAGATGGAATTAGTTCAGCAGCTTATAGCGGATTACGGTTATATCGCTATTTTTTTGATGCTGGTTCTAGGGATTGTTGGACTGCCGATTCCAGATGAAGTAATGATGACCGTCGTTGGTTACTTCACGCATACTGACGTGCTGAATTATGAGCTTTCGATTTTGATCAGCTTTGTCGGGGCTTTGTTAGGTATGGTGATCAGCTACATGATCGGCAGAAAAGCTGGGCGCCCGTTTATCGACAAGTACGGCAAGTGGATCGGATTAAAAGAAAAGAGAATGATGAAAGTAGAAAAATGGATGAATAAATACGGTCCATATTCTCTTATTTTAGGATATTTCATTCCAGGCGTCAGACATATGACGTGTTATTTTTCGGGAATCGGCAAAATGAACTTGAAAACGTATATTGCGTTTGCGGCAATCGGCGCCTTTTTATGGTGCTTTATTTTTATTACAATCGGAAGGGTTATAGGGATTATTCATGTTTAATACGGCTGTAAAGATTCTGTATCGATCATTGATAGAGCTGACGAATCATCGTCTGTCATCCTATCTGATTAAAGGATTTTGCGAGTCTAAAATCAGCAAACCGGTCATTCCGCTTTTTTCAAAACATTTTCGGCTAAATTGGGATGATGTAGACGGTTCGGCCGCTGATTACGGTTCGCTGTCCGAATTGTTCATTCGACATATTAATTTGGAGCGGCGCCCTGTTTCAAAAGAGGCGCACGCGGTGGTTAGCCCTGTTGACGGTGTGGTTCAGACGGTAGGAACAATCAACCCGAATCAAACCTTTACAGTAAAGGGAAAAGATTACTCTTTCGCTGAGCTGACCGGCTGTAAAAGCGCAGACCATCAATACAACGGCGGATACTTCATCGTGCTGTATCTAAGCCCGCGGCATTATCATCGTTTCCATTCTCCGATCAGCTGCAGGTATCAAAAGCTGGCCGAGCTTGGAAATCGTTCTTACCCTGTAAATCAATTAGGGTTAAAATACGGGAAAGACGTGCTGTCGAAAAATTACCGGTTTGTGTACGAGCTGAATGGCGGCACTCGAAATATCCTGATGATTCCCGTCGGCGCGATGAATATTAACTCTATCGTGCAGACGAGTACACGGGACGTGCTGGAGATCGGCGAGGAGCTTGGATATTTTTCATTTGGCTCAACCGTCATATTGATTTTTGAAAGAGACGCGTTCCAGCCGTCAGCCAATTTAACAGAAGGCCAAGAAGTCCAAGTCGGAGAATTGATAGGATACGAAGAACAAAAAGAGGAGCTCGTATAAGCGCAGCGCCTCTTTTTTTTGAAGAAAGGTGATACTCATGGAGAAACAAATCATCAGCTGGATCAAAGATTATCAGAACACCGGAGATGAAGCCGTCCTGCGGCAAGTGCGGGAAGCGTGCTGGCCAATTGTTGAAGCGGTTCTGCAAGAGAAGGCAACAGATGAAGAGCAAGCGAGTGATTTTCGCGAGAAAGGAATCGAACGGTTTCCATTCATCATCAGCAAATACCAAGCGGATGTACAGCTTCCGGTTGAAACATTTTTACGAAATACGTATCGGTTTTACTTTCATCAGGTGATGAGAGGATCCAGCTAAGGCTTCTTTCAATAGAGAAGCTTTTTTTGTTGGTGAAAAAAGGAAACTTTTTCTGTATCAATCTCGTAATTACTAGAGCATTTTACAGAAAAGGAGAGATAGAATTGAGACAAATGATAGTGAAAACAGCTCTGCCGCTGCTGATTGTCTGTTTGGCGTTTACTTCTTTTTCAGCCTCCGCCCGAGCTGCTTCTGAGGAAAAACATTGGAATTGGTGGATTGAACGACATGCACATCCACTACATTCTTCCGATACCTCAAACAAAGACCTTCGATTTCTGAAGAAGGTGCTGAAAGGAAAACGAATTGTTCAGTTAGGAGAAACCACACACGGCGCTGGCGAAATCAATGCAACAAAGGTCCGCATGATCAAATACCTCCACGAAGAACTGGGGTACGATGTATTGGCCTTTGAGTCTGGCTTTACCGATACAAATGCATCCTACCTTAATATGGATCAACTTACCTCTAAAAGCACGATGAAAAAATCCATATATCCCGTTTGGCACACAGAAGATGTTGTTGAGCTGTTTGCTTACATGAAAGAGCAAAAAGAGAAAGGCGATCCGCTTATCCTTACGGGTTTTGATATTCAAAGCATGAAGAATTCATTCAATGACGCTGCAAACCAATGGGTCAAAGCAGTGGACCCTGAAAAAGCAGAGCTGCTCTCCCAATCAGAAAATGACTTTTCAACATTGGTGACTAACAGCAACACGTTTGATGAATTTGCGCAAAAGAAAGAAACGCTTGCGAAAAACTATCAAGAGCTGATCAAGTTCGCTGAAACACATGCTTCAGAGCTAAAAGCACACCTTCCGAAAGAGCCGAAAGCTTATGAGATGTTTATGCATTCCCTTCAGCTGAGAATTGACGTAATGGAAACGTATATGCTGGAAGAAATGAAAGAAAAACTAAAGGATTATCCGGATAATATTGAGGATTTTTCATTCTATATGAGAGACCGCATGATGGCTGAACAATTTCAGAGGGTTGCGGAAACCCTTTATCCGAAAAAAAAGATCATTGTCTGGGCCCACAATTACCATCTTCGCAAACAGAATACCAAAATGATAAAGGACTGGGTAGAGCTAAACGGTCCTAACATGGGTGATTATTTGCCGGAGCGGCTGAAAAAACAAACATATACGATTGGCATTTATGCATATTCAGGCGCCAGTCTCGATAGCGATAATAAGACCGTTACGCCGGTCACAAGCCCGCCGCCGTCTGGAAGTCTTGAAGCTTTGCTGAAAGCTGCGAACCATCCAGCTGTCTTTGTTGATTTTCTCCATACAAAAAACAAGAAAGGCACTTCGTGGATGTACACCCCGCGGACAGCACTCTATTGGGGGATTACGGAAGAGCAGATGATCTTGAAGGAACAATATGACGGTGTCATTTGGCTGGAGCATATCACGCCATCAGTTATTATCAAGTGAGTAGTGTCCCCCCCTGTTATAGTACAGGGGGTTTTTACATATCGCAAAAAAAATCAAAACATATAAGCTGTGATCCATTATTCTAAAACAGAAAGGAGATTGAAGCGTGATATGTATTATGAAAAAGCTATCCAGAAAACAATCGATTGGATTGAATCACATTTACATGAGCAAATATCAAGTGAGGATATTGTAAACGTTTCAGGCTTTTCAAAATTCCATTTTCATCGGATCTTTCAAAAAGAAGTCGGTATGTCGGTTGCTTCTTATATTCGTTTAAGACGTCTTGCTACAGCAGCGGCAGCATTGCTTTATACCGATTTTCGTATTATGGATATTGCTTTGCATTATCAGTTTGAATCTCAAGAAGCATTTACGAGGACGTTCAAAAAGCTGTATCACATGCCGCCTGGAGCATATCGAACATTTATGAAGCGATTGACTGCAAAAAAGGAGGAATCTCGCATGGGGAAAAAAATGAAGGGCTGGTTATTGAACGGGAGCCATCCATTCCAATACGAAATGGGGGTTGACCGGGAAAATGTACATCAGGGAAAAGCTTCAGGGTATTTAAAATCAACGATGGTGCAGGGCAACGGTGAATTTGCGACGATGATGCAGCAATTTAAGGCAGATCGCTATCTAGGAAAAAGGCTTCGGCTATCAAGTTTTATCAAAACAAGAGGAGTGAAGCATTTTGCCTCACTTTGGATGCGGGTTGACAGTGCTGCTGACGATGTTCTCCAATTTGACAATATGAGCAACAGGCCTATTACCGGGACAACCAATTGGAATCATTATGCTATTGTTTTAGATGTCCCTGAAAAGAGTGCTGTGATATCTTTTGGTGTCCTATTATCTGGGCCGGGTCAGATGTGGATGGATCATGTTGTTTTTGAAGAGGTAGATGAAAGCATCCCTTCAACAAATCTTGAAATGCCGGGAGAACTTTTAGATGAGCCGATAAATTTATCTTTTGAAGAGGAACTATAAAATAGTTTTCAGATAACTACTTTAATTAGTAATTTAATGGAAAATGCCATAGTATATTAATGAACCCATGTGCCGCTTGGGTTTGTAAGAGCTTGGATATTTTTATCAGTCTGGGCGGATCTGTTCATCTTTGCGTCATTTTCCTGTATGATATAGTAAGTGTGTGCATAACAACTAACTATAATCGAACAGGGTGTTTAAATCATGGAAAAACAATACAGAGTATTACTTTACTATAAATATGTTACGATTGAAGATCCAGAGGCGTTCAGAGAGCAGCATCTGGCTTTTTGTAAGGAGCTTGGTTTGTTAGGCCGTATCCTTGTTTCTTCTGAAGGAATTAACGGTACGGTATCAGGTACGGTTGAGCAGACTGAAAAATATATGGAAACAATGAAAGCTGACCCTCGTTTTGCGGATATGGTATTTAAAATTGATGAAGAAGAGGACCATGCGTTCAAAAAAATCTTCGTCCGTCATAAAAAAGAGCTTGTGACGCTTCGTCTTGAAGATGATGTGGATCCGAATCAAACAACAGGACAGCATTTGAAGCCTGCAGAATTTTATGAGAAAATGCAGGATCCAAACACAATTGTAATTGACGCGCGTAATGATTACGAGTATGATCTTGGCCATTTTAGAGGAGCAGTCCGTCCTGACATCGAAGCCTTCCGTGAATTGCCTGAATGGATCGAAGAACACAAAGACATGCTTGAAGGCAAAAAGATTTTAACATACTGCACGGGCGGCGTGCGCTGCGAAAAATTCTCCGGCTGGCTGGTGAAGCAAGGCTTTGAAGATGTAGCACAGCTTGACGGCGGAATTGTGACATATGGAAAAGATCCTGAGGTGCAAGGCAAGCTGTGGGACGGCCAGTGCTACGTCTTCGATGAAAGAATCAGCGTGCCTGTCAACCGTGTCGAGCATGTGGTTGTCGGAAAAGACTACTTTACAGGTGAACCGTGTGAGCGTTATGTGAACTGCGCAAATCCATCTTGCAACAAAAAAATGATTTGCACACCGGAAAATGAGTATAAATATATGCGCAGCTGCAGCCACGAATGCCGTACGAACCCAAGAAACCTGTATGTTTCAGAGCACAATATGACAGAAGAAGAAGTAAACGCAAGACTGGCAGCGATTGAAAAAGAAGATCACGTTGCTGCTGAATAATCGAAAGAACACCTCGGGAATGAGGTGTTCTTTTTTATACGCTATCGGTTTGTCCGTTTGCAGAGGCCCATTCTTTTTCGCGGAAGGCCTTTTCCCATTTTGACACCACGATGCAGGCCATCGCATGCCCCGGTACGTTCACGCCTGTTCTCGCCATGTCCATGACACGGTCAACGCCCGCTATTATGGCGACGCCTTCAGCAGGAAGCCCTACAGCATTGGCAGTTGCCAGAAGAACAACAAGCGAGCCTGACGGAACAGCTGCAATGCCTTTACTAGTCATGACAAGCACAAGCATCATCAGCAGCTGCTGGGACAATGTCATGTCTACATGAAAGGCCTGCGCCAGAAAAATACAGGAAACTGATAAATATAAACTGGAGCCGTCGCAGTTCAGTGACAAGCCAGAGGGAACGACAAATGATACCACTCGTTTTGGGCAGCCGTATTTCTCCATTCTGTCCATCAGCTGAGGGAGTATGGTTTCGGTGCTGGTGGTGGAAAACGCGATCAAAAACAGATCCCATATCATTTTTAACACTTCGAAATACTTAATATGAAAGATGAGACCGACAAGCGGAAAGAGGACAAAGAGGATCAGGAACAGACCAAGGAACACCGTGCCAACCAGTTTAAACATAGGGAGGAGGAGTTCGATGCCATATTGGCCCACAGAGGCTGCCATCAAGGCTAGCACGCCAATAGGAGCAGTCACCATGACGATTTGCGTGAGTTTGAACATAATTTGAGCGGTGGATTCAAAGAAATTCATCACTGGTTCAGAGGCTTTGCCAATGCCGGCCGCGGCGACACCAAACAAAATCGCAAAGAAGATAACGGCGAGCAAATCATTTCTGGCCATGACATCAATAATATTTGTAGGAATAATATCAAGGATCATTTGTTTAAAATCAACAACTTTGTCTGTGTAGCCGGAAAGTTCATTGATATCTTTTTTCGCCAAATGGGAGAGGTCAAGCCCGACACCGGGTTTTAAGACATTCGCTAATACAAGTCCAAGCGCCAATACCATCGTGGTAATCACTTCAAACCAAATGATCGTCTTAATCCCGAGACTGCCCATTTTTTTCATGCTTCCGCTTCCTGCAGCTCCGATGACAATAGTAGAAAACACAATTGGCACGACAATCATTTTAATCAAACGAATAAACCCATCTCCGACAGGCCTCAATGCCATCCCAAAATCAGGGAAAAAATGGCCGACTGCTGCGCCGACAGCCAAAGCGATTAAAATTTGGAACGCGATCAATTTTTTCAAACGAATCCCCCTTTTCATGATGATAGGACGAGGCATATTCATATCTTGGTAAATTACATGAAAACACCTTATTTCAAATTTTATTTTGATAGCGCTTTCATTATGTTGGCAAAAAAGTCCTTCGCTTCAGGGGGGACTATCTTACTTCATTTGCATAAAATGGTTATAACTTTGCGGATGAGACGGAGAGAGACCAGCGTATTCATCCAAATTAAATGTAGTAACCTTTGAAAAATCGATTTCGCCTGCCTGATAGTCTGAAACCAGCTGCTTGTACAAGCCGACCGGCGTGCTTCCTGTTGCCAGGCCGAGAACGGCATCTTTCTTAGCCTGTATCTGTTCTTTCATCATGTTAGCGCTTAACTTACAAAGTTCTTCATAGTGCTCGGCGATTATAATCTTCATGTGACACCCCCTCAAAGAGATAGACAAGCACCATATTTGTTATAACCAATTTAAGATGGTTGTCATTACGAATTTAGCGCCACCGTAATCAAACTTTCAATATTAATTTCTGAAAATTTGTTATAAAAGAAGGATACAAATCTTTCATATGAGGCTGGCAAGTGATATTATGGTCTCAATCAAAAAGAACGGTTGCATACAGAATGGGGAGAATGAAATGACAGCTTTATATTCTGTTATCAAGTTTAAAATCATTGAATTAATGAAGTCGGGCAAGTATCAGGCGAATGATCAGCTGCCGACGGAGAGCTAGTTTTGCGAATAATATGATGTCAGCAGAACAACTGTGAGACTGGCCCTGCAGCAGCTTGAGCTTGAGAGGTATATTAAAAGAATTCAAGGGAAAGGAACATTTGTATCGGCTGCAAAATACAAACGCCGATTCCGCATAAGATTACAAGCTTTGCAGAACAAATGAGGGGTCTGCGTTCTGAATCAAAAGTACTTGAACTCGTGGTGATACCTGATCACTCCATTGCCGAGCTTTTGAAAATGAGAGAGAATGACCCTGTCAACAAGCTTGTCAGGGTCAGATACGCCGAGGGGGAGCCCTTGCAGTATCACACCTCCTATATTCCCTGGAGAGCCGCACCGGGGCTGGCACAGGAAGAGTGCACAGGCTCGCTGTTTGAACTGTTAAGGACAAAATACAATATTGAAATCAGCAGAGGCACAGAATCAATCGAGCCGATTTTAACCGATGAAACGATCAGCGGCCACTTGTTAACCAATGTCGGAGCACCGGCATTTTTATCAGAATCTCTCACCTATGATAAAAATGAAGAAGCAGTAGAATATGCGCAAATTATTACGTGAGGAGACCGAACGAAATTCACCGTAGAACAGTCATATCATTCATAAAGTGATGCGTGACGATGAAAGGGATGGTGGTTCTATGTTTCTATTGATGAATGGAAAGGCGCTGTGGGGGGCTGTGATTGCTGCTTTCATCCTTTCAATCGTGTTTTACCCATTTCTTCCGGCGGAGATGCCGATTCACTATGATGGAACGAACAGCCCGGATCTGACGGTGAACAAGCTGGCGGGGACTGTAATACTGCCCGTTATGATGGTTGTGTTTGCATGGGCGCGGAAGATCAATTGGCAATTTGTGATTGCAGTATATATTTTGCTGATTTGCCATATTGTCGTCCTGTATTTAGCAGTCTAAAATGAGGCAGCCGAATTGAATCTGGCTGTTTTGGCGTGCCGGCAAACTCTTGCACTCGTCGTCAGCCGGCACGTTGGTGCTCACCAGTTATGAAAGAAACGGCGACTAATTGCTCTGGTGTCCTGCCTAATGCCGCCGTCATCACATTTTGTGAGAGCACCTTTAATGCTCGTCCTTCCTAGACTTCAAGGGTTTTCAATCACACTGAAAAAAGATAACAAAAGCCTAAAACGGGCAGTTTTTCTTTTATTTCATCTTCATTTGACAAAGAATGTGGTGTATAATAGCTGATGATCATAAAGAATATTCTGAAATTTGTAGGTGTGGAGCGGCGTATAATCAAAGAAGAGGCTGTATACTTTTTTAATTTTAAAAAGACTGAATATTTCAACAATTATGCTGTGAAAGGTGTGCTGATCAGATTGAATAAGCTTATTGAACGAGAAAAAACTGCATTTCATAAGGAAAAGCCCGACCCTTCATCCTTGGAATTCGGGAAATATTTTACAGATTATATGTTTGTGATGGATTATGAAGAGGGAATGGGCTGGTACCATCCGAGAATTGAGCCGTACGCGCCGCTTACGCTTGATCCGTCTTCATCTGTTTTTCACTACGGCCAGGCTGTCTTTGAAGGATTAAAAGCGTACAGAACAGAAGATGGCAGAGTGCTGCTGTTCCGTCCGGATCAAAACATCAAACGGCTGAACAGATCGTGTGAGCGCATGAGTATGCCGCCTTTAGACGAAGAGCTGGTGCTTGAGGCATTGATGCAATTAGTTGAGCTGGAGAAGGATTGGGTTCCAAAGGAAAAGGGTACGTCACTGTATATACGTCCGTTTGTCATTGCCACAGAACCAAGTCTCGGTGTGAAGGCATCCAAGAGCTATACATTCATGATCGTGCTTTCGCCTGTCGGCTCCTATTATGGCGACGATCAGCTGAAGCCAGTTAGAATCTACGTCGAAGATGAGTACGTGCGGGCGGTGAACGGCGGAGTCGGATGTGCAAAAACGTCCGGAAATTACGCGGCCAGCCTTCAGGCGCAGCAGAAAGCGAATGAGCTGGGCTATGACCAGGTGCTGTGGCTGGATGCCATTGAAAAGAAATACGTGGAAGAAGTAGGGAGCATGAACATCTTTTTCGTTATGAACGGGGAAGCTGTCACACCGGCATTAAGCGGAAGTATTTTAAGCGGAATTACACGTGCGTCTGCGATTGAGCTGATTCGGAGCTGGGGCATTCCGGTTCGAGAAGAGAGAATTTCGATTGACGAGATTTACGCGGCTTCTGCACGCGGAGAATTGACAGAGGTCTTCGGCACGGGAACTGCAGCAGTCGTTTCGCCTGTCGGTGAACTCAATATTCATGGGAAAACGGTGATTGTAGGCGACGGGCAAATCGGGGATATCTCGAAAAAGCTGTATGAAACGATAACAAATATTCAGCTTGGAAAAGTGAAGGGGCCGTTCAACTGGACGGTGGAAGTTTGAAGATGAAACAGAACCTGCTCGGAGGCAGGTTCTGTTTATTTTGAATGAGTGATATCAGCAGTCGGCTGGCTTATGCGGTTTTTCGCATAATATGCTGCATAACAGATGGCCATAAACGGGATGCCGCAATACAGTGCGATTCGTTGATTCGGATCAAAGGCTATGCCGATGACGGAAGCCAGGCATAATAGGAACGCGGCAATCGGCACGAACGGATACAAAGGGGTCCGGTATGTCAAATCGGCTACCTTGTTTCCAGCTTCTACATAACGTTTTCTGAACATGAATTGAGAAGCGGCGATACCCATCCACACGACAACAACCGCAAACCCGGAAATCGACACGAGCACAACGTATACAGTGTCTGGCGCAAATACGCTGGACAGCAATGACAGAATGCCGCCGATCATACTGAATACCAGCGCGTTAAACGGGGTTCCTTTTGACGTCAGCTTTGCAAATGTAGGGTGAAGCGTTTTTTCTTTTGATAAAGACCACAGCATCCGGGAAGAAGCGTAAAGTCCGGAATTAGCAGCTGACAGAATCGCTGTCAGGATGACAAAGTTCATGATATCGGCTGCATACGGGACACCGACTCTGTCAAAGACAGCGACAAACGGGCTTTTGATAACGCCTGCATCTTGTATCGGAATCAGCCCTGACAGCACGAATATCGTTCCGACAAAAAAGAGTGATAGACGCCAGACCGTTGTTTTAATTGCTTTTGGTATCGTCTTGTCGGGATCAACGCTTTCTCCGGCGGCGATTCCGATCAGTTCAGTTCCCGAGAAGGCAAAATTAACGGAAAGCATTGTCATCAAAATCGGGACAAATCCATTGGGAAAGAGCCCGCCTTCCGCCGTGAAGTTGGACAGCATCGGAGCGGTTTCTCCGCCTTGAATCGGGAGGATGCCGAACATGGCAGAGCCGCCTAAAAGAATAAACAATATAATGGCTAATACTTTAATGCTGGAAAACCAAAATTCTGATTCAGCGAAAAACTTGACTGAAAATGCGTTCAGCAAGAAAATGAACAGTGCAAAGACGGCACTCCACATCCAAACGGACGTATGGGGGAACCAGCGCTGCATTAACAGGCCGGCTGCAGTGAATTCTGATCCCAATGCCACGGTCCATGTCAGCCAGTACAGCCAAGCAACCGTGAACCCGGTGCCCGGCCCTATGTATTTCGCAGCATAGGTGTGAAAGGCGCCCGTGACAGGCATGGCCACTGACAGCTCACCGAGGCACAGCATGACCAAATAGACGATTCCGGCGCCGACTAAGTAGGCGAGTATCGTTCCCGCGGGGCCTGCTTGCTGAATGGTATAGCCAGAGCTTAAAAACAGCCCGGTTCCGATGACACCCCCTAAGGAAAGCATAAAGAGGTGCCGGCTTTTCATACTTCTCTGAAAGTTTGTCTCATTCTTGTTGTGAGCAGATTTCATCTTTTTCCAACTTTCTATCGGCGATTTATTTCATTCCTAATAAAAAATCTCATGTCAGCGAGTGACACGAGACTCCGGCGAACCGGCTTTTAGATAGAATATACAAACAATTCAGATAAGTCAAGTTGTTTTTAAAGCGTGCGCCCATGTTGCAATTTCTTTGATATCTTCAGGTTTTGTCCGGCAGCAGCCGCCAATCAGCTTTGCTCCTTTTTCATGCCACATGCGTGCGCTTTGTCCGTATGGTTCTGCGCATGCTGCGCCGTTCCACGTTTTTGTCTCCGGATCATATTGCTCGCCTGAATTTGGGTAGACGATGATCGGTTTTGATGTGTGCTTTTTTAACTCTTCTATTAAAGAAGGGATGTGCTGAAGCGGCGTGCAGTTGATGCCGAGCGCTGCAACTTGGCGGTGCTCATCAAGCCATGACGCGCAGTCAGCGGCAAGTGTTCCGTCACTGATATGCAGGCCGTCTTTTGCACTGAAGCTGATCCACGCATACGTTTCGGGAAATTCCTTCAACAGCCGGACAATCGCTTTTGCTTCGGTCAGACACGGAATTGTCTCGCATGCCAAAACATCAGCTCCGGCTTCGATCAGTGCTTTCATACGGGGCCGATGAAATTCAACAAGCTCATCCTCTGTAATTCCGTAGTGACCCCGATACTCAGACCCGTCTGCAAGATATGCGCCATAAGGGCCTACAGAAGCCGCAATGATTGGTTTTGGCCGATTCAGACGGTTCTCTTCAAGTGCCCAAAATTCATCACGCGCTACAGCTGCGATGCTGACGGACATCTCGATGAGCCGGCGTGCTTTCGCTTCGCTCAGCCCGCGTGCGGCAAAGCCTTCAAATGTAGACTGGTAGCTGGCGGTAATCGCACAGTCAGCGCCTGCCGCGAAATAATCAGTATGAACTTGTTTAATCAGGTCCGGCTCTTCCATCAGGATTTTTGCCGACCAAAGACTGTCGTTCAAATCACAGCCCTTGCGTTCAAGCTCGGTCGCCATGGCGCCGTCTAGCACAATAAGCGGGTATGTATCTAGTATATGTTGGATAGGGTTCATAGAATGTATCGATGCCTTCTTTCAGATTTTTTGAAAAGATATGAAAATCGTAATGGAGGCTTACGTGTTTGTCAATAAACGCAAAAGAAAAGGGTGCTCAGCCCGTATGTCTGAACACCCTTCTTTTACGAAATTTGTTTGTTGTGTTTGTCAGTCTGTGTGTCAGAAAGCGGCCAGCATTCAATGCCATTGTGGTTTTTGAGCACACTTTTATAAAAGACCGGGTCTTTGCCTGCTTTTTTCTGGCGTGTATAGTCTTGGAGTGCCGCAAAAACGACCTTTGATAATAAGAAAATTGCAATTAAATTCACGACGACCATCAAGCCCATAAACAAATCAGCCAGATCCCAGACGAGCTGGACTTTGGCAACACAGCCAAACACAATCATAGCAAGCACGCCGATACGGTAGACAAAAATCAGTTTTTTGCTTTTGTTCAAAAAGCCGATATTGGTTTCGCCATAATAATAGTTTCCGATTAAAGCACAGAATCCGAATAACAAAATCAGAATGGCGAGAAAACCTGATGCCCATGATCCGACATGGGAGCTGAGAGAAGCTTGTGTCAACGCGATCCCGCTCAGTCCCGGAGTATGGTAGGCATCCGAAAACAGGATGATAAAGGCGGTGCTTGTACAAATGACTAGCGTATCTGACAGCACACCAAGCGCTTGAATCAGTCCCTGTTTGACAGGATGGCTTGTCGTTGCGGTGGCAGCTGCATTCGGTGCACTTCCCATTCCCGCTTCGTTTGAAAAGATCCCACGTCTGACACCCTGCATTAAGGCTGCACCTAAAGTGCCGCCAGCGGCCTGGTCAAAACCAAATGCATTTTTCACGATCAGTGCAATCACGTCCGGCAGCTGGGTAATGTTAGTGAGAATTACGAAAAACGCAACTCCGATATACAGGACAGCCAATACGACGACAATGGATTCAGCCAGCTTCGCAATGCGCTTTACGCCGCCGAAAATAATCGTGCCGAACACAGCAATTAAAATGAGTCCCAATGTCAGACGGTTTGTGCCGAACGCATTTTCAAAGGCGAGACTGACTGTATTTGATTGGACCGAGTTAAAGACAATACCGAACGATAAGGTAATTAACACAGCGAAAAGCGCGCCCATCCACCTTTTGTTCAGTCCTTTTTCCATGTAATAAGCCGGCCCGCCGCGGAAGCCGTTTGCATCTTTTACTTTATAAATCTGTGCCAGTGTGCTTTCCACAAAGCTTGATGCTGATCCGATAATGGCGATCATCCACATCCAGAAGATTGCACCTGGCCCGCCTAGTGCAATGGCGATGGCAATGCCCGTAATATTTCCTGTTCCGACACGGGCCGCCATGCTGATGCAAAACGCTTGGAACGGAGAAATGGTATTTTTCGACCGGGAAGCAGCACCTTCTCTTAATACCCTGACCATTTCTTTCAGCATGCGAACCTGTAAAAACTTAAGCCTGAACGTAAAATAAATTCCCAGCGAAAGGAGCAAAACAATTAATAGCTTTGACCACAATAGATCATTTGCGACACCGACGATATGTTCCAGGATTTGCTGCATACAATCACCTCTTTTTTATGTTTAAAAAATGCTGAGCTCCCACTCCTGCGCCATATGTTTCAGCAGCATACCGCCAGTGAGGCTGTTGCCGTATTCGTCAATAGCAGGCCCGTAAATGCCGATACCACACCCGGATTGAAAAGGCTGTTCTCTTCTGGCACTTGGAGGAACGAGAGCCATGATGCCGCCGGAGACGCCGCTTTTGGCCGGCACGCCGACAAACGCCGCATACTTGCCTGAAGCGTTGTACATACCGCACGTCAGCATTAACGCCTTGGCCAATTTTGCCACGTCTTTAGGGATCACTTGCTGTTGGCGAATCGGATGATAGCCGTCATGGGCAAGGATCAGGCCGATCAATGCAATGTCTTCTGTCGTGCTCTCCATAGCGCATTGCTTCAAATACACCTCGAGTGTTTCTTCTACATCTGCTTCTAAAAAGTTTGTTTCTTTTAAATAGTAGGCCAGCGCCCTGTTGCGGTGGGCGGTTTCCCATTCAGACTGAAACACTTCCTCATGAATTTTCGGCCGTTTTCCTACCAAGGTTTCCATCACCGAGTAAAGAAACTCGAGCTTATCATGTGCCGATTCTCCGGGAAGAATCGAAGCGATAGTAAGGGCACCCGCGTTAATCATAGGATTAAACGGCTTTCCCGGCTTGTTGATTTCGAGCCGAATGATTGAATTAAAGGCGTCACCTGTCGGCTCGACATCTACACGGTCCAACACATAGGGAATGCCGCGGCTCATGCAGGCGGCGATAAAGCTGATCACTTTTGAAATGCTTTGCAGGGTAAAAGGGACGTTCCAATCGCCGGCATGTATCATCGTTCCGTCAGACTCCAATATACAAATGCCGAGCTGTGAGTCATTGACTTTTCCTAAAGCGGGGATATAGTTTGCACTTTGTCCATTGGCGGCAAAGGGACGATAGCGCTCCACCCAATCATGCAGCTGAGACGCTGTATCTATTTCTATTTGGGGCTCTTTTATCAATTCTTTCATCGAATTCCTCCTCACTGTTTTTCTTTTTTAGGACTGAGGTTTATCAAAACGAAGGCTGAAGGGGCATTAAACGCTTTCATAAAAGCCGAAGGTATATTTACTGTATAATGGCGACTACAGAATCATACAAAATACGACAAAAATGACTTGAAAATAAGCCGTAAGATTTATAAAAACCTCATGTTCTAGGCCAAAAGAAATTTGCAGGTTTCCTGCCAGTTCCCCAAAATAGAATCGAGGATGTGATTATCATAAAACTGAAGCGTTTCTTTGAAAAAGACGGATATATACTGGCTCTCATGCTGATTACGGTGCCGCTGGCTGGTGAACTGAAATTTTATCCTCTCAATGAAGAATTCAGGGTCAGCTTTGGCGCACCGGTTTTTTTCTTCTTTTTATTGTTGCTGAGGCATGTGCCTGCTGTGCTGCCGGGTTTTCTGACTGGAGCGGCGGTTTTCGTCTTTCGCGTCTTTCTGGAATTATGGGGCGGGGGACACAATGGACTGACTCCAATACTGTATGACCAAGCGTCTGGCTTTTTCTTTTATATGACTTACGCCTGTCTATTTTCCGTATTAAAGGCTAATCGTTTCTGTGAACGGCCCGTTATGCTCGGTTTTATCGGGTTTATGATTGAAATTGTGTCAGATTGTGTCGAGTTGGCCGTGCAGTTTCTCATTTTCCATACGGTTGTCACGCCTGCGAAAGTTACGGATATCGCGGTAATTGCGATTTCTCACACATTTATCGTAATGAGCTTTTATACTGTGCTGAAGCTGTATGAAACGCAGTCGAGAGAAAAACAAACAAGGCAGCAGCATGAGCACATGCTGATGATCGTTTCCAATTTATATGAGGAAACGGTGCATTTAAAAAAGACATTGAAAACGACAGAGAAAGTGACAAACGATTCGTATCAGCTCTATCGGGAAGTGAAGGGCAAGGATGATCATCTCAGCGGAAGAATTCTAAGGCTGGCCGGAGAAATTCATGAAGTGAAAAAGGACAACCAGCGAATATTCGCAGGGCTTTCAAAACTGATTTCTAATGAGAGCTTAAGAGATTATATGAGGGCTTCTGATTTGCTGCAGCTTGTGATTCGAATGAATGAAAAGTACGCTGAAGCACTAGGGAAACAGATTGATTTTCAATGCTCGATAGAAGGGGAGCATGACGATTATCACGTATTTATTGTGCTTTCGATTGTGAATAATCTAACGTCAAATGCGGTTGAAGCAATGGGAAAAGAGGGAATGATCAGCCTGAGGCTCCGTAAGCCAAATGAGAGTATGGTAGAATTCCAAGTGGAAGACAATGGTCCCGGTATTTCTGAAAAAATAGGAGACATTGTGTTTGACCCGGGCTTTACTTCAAAATATGACGAATTTGGCACGCCATCTACGGGAATCGGACTTTCCTACGTGAAGGAAATCGTGACTGAACTAGATGGGGATATTACGTTTGATAATCAGCAGCGGGGAGTGGTGTTTGCCATCAGGCTGCCTGTCCGGCATTTGATTCAGAAAGGATGAACCGAAAGCTATGCGTTTTTTTATCGCTGATGATGACCGTGCAGTACGGTCAATTTTAAGGCAGATCATTGAGGATGAGGATCTCGGGGAAGCTGCTGGTGAAGCGGACGACGGGAGCCAGGTGGAAGGGCATATGCTGCAATTCAAACAGATTGATATTTTATTAATTGATCTGTTAATGCCCGGGAGAGACGGCATTGAGACAATTCGCCAGCTCCACAATACGTACTCCGGCAAAATCGTGATGATCTCTCAAGTGGAAGCGAAGGAAATGGTCGGAGAAGCGTACTCGCTCGGCATCGAATATTTTATCCATAAGCCGATTAACCGCATTGAAATTGTGACGGTTCTTCAAAAGGTGAAGGAGCGGATCGAGCTTGAGCAATCGATTGGGGCTATTCAGCACTCTCTAAGCCGGCTTGTCAATCGGACTGAACAGAAAGCGCGTCCCCAGCAGCACAGTGACAAAGGCTTAAAAGAAGCAGGAACATTCCTGTTGTCCGAGCTGGGCATGATGGGGGAAGGCGGTGCACATGATCTCATGGCGGTGCTGCAGTATTTAGCAGAACATGAGCAATCTGAGCCTTATGATAAACATATCCCTTCGCTCAAACAGATCTTCACCCAAGTAGCAGAACGGAAGCTGGGGGCGGGTGCATCCGAAACGGAAGTCAATCGAGAAATAAAAGCCTCTGAGCAGCGCATCCGCAGAGCGATTATCCATTCACTGCACCATTTTGCTTCATTGGGCACAACTGATTTTTCAAATCCGAAATTTGAAACCTATGCATCGAAATTTTTTGATTTTCCGGTTGTCAGCCAGAAAATGAAAGAACTCCAATCCAAGGATGCAAAACCTCTCGCCCCTGCAAGAGTGAATATGAAAAAATTCATCCACGTGTTCTTTTTAGAAGCGAAGCTTTTGCACGAGACGATGAAACAAAGAAGGGTTTAAACCAAAACAGCCGGCTGTTCCGGCTGTTTTTTTGTTGCGCCAGAACCGCGGTGGGACAGCGATTCCCTGTTTTTTTATAAAATATTAGAAAATAAAGATATTGACTTATTGTTTATTTGTCTTACAATTAAACAAAAAGATATAGGGAAGGAGCGGATGCGAAACCAAACAATAAAGCGCTTTCAGTTAGGGGCTGTATAAACAAATAACAGGAGGTTATGTTGATGAGCCGTATGAGAAAAGCACCCGCTGGAATCTTAGGTTTTCCGGTTGCACCTTTTAACACACAAGGAAAACTGGAGGAAGAAGCTCTTTTTCAAAATATCGAGTTTTTGCTGGAAGAAGGCTTGGAAGCGATTTTTATCGCTTGCGGGTCTGGTGAATTTCAATCTCTCAGCCAGAAAGAATACGAGCAAATGGTAGAAGTCGCAATCTCAGCAGCCGGAGGAAAGGTTCCGGTTTACACAGGGGTGGGCGGTAACCTCAGCACAGCGCTTGAATGGGCGCAGCTGTCGGAGAAAAAAGGCGCCGACGGCTACTTGATCCTGCCTCCGTATTTGGTGCATGGCGAACAGGAGGGGCTGTATCAGTATGCGAAAACGATTATTGAAAGCACCGATCTCAATGCGATTCTTTATCAGCGCGATAATGCCATTCTCTCTCTTGAACAGATCAAGCGGCTGACCGAGTTTGAACAGCTTGTCGGTGTGAAGGACGGTGTGGGAAATATGGATATGAATATTAACCTCGTCTATACGCTTGGCGACCGTTTAGAATGGCTTAACGGAATGCCGATGGCTGAAGTGACGATGCCGGCTTACCTGCCGATCGGGTTTCACTCCTATTCTTCAGCGATTTCAAATTATATCCCGCATATTTCCCGAATGTTCTATGACGCATTGAAAAACGGAAATGACGAGCTGGTGAAGGAGCTCTATCAGCATGTGATTCTTCCGATCAACGACATTCGCAAACAACGAAAAGGATATGCCGTATCTTTAATTAAAGCGGGCATGGAGATCATGGGATTGAACGTGAGAAACACAGCCAGACCGCCTGTCGGCCCGGTTGAGAAAGAGCACTATCAGCAATTAGAAGCGATTTTGAAGCAGGCGGCTGACCGTTTTCCAAAAAAAGCCGCGTCGGTTTGATGAACATGAAACATGAAAGGGGAATGAGCATGTCTGTGATCACGGAACAAAACACGTATCTCAACTTTATTAATGGAGAGTGGGTTAAGTCTCAATCAGGCGATATGGTCAAGGTCGAAAACCCTGCGAATGTGAATGATATTGTCGGCTATGTACAGAATTCAACGACAGAAGATGTGGAACGGGCTGTCGCGGCTGCCAATGAAGCCAAAACGGCTTGGAGAAAGCTGACGGGAGCCGAGCGGGGCCAATTCTTATACAAAACAGCGGATATTATGGAGCAGCACTTAGAGGAAATCGCCGCCTGCGCAACGCGTGAGATGGGAAAAACACTGCCCGAAGCGAAAGGGGAAACAGCCCGCGGAATTGCGATTCTGCGCTATTACGCCGGAGAGGGCATGCGCAAAACGGGTGACGTTATTCCGTCTACTGACAAAGACGCGCTTATGTTCACCACCCGTGTTCCGCTCGGTGTGGTCGGCGTGATTTCTCCGTGGAACTTCCCGGTGGCGATTCCGATTTGGAAAATGGCACCGGCATTGGTATACGGCAATACCGTTGTCATCAAACCTGCGACAGAAACAGCCGTTACATGCGCAAAAATCATCGCCTGCTTTGAAGAAGCCGGGCTTCCTGCAGGAGTCATCAATTTGGTGACAGGCCCGGGTTCTGTTGTCGGACAGGGACTTGCTGAGCATGAAGGTGTAAACGCCATTACGTTTACTGGTTCAAATCAAGTCGGGAAAATCATCGGGCAAGCCGCTTTAGCGAGAGGAGCCAAATATCAGCTAGAAATGGGCGGCAAAAACCCTGTCATCGTAGCCAATGACGCTGACCTTGAAGCTGCGGCAGAAGCCGTCATTACGGGTGCCTTCCGTTCAACCGGCCAGAAGTGCACCGCGACAAGCCGCGTCATCGTGCAAAGCGGAATTTACGACCGTTTTAAAGAAAAACTGCTCCAGCACACAAAGGATATTACGATCGGAGACAGCTTAAAAGAGGATGTCTGGTTAGGACCGATTGCCAGCAAGAATCAGCTGGATAACTGCTTGTCGTTCATTGAGAAAGGCAAACAGGAGGGTGCTTCCCTTTTGATAGGAGGAGAAAAGCTGGAGGACGGCAAATATCAAAACGGCTATTATGTTCAGCCTGCCATTTTTGACAATGTGACATCTGAGATGACGATTGCCCAAGAAGAAATTTTCGGTCCGGTGATTGCCCTGATCAAGGTTGACTCGATGGAGGACGCGCTGGACATTGCCAATGATGTGAAGTTCGGCTTAAGCGCATCCATTTTCACACAAAACATCGGCCGAATGCTTTCATTTATTGACGGAATTGAAGCCGGGCTTGTCCGGATTAACGCGGAAAGTGCGGGTGTTGAGCTTCAGGCGCCTTTTGGCGGCATGAAGCAGTCGAGCTCCCACTCCCGTGAACAGGGTGAGGCAGCGAAGGACTTTTTCACTGCGATCAAAACCGTTTTTGTGAAGCCGTAATGATGCTGGAAAGAGGCGGACGTGTCTCTTTCCTAGCTTTATCACAGCCAGCATATGATTCTCTACTTTGAAAAGGAGAAGATACTATGAAAAAAGAATATGCGAATGTTTCACCGGCGGACAAAAAAACGTCTGTGCGCTGGTTCATCGTTTTTATGCTGTTTCTTGTGACCTCTATTAACTACGCGGATCGGGCGACGCTTTCCATCACGGGAGACTCTGTCCAGCACGATCTGGGATTGAACTCGGTCGCCATGGGATATGTCTTTTCTGCTTTTGGCTGGGCCTATGTCATCGGGCAGCTTCCGGGCGGCTGGCTGCTTGACCGGTTTGGTTCAAAGACTGTTATTGCATTAAGCATCTTTTTCTGGTCGTTTTTCACGCTGCTGCAAGGGGCGATTGGTTTTTTCACTGCCGGCACAGCGATTATCCTGCTGTTTGCACTGCGTTTTCTGGTCGGCTTGTCCGAAGCGCCTTCATTTCCCGGAAACGGCAGAGTTGTTGCCTCATGGTTCCCAAGCTCCGAGCGCGGGACAGCTTCAGCCTTTTTTAATTCAGCTCAATACTTCGCAATCGTCATTTTTTCTCCTTTAATGGGCTGGCTCACCCACTCTTTCGGCTGGCATTCTGTCTTCGTTGTCATGGGTGCCGCGGGCATTCTTCTGGCTGTTATCTGGCTAAAAACGGTGTATGAACCGAAAAAACATCCGAAGGTCAATGAAGCCGAGCTTGCGTACATCGAACAGGGTGGCGGCCTGATTTCCATGGATGACAGCAAAAGTAAGCAAGAAACGGAATCGAAATGGCCGTATATTAAACAGCTGTTAACGAACCGCATGCTGATTGGCGTGTACATCGCGCAATATTGTATTACGACTCTCACCTATTTCTTTCTTACATGGTTTCCGGTATATTTGGTTCAGGCCCGCGGCATGTCGATTCTTGAAGCAGGGTTTGTCGCTTCCCTTCCGGCGCTGTGCGGATTTGCCGGCGGCGTGCTTGGGGGCATTGTGTCAGATATCTTACTGAAAAAAGGCCGTTCGCTGACCTTTGCAAGAAAAGCGCCGATCATTCTCGGCATGCTGCTGTCTTGCAGTATGATTGTCTGTAACTATACAGATTCAGCGTGGCTCGTCGTCGTCATTATGTCACTTGCGTTTTTCGGAAAAGGCTTCGGCGCATTGGGCTGGGCTGTCGTGTCGGACACGTCTCCGAAAGAGTGTGCAGGATTAAGCGGCGGTTTGTTCAACACGTTCGGAAATATTGCCTCAATTACAACACCGATTATTATCGGCTACATCGTGAATGCGACAGGATCCTTTAATGGCGCGCTCGTGTTTGTCGGCGCTAACGCGGTTGCGGCGATTCTCAGCTATTTGCTGCTGGTCGGGCCGATCAAACGGGTCGTGTTAAAGAAACAAGAGCAGGACCCCGACCAGTCATTGCCTGTCTAATACTTATGAAAGCGCTTTATAAGAGGAGGAAAATAGATGAGTTCACCCATACAAGAGCAGGTTCAAAAAGAAAAGAGATCGAATATTCCTACAATTTGTGAGATGAAGGTGATCCCTGTTGCGGGACATGACAGCATGCTGCTGAATCTAAGCGGCGCACACAGCCCATTCTTCACCCGGAATATCGTGATATTAACCGATACAAGCGGAAATCAGGGAGTCGGGGAGGTGCCTGGCGGAGAACACATTCGCCGCACACTGGAGCTGGCTGTGCCGCTTGTAATCGGAAAGTCCATTGGCGCATACCAGTCGATATTGCAAGCGGTCAGAAAGCAGTTTGGCGATCAGGACAGGGGAGGACGCGGCATCCAGACGTTTGATTTGCGCACAACTGTTCATGCCGTCACAGCACTGGAAGCAGCTTTGTTAGATTTGCTCGGAACGTTTCTTCAGGAACCGGTCGCGGCATTGCTGGGCGAAGGGAAGCAGCGTGATGAAGTGAAAATGCTAGGCTACCTCTTTTACATCGGCGATCGAAAGCGGACGACTCTGCCGTACCAAAGCGATGAGCAGTCAGATTGTGGGTGGTTCCGTCTCCGCCATGAAGAAGCGCTGACCAAAGAGGCCATTGTACGTCTTGCTGAATCCGCGCAGGAGCGCTATGGCTTTCAGGATTTCAAGCTGAAAGGCGGGGTACTGCGGGGAGAGGATGAAATCGAAGCTGTCACTGCATTGGCGAAACGTTTTCCGGAGGCAAGGATTACTCTTGATCCGAACGGGGCATGGTCATTAGAGGAAGCGATTGCATTTTGCAAAGGAAAGCATGATGTGCTTGCATATGCAGAAGATCCGTGCGGGGATGAGAATGGCTACTCCGCCCGAGAAGTAATGGCTGAATTCCGCCGTGCGACAGGGCTTCCAACTGCGACAAATATGATTGCGACCGACTGGCGGGAAATGGGTCATGCGATCCAGCTTCATGCGGTGGATATTCCGCTGGCTGATCCTCATTTCTGGACGATGCAGGGTTCGGTGCGGGTTGCGCAAATGTGCCATGATTGGGGCTTGACATGGGGCTCCCACTCCAACAACCACTTTGATATCTCGCTTGCGATGTTTACCCATGTGGCAGCAGCGGCTCCGGGACGCATCACGGCGATTGATACCCATTGGATCTGGCAGGACGGGCAGCGTTTAACGAAACAGCCTTTTGAGATTTCTGATGGCTGCGTCAAGGTGCCGACTAAGCCTGGTCTTGGCGTTGACATTGATATGGAACAAGTGGAAAAAGCGCATGAACTCTATCGAAAAATGAATTTAGGCGCACGGAATGACGCGATCCCTATGCAGTATCTGATCAGGAATTGGGAGTTTGACCGGAAACGACCGTGTCTTGTGCGATAAGTTTGATTGCAAATATTGTCATACCGGCTATTTTGTCTTACAATTGAACAACTGAAGGGAGAGTTGTTCGTGTACGAAGGGTTAGAAGATTTGAAAGTCGATACAGTCAATCGGAAAACATTAGCCAAGCAGGTCATTGAACGGATTGTCCATTTATTGTCGAGCGGACAGTTAAAGGCTGGAGACAAATTGCCGACTGAAATGGAACTGATGGATATTTTGCATGTCAGCAGGCCGGTGCTTCGCGAGGCTTTGAGTTCACTTGAAACACTGGGCGTCATTACGAGAAAAACCCGCGGCGGTACGTATTTCAACGATAAAATAGGCATGCAGCCATTTTCCGTCATGCTTGCCTTGGCCACTGATAATCTTCCGGCTATCATTGAGGCGCGGATGGCGTTAGAACTCGGGCTTGTGACGATTGCCGCGGAAAAAATCAATGAGGATGAGCTTCAGCGTTTGCAGAAGACAATCGACGACATCGCCAGCAGCACTGACAATCTTTATGGTGAAGCAGATAAAGAATTCCATCGCATTATTGCATTAAGTGCCAATAACCCCGTTGTTGAAGGGATGATTCAGTCCCTCTTGATCACACATGCGAAAATTGATACTCAGATTCCGTACAGGGAGAGAGATGTAACGGTCGAATATCACAAAAAAATCTACGATGCTCTTGCGAAAAGAGACCCCTACAAAGCGCATTACCACATGTATGAGCATCTGAAATTTGTCCGTGACAAAATTTTAAAGGGCATGGATGAGATATAAATAATTGACAGCCGCAGTTGAAACGGATGAGCTGCGGCTTTTTTGAAACCGATTTAGAAAACGCTTACTATGATATGAGGAGTGATTTTCAGATGGCGATGAACCTCAGAAAGAACCAAGCGCCCCTTTACATCAAAGTGAATGAAAAAGATAACACGGCGATTATTGTTAATGACGGAGGACTGCCAAAGGGCACTGTTTTTTCATGCGGGCTCGTACTTGAAGAGGATGTCCCTCAAGGCCATAAGGTGGCCTTAACCGACCTGAATCAAGGAGATGAGATTGTGCGTTACGGGGAGGTAATTGGATTTGCCGATGAGACGATCAAACGCGGGAGCTGGGTAAGGGAAGCTCTCGTAAGAATGCCCGCTCCTCCGGCTTTAGACGATCTTCCTCTCGCGAACAGAGTGCCCAAACCGGTTCCACCTCTTGAAGGCTACACGTTTGAAGGGTATCGAAATGCGGACGGCAGTGCGGGGACGAAAAATATTCTCGGTATCACCACAAGTGTTCAATGTGTCGTTGGCGTTTTGGATTATGCAGTCAAAAGGATAAAAGAAGAGCTGCTGCCGAAATATCCAAATGTCGATGATGTCATACCGCTGCATCATCAATACGGCTGCGGTGTGGCGATCAATGCACCGGATGCCGTCATTCCCATTCGTACGATTCAAAATCTCGCGAAGCATCCGAATTTCGGCGGGGAAGTAATGGTGATCGGATTAGGATGTGAAAAGCTCCTTCCGGCAAGAATTGCTGCTGAGAATCAGGATGACATTCTGTCACTTCAGGATCACCAAGGTTTTGCGGCAATGATTCAGTCCATTTTGGATATGGCGGAAGAACGGTTAGTCAGGCTGAACAGCAGAACCCGTGTGACCTGCCCTGTTTCTGATCTTGTCATCGGCCTGCAATGCGGCGGCAGTGATGCGTTTTCCGGCGTGACAGCCAATCCTGCGGTGGGGTATGCCGCTGATTTATTGGTTCGCGCAGGTGCAACTGTTTTGTTTTCTGAGGTGACAGAGGTGCGGGATGCGATTCATTTATTAACGCCGCGGGCTGAGAGTGAAGAGATTGGACATTCGCTGATTGAAGAGATGAAATGGTATGACAGCTATCTCCGGCGGGGGGAAGCGGACCGAAGCGCGAACCCGTCACCAGGCAATAAAAAAGGCGGGTTATCCAATGTGGTGGAAAAAGCGTTAGGCTCGGTAGCGAAATCAGGCACAAGCCCTATCTCCGGCGTGCTCGGCCCAGGTGAAAAGGCGGAGCAAAAAGGTCTGCTGTTCGCGGCGACACCAGCAAGCGATTTCGTGTGCGGAACCCTTCAGCTGGCGGCAGGCATGAATCTGCAGGTTTTTACGACAGGAAGGGGAACACCGTACGGCTTGGCCGCTGCACCGGTGCTGAAAGTAGCGACACGACATTCATTATCAGAACATTGGGAGGACTTAATTGATATCAATGCCGGGCGAATCGCGACAGGAGAGGCAAGTATCGAAGATGTAGGCTGGGAAATCTTCAGGACGATTCTGGATGTGGCAAGCGGCCGCAAACAAACGTGGGCGGACCGTTGGGGCCTTCATAATGATTTGTGCTTGTTTAATCCTGCCCCAGTGACTTGATTCATTGTTCTAGCGAATCAGAAATGGAATATGATGAAAGTGATAACCAACAACCTACAAAGAACGGCCGCATATGGGCGGTAATGCAGGAACACATCTCAGAGATGCATCGCTGGAAGTTGCCAAGTTTGCTCCAGACACAGCAGGAGGAGCACATCAAAATGACGCTGGAAGCACTTGGGTAAAATCGGATTATGATTGACTTCTTTAAATTAACAGAGTATTATAAATCTTGTTAACAAAAGAACGGATCAACAATCGTGAGGAAGAGTAAGTACGCAGCAGTGTGGAGGTTCAGAGAGTCGGTGGCAGGTGTGAACCGGCCCTCCCCTGATGCCGAATGGGCTTCTGAATTGCTTTGCTGAACGGTTAGTAGGTGAAGCCGGGATTCTCTCCCCGTTACCAAGAGAGGAGTATCGAAACGGATGTTTTCTGTACTGAGAGTGAACAGCTGTATAGCTGTTAATAAAGGTGGTACCGCGAGACCCTCGTCCTTTGCATAGGACGGGGGTTTTTGTGTTTTCTAAAGGAGGTGACGGCCAATGGATGATGGCTGGTGGATGCATAATAAATCAATAGAAAAGGAGGATGTCAAATGGTCATAGCAACTGATGATTTAGAGGTCCCGTGCCCTGAATGTGATAGAACAGGAGAGAGCAAAGGGAAACCTTGTCCGGCATGCGGCGGGAAGGGTGTCATTCTGACTGCTCAAGGAAATACGCTGCTGCATTTTATACAAAAGCATTTGAACAAGTAAAGGAGAAAAGCTGAGCTGAGATGAGTTTAGAAGAGCAGAGTAAGATTCACAAACCCGCAGCAGGTACGGTTTTTTTGCTGATCGGGACGGTCTGTTTTGCGTCTAAATCGATTTGGATGAAATGGGCATATGAAATGGGTGCTAAGCCAGACGCGGTATTGTTATACAGACAGCTGTTTGCTGTTCCGCTGTTTTGGGTGATTTTTTGGTTATACCGTCCTACAATGCCGAACGGTATAAAAAAAGGAGACCGATGGAGAGCTTGTGCCGCAGGCGTGTTTTGTTTTTTTCTGTCCCCTTTGCTTGATTTTATTGGGCTGAACCATGTATCCGCAATGGTTGAACGTATATTACTGATGAGCTATCCGTTGTTTGTGTTAGGATTCACTGCGTGTCGTGACCGGAAAATGAATTCAATACAAGACCTTTTCGCAATGCTGGCAGTCATGTTTGGTCTTTTCCTTGCGCTGGGTGGCTGGGATACTGAACTCTTTCGGGCGAATAGGATTGGATCTGTATTCATTTTGTTATCCTCAGCCGTCTATGCTGGTTATCTTGTCCTTTCCGGGCCGCTCGTCCATCAAATCGGAAGTATCCGTCTTAATGCGTACGGGATGACAGCTGCCGGAGCGGCCATGATGCTTTACATAGGCATCAAATCGACAATCGGTATAAATATACCAATAGCAGCATATCCGCTTGCTCTATACGGTTTGTTTGTGTTAATCGCAGTCGTGACCACTGTGATTCCATTTGTGCTAATACTTGAAGGCATTAAGCGAATCGGAGCACAGCGAGCCGCCGCCATTTCAATGGCGGGGCCTGTCCTGACAATTTTTTTTGGGGCTTTATTTCTCGGTGAACAGCTCCAGCCTATTCAAGCCATTGGATGCGGTACTGTTTTCTTTGTCATTACAGGCATGGAATATCGAAAGCTAAAAACAGGAAAAAATAAATAATTTTTGTAAAACACACACGTTTTTCAATTACAATAAGTGTAATCACGTGTGTGTTTTTTGATTTTGCAAAGGTTAGGTGAGAAGATGCAGCGCATATTGCTTGTGGAGGACGACCATTCCATCAGTGAAATGGTTAATATGGCGGTTTTCGCTTTTGGCGCCGCTGGAACCAGTTTAGTTCCCATCTTTTTTGGGATGCGTAAACACTCGGTTCCGGCAACCATCATATCATCCGTAGTAATTGTGATGCTCATCAGTTCAACAAACCCTGGTTTCTCCATCTCGTCTGTTGTTTATATCCCATTAGCTTTGGCAGCTTTCGGGTTGATTTTTTCCTACATGGCGATCAGAAACGCGGACAAGCAGGATGCATAAACAAAGGCGCCCAATATGAATATGTAAAAAGGCCGATGCTGTCAGCACCGGCCCTCTCGTTATGAATCTGATCTTGTTTCAAGATAATGCTTCTTGCCAATCTCTTTGCTCATCATATAGAAATGGAAGCAATATTCACCGATTGCCATGGCGATCGCGCCGAATAAAGCCGCCAATGCAACTTCACCGCCAGTCATCCCCAAAGAAAGCGGCATGCCCATCAGCCAAATGACAAGGAAGGCCAAACCGAAATCGGCCAAAGTCGCAATCATATTATTCCATCTCGGCAATACATATAGATCGCCCAGCAAGTAAGAAATAATCCCTAACACAAGCGTCATTAAGAGCGTATCACCAAACGTGAAACCAAAGCCCAGACCTAGCACTAGATAAAGCACAATAATCGTCATAATACCTTTAATCGCGAGTGCTTTCACATGTGTCATTCCAAAGTTCCTCCTTCTATTATTTTGATTTGTTATGTATGATTCCTCAAATTGCTAAAGTTAAACCTATTATTGTGTTTTTTTACAGTCCATGTAGAGGGAGTGGTTGTTTATATGAAAGGAAAGATGCTCACAGTGCTTCTGCTATTTATGCTTTGCGGGGGAGGCTACAAACCTGTTGAAGAACCGGCATCATCTGCTCGATCACCTTTCCCACCTGATTCTGCAAATACCAAAGCCTACAATATTCATAAGGGTTTTATTGAAGCGGAGCGTAGATTCGGAACCAAGTTGTTTCAAAACATGTTAGATAAAGACGGATTAACGGACAATCTGCTGATCTCACCATACAGCTTACAGCAGGTGCTGATGATGGCTGCAAATGGAGCGGAGGGAGATACATTAAGGGAAATCAAAGCTGGCTTATATTTGTCCGACCTTGATGACAGTACCATAAATGAGTCATCGTACGCGCTCGTGAAAAGGTTTGAGTCTTTGTCTGAAGGTGATCTGCTGACGGCTAATGCCGTATGGTCAAGGCTTGAAGCCAAGCCAGACTTTAAACAAACAATTAAACAATTCTTCTCGGGCAGTGTCTTTCAAATTGATGGCAATATTCAGAGCGCTAAAAACTCGATTAATCAGTGGACGGCTCACCAAACGAAAGGGCATATTGACGACATCGCGGATCATGCTTCGCCGAAAGCTGTTTCCCTTTTGGTAAATACAGTCTATTTTCGAGAAAAGTGGGGGCTGCCGTTTGACCAGAATGTGACCGCTGATGAACATTTTTTTCTCCCTGACGGCTCTGCCAAAAAACAGCTGATGATGAAGCAGACTGAACGCCTTGCTTACTTAGAAAATGAACTGTTCCAAGCAGTCAAGCTTCCATATGAAGATCAACAACTTTCTTTCACTTTATTTCTGCCGAAGAAAAAGCCGGCTTCTTTCATGTCTCTTCTCACAAATCAAAACATAAAAGCATGGGACAGCGCATTTCAGCCAAAAACTGTGGAGCTGAGTATGCCCCGTTTTACACTGAAAGGGCAGTATAACGTAAAACGCGCTCTTTACGAAATGGGGATGAAACCCGTCTTTTCCGATGCCGACTTTTCCAGAATGTTTACTGAAGGCCGCGGTGTATCAATCGATAATGTAAATCACCACACATTTATCAAAGTGGATGAATCAGGAACCGAGGCCGCGGCTGCCTCGTCAGTGGAAATTGTTGAGTCTGCAATCGCGCCAGACCATACGTTGACGGCCAACCGCCCATTTTTCTTTGTTATCACAGATGAACAAACAACAAGCCTTTTATTTTTAGGCTATGTCGCAAATCCAAATGAATAAATTTAAATTCTCTCCTGTCCCTCCGTCATCACTTTTGAAGTACTAAAATATGATGAAAGGAGATCAAGGGGAGGTGACGTGATGGCGGTCGTGAAAGCAACGAGTGCGGATGTCGATTTGCTGGCAAGGCTGCTCAGAGCTGAAGCGGAAGGCGAAGGTAAGCAGGGGATGCTGCTTGTCGGCAACGTGGGAATTAATCGGCTGCGGGCGAATTGCTCAGATTTTAAAGGCCTCCGTACTATCAGGCAGATGATTTATCAGCCGCACGCGTTTGAGGCAGTGACGCACGGATATTTTTACCAAAGGGCGCGAGATAGCGAGCGTGCCCTTGCACGCCGGTCAATTAACGGTGAAAGGCGCTGGCCTGCAAAATTTAGTTTGTGGTACTTCAGGCCGGAGGGAAACTGTCCGCCCCAGTGGTATAACCAGCCATTTGTGGCCAGATACAAGTCACACTGCTTTTATCAGCCGACGGGGGAAACGTGTGAAAATGTATATAACACTTTTTAAAGACAGGGCGCCGTTCAAATTGAACGGTGTTTTTCATTGATCCTGCTTACTGAATGGCCATTTGGCTGAAAGAAGCCAAGGAAAAATGGATTGTGTAAGAGAAGAAGAGCCTCATCCTGAAAAGCCGTAAAGAATAAACTTTTTCAGCAGATTATTTTCCAAATAACCGATTGCACTGAGTCATTCTGCGAAATGGCTCGGTGTTTTTGTTTTTTTAAGATCGTGTGAAGAAAAATAGTCCGAATGGGCGGCTTGCAAACGACAGGATATGCAGAAAACGCGCCATTTAGTCAGCTTTCGGCACGTATCAGCGGCAGAATTGTGAATGAAGACCTGTTTCTGAAGTTCAGTGCTTACAATCGGTTCACACTTCTTCACAGCCGTTTAACAATGATTTTCTATAATGGAGGCGATCAATGAGAAGAGAGGGGATCACGAATGGCATACGACAATCGTTTTGATGAATGGGTACAGAAACTGAAAGAGGAAAGCTTTCAAAACAATACGTTTGACCGCCGCAAATTTATTCAAGGAGCGGGGAAGATTGCAGGACTTTCTCTTGGGCTGACCATTGCTCAATCAGTTGGTGCATTTGAAGTAAATGCCGCGCCTAAGTTCTCGAGCTATCCGTTTACGTTAGGGGTTGCGTCTGGAGATCCGCTTTCTGACAGTGTCGTGCTGTGGACGCGCCTGGCACCAGATCCGCTCAACGGTGGGGGAATGCCGAATCAGGCGGTGCCTGTCAAATGGGAAGTCGCAAAGGATGAGCATTTCCGCAAGATTGTGAGAAAGGGCACTGAAATGGCCAAACCGAATCTCGCTCACTCAATTCATGTGGAAGCGGACGGGCTTGAGCCGAACAAAGTGTACTATTACCGTTTCAAAACCGGACATGAACTAAGCCCTGTCGGAAAAACAAAAACGCTGCCTGCCCCTGGCGTCAATGTGCCGCAAATGACCTTTGCGTTCGCTTCCTGTCAGCAATATGAGCATGGATATTATACGGCCTACAAGCATATGGCGAAGGAAAAGCTTGATTTAGTCTTCCATCTCGGTGATTACATATATGAGCATGGTCCAAATGAATATGTATCAAAAACAGGCAATGTCCGCACGCACAACAGCGCAGAAATCATTACGCTGCAAGACTATCGGAACCGCCATGCCCAATACCGTTCTGACGCCAATCTAAAAGCTGCCCATGCGGCGTTCCCTTGGGTTGTGACGTGGGATGACCATGAAGTCGAAAACAACTATGCCAATAAAATACCGGAAAAAGGACAATCAGTTGAAGCATTTGTACTCCGCCGTGCGGCAGCGTATCAGGCGTACTATGAGCATATGCCGCTCCGCATCTCCTCTCTGCCGAATGGACCGGATATGCAGCTGTATCGGCACTTTACGTATGGAAACCTAGCGTCCTTCAATGTGCTTGATACACGCCAGTACAGGGACGACCAAGCCAATAACGACGGTAATAAGCCGCCTTCTGATGAATCGCGCAATCCGAATCGGACCCTGTTAGGAACAGAACAGGAACAGTGGCTCTTCAACAATTTGAGCAGCTCGACAGCCCACTGGAATGTGCTGGCGCAGCAGATTTTCTTTGCGAAGTGGAATTTCGGGACAAGCACAAGCCCGATCTACAGCATGGATTCGTGGGATGGCTACCCTGCTCAGCGCGAACGGGTTATCAATTTCATTAAAGGTAAAAATCTGAATAACGTTGTCGTGCTGACAGGTGATGTACACGCAAGCTGGGCATCGAATTTGCATGTTGACTTTGAGAAGACAAGTTCAAAAATCTTCGGAGCTGAATTTGTCGGAACCTCGATCACCTCTGGAGGAAACGGCGCGGATAAACGGGCGGACACAGACAAAATTTTAAAGGAAAATCCGCATATCAAGTTCTTTAATGACTATCGCGGATATGTCCGCTGCACAGTGACGCCTCACCAGTGGAAAGCTGATTATCGCGTGATGCCGTTTGTGACAGAACCTGGCGCCGCCATTTCGACACGGGCTTCATTCGTCTATGAAAAAGACCAAACAGGGTTGAGAAAGGTTTCATCCACAACGATTCAAGGTGGGGTGAAGCAGTCCAATGAGGTTGAAGAGGATCGTTTCATTGCACACAATAAAGCCCACGAAAAACAAATGATGAAGAAACGGGCAAAAATTACGAATTAAGGAGTGAAAAAACATGTTTTCAAACATTGGTATACCAGGCTTGATTCTGATCTTTGTCATCGCCCTCATTATTTTTGGCCCTTCCAAGCTGCCGGAAATCGGGCGTGCCGCCGGACGGACACTGCTGGAATTTAAAAGCGCCACAAAATCACTTGTGTCTGGTGATGAAAAAGAAGAAAAATCAGCTGAGCTGACAGCGGTAAAGCAGGACAAAAACGCGGGCTGAGTGCTGATGAGGCAGACACCGGGTCTGCCTCTTTTTTTATGAAAGGGAGGGCTTTTTTGAATGGATAAAAAAGAAACCCATCTAATCGGGCATTTAGAAGAGCTTCGCCGCCGGATTATTATAACTCTCGCGGCATTTCTTCTATTTCTCATCACGGCTTTTTTGTTCGTGCAAGACATTTATGACTGGCTGATCAAGGATTTGGACGGAAAGCTGGCTGTGCTTGGCCCGAGTGAAATCCTTTGGGTGTATATGATGCTTGCCGGCATTTGTGCCATTGCGGCTTCCATCCCTGTTGCCGCGTACCAGCTGTGGCGTTTCGTTGCCCCGGCGCTCACAAAAACGGAGCGCAAGGTGACGCTCATGTACATACCCGGGTTATTTGCATTATTTTTGGCTGGCATCTCTTTCGGATATTTTGTCTTGTTTCCGATCGTGCTCAGCTTTTTGACTCATTTGTCTGCCGGCCATTTTGAAACAATGTTTACGGCTGACCGCTATTTCAGGTTTATGGTGAATTTGAGCCTGCCGTTTGGTTTTCTGTTTGAAATGCCTTTAGTGGTGATGTTTTTAACAAGGCTGGGCGTCCTAAATCCCTATCGGCTGGCCAAAGCGAGAAAACTGTCCTATTTTCTGCTGATCGTTGTGTCTGTATTAATCACACCACCTGATTTCATTTCTGATTTTCTCGTCATGATCCCATTGCTTGTCCTGTTTGAAGTAAGTGTCACCCTATCAGCGTTTGTCTACAAAAAGAGACTGACAAGCGAAACGGCGGCAGCTTAGTGCAGTGTACCGCCCGGTGTCTTCAAATCCTCATCATATTGTGCGGCCGTAACAGCGGCGATTCTCAATGCCCGGACAATCGTGTCCAGGCTGAGGCTCGGCGCTGTTTTGTCGATTGTTTGCTCTGGGATGAAAGGAATATGAATAAACCCGCCGCGAATGTGCGGGGCTGTCCGGCTAATGTGATCCATTAATCCGTAGAACAAATAGTTGCATACAAATGTGCCCGCTGTATAAGAAACCGCGGCTGGAATTCCGTTTTCCTTCATCTTTGCAGTCATTCGTTTCACGGGAAGTCCCGTCCAGTAAGCGGCGGGCCCTCTTGGAGAAATCTCTTCATCAATCGGCTGATGTCCTTCGTTATCGGGGATGCGCGCATCTGAAAGATTGATTGCCACTCGTTCCGGCGTAATCTGCATCCGCCCTCCGGCTTGGCCGACACAGATCACGATATCCGGCTGATGCTTCTGAATGGCTTGCCGCAAAGTGTCCAGAGCGGTTCTAAAGACAGTCGGAATTTGCTCTGCTTTAATGATTGCTTCATCCGTCTCTAAGCCATTCAGCTGTTTTGCCGCTTCCCATGATGGATTGACGGTTTCTTTGTCAAAAGGGTCAAAGCCTGTGATCAACACTTTTTTTCTCATCTTCCCATCTCCTTTTTCCTTTTATACTATTGTTTATTTTTGGGTTTTTCATCAAAATAATGAAAAGGAGTGAATCACAATGGAGCATTTGCCGCAGCAGTATCGCCAGCTGTTCCCAACTGTGCAGACACATACGATGCTTGCCAGCTGTTCTCAGAGCGCGTTGGCAGAGCCTGTATCAAGGGCGATCAGAGACTATCATGACAGCCTGCTGCATAGGGGGACGAACTGGAATGAAGCGATCGAAAAAACAGAGAGTGCGAGAAATGAGTTTGCAAAGCTGATAGGAGCTGAACCGGATGAAATTGCGATTGTGCCGTCAGTTTCTGATGCGCTTGTTTCGTAGCATCGTCCTTATCTGTTTTTGGAAAGAAGCATGTTGTGTATACAGAGATGGATTTTCCGGCAGTATCTCAAGTTTGGCAGGCACAATCCGATTATACCGTATCCGTCATTCCATCAATAGACGGTGGGCTGCCGCTTGAACAATATGAAACATATATTATGGATGAAACAGTGCTGACATGTGTTCCGCACGTTCATTATCGGGACGGCTTTGTCCAGGATGTAAAAGCAATCGCTGAGATTACTCATAGAAAGGGTTCTTTGGTATTTGTGGATGCATATCAATCAGCGGGGCACATTCCCATTGATGTAAAAGAGTGGGGTGTTGATATGCTGGCGGCAGGCACCCGGAAGTATTTGCTTGGCATACCGGGAATGGCGTTTCTTTATGCGAGAAAGGAGCTGGCGGATGCACTGAAGCCGAAAACATCAGCTTGGTTTGGCCGGGAGAGCGGGTTTGATGCGGCTTATGCGAAAGGGGCACGTCGTTTTCAAACAGGCACTCCTGCTTTTGTCAGCATTTACGCAGCGGCAGCGGCTTTATCCCTGTTAAATCATATTGGCGTTTCTCATATCCGGGATCATGTGAAAACGATCTGTGCCGAGGCATGTCAATATGCTGCTGAAAAAGGCCTGCAGCTGGCGGCACCAGCAGGAGAGCAGCCGGGCATGGTTGCGGTCTGGGATGAGCGGGCATCGGAAACGGCGGCGCTGCTGAAGAAGAAAAAAGTGATTTGCGCGCCGCGGGGCACTGCCATCCGTCTTGCTCCTCACTTTTACAACACGAAGGATGAATTGCGTCATGCGATTGATGAAATCGCGCTCCGTATGTAAACATAAAAAAGCCCCTGAACACATTGTCAGGGGCTTTTCATATTAATGATCTACTTTAACTCGCTTCAAGAAGAAAGCGCCAATTAAACCGATAACAGCAACAATCATCGCAAACACAAACGCGTGCTGCACGCCCGCTGTCAAAGCCTGCGGGATGACTGCCGGATCGGCAGGATTTTTGGCTGTGCTCATATAATCATGCTGGCCTGCAGCCATAATGCTGACCGCAACCGCTGTTCCGATAGCGCCGGCCATTTGCTGGAGCGTGTTCATAATGGCGGTGCCGTCTGGATAAAACTCGCGCGGAAGTTGGTTTAAACCATTTGTCTGCGCAGGCATCATAATCATAGAGATCCCAATCATCAAGCAGGTGTGCAAGATGATAATCATCACAGCCGTTGAAGTGGTTGTGACGTTTGAGAAGAGCCAAAGGACAACAGTAACAATCACAAATCCCGGAATCACAAGCCATTTCGGCCCGTATTTGTCGAACAGACGGCCTGTAACAGGAGACATTAAACCGTTTAAAATGCCGCCCGGCAAGAGAATGAGACCAGCAGCAAATGCCGTCAGGACTAAGCCGCCTTGCAGATACATCGGCAGAAGCAGCATAGATGACAGGATGACCATCATGCAAATGAACACCATGAGCACGCCCAAAATAAACATCGGGTATTTGAACGCACGGAGGTTCATCATCGGCTGCTTCATCGTGAGCTGGCGGATTGAAAATAGGATAAGACCGACAACGCCGACAATCAGTGAGACGATAACAGTCGGGCTGGACCATCCGCCAGAGCCTTCACCCGCGTTGCTGAATCCGAACACAATGCCGCCGAAGCCAATCGTCGACAGGATGATAGACAATACATCAATTTTCGGCTTTGTAATCTCAGATACATTTTGCATGTATACCATACCGAAAACAAGTGCCAGCACAAGGAACGGAAGAGAGATCCAGAAAATCCAGTGCCAGTTGAGATGCTCCAGAACCAATCCGGAGAAAGTCGGGCCGATGGCGGGCGCAAACATAATGACAAGCCCGATCGTCCCCATCGCCGCGCCTCGTTTATGCGGCGGGAAAATCACCAAAATCGTGTTAAACATCAGCGGCAGTAAAAGCCCCGTCCCAATAGCCTGAACGATTCTCGCCGCTAATAAAAACGGAAAGCTTGGCGCAAGCGCCGCAATTAAGGTGCCTAAAATTGAAAAGATAAGTGATACGGTAAAAAGCTGTCTTGTTGTGAACCACTGCAATAGCAATCCTGATACAGGAACGAGGATACCGAGTACAAGCAGGTAGCCCGTCGTTAACCATTGAACGGTTGCCGCTGTAATGTTCAATTCCTTCATAAGATCAGTTAAAGCGATATTCAGCGCTGTTTCACTGAACATGCCGATAAAACCGGCCAACAGCAAGGAAATCATAATCGGCATCACTTTGTATTGCTGAGATGCTTTAGCTGCTGTTTCCAAAAGTCATTTCCCCTCTCTATTACGAACGTAGTATAAGTATGTCTTATTTTTATCTCTTCAGCAGGTCAGGAATGCAGCTGGAGATATGAAGAAGCGGTGTGCTGTTTTTTGCCGTCAAAGATAAAAGAATACCGCCTTCAATCATGGCGTTAATCACAGTGCTGACTTCCTTAGCATGGCTTTCACTGCAGCCTGCAAGCCGCAGTTTTTCCTCATACACAGAGGCCCACTCTTTGTAGGCTTCATGGCAGGCTTCCCGCAACGGTTCGCTTTCCAATGACGTCTCAGCCGCAAGCAAGCCGACAGGCAAGCCTTCAATGTCTTCTGCACATGAAAATTGGCAGGAGACCTCCTTCAAAAAGGCTTGAATGCCTTCCGCTGGATCGGTGTAGGCTTCCATGCAGTCCGAGATTTTCTGGCGGATATATTCCTTCATCTCATTCACCGCTTCGATCGCCAGCTGTTCTTTGCCGCCGGGAAAGTGGTAGTACAAAGAGCCTTTAGGCGCGCCGCTTTCCTTAATAATCTGGTTCAGCCCCGTGCCGTAATATCCCTGCAGCTGAAATAGCCTGGTTGCAGCTGAAAGAATTTTCTCACGGGAATCTCCATAACTCATAACATTCCCACCTTACTGAATTGCAATCAAAAATATAGTGACTGGTCTATTATCTTGATTCGACCATCGGTTGTCAAGAAAAATTGACTGATGAAAAACAGAAAAGCATTCATAGGGAAGGACTCTGGATCTTTGGCTTTCTTTTTCCTTGAATTGCAAGTCAAATATATTTCAGCATCAAATTTTATTTTAATATTGGTCTTTCACCAAGATATTTTAGCTATATTCTTCCTTTATCTTTTTATTAGCCACAGGATATTTCACGGCATTCACTAAACCCAAAGACTAAATATAACGAAATAAAATAGGGGGAAAGGATGACTCCATTTCTTTTTTTTTTGCCTTTTCCAGCCCGAACAAAATATTCATTAATAATTTCGCTGTCTATCTAGTTTTTTCTTAGTTCAATCCAAAACAAAAACTAGGAAAAGTAATGCGAAATCTATGTTTCCTAGAGAAAATGTTGCGCCAAAACTTAATTATTATACTTGCTAGTTCAACACCGTAAAATAATCAAAAACTAATCAAGATCGTTTGGATGGACAAAAAACGCCTTTAACCTTAAAATTTCTTTAAAATAAGTAAAAATTACCCTTTACTTAATTAATTTGGTAATGTAATATAATTTACGAATTTGTTACAAAAAAGGAGGATATTATGAAATTTGTAAAAAGTAAGTTTATTGCACTTGTAACAGTTTTGGTGCTGTCAGTCACGTCGTTGTTTGCGATGCAGCCGCCAGCAAAAGCCGCGGAACACAATCCAGTTGTTATGGTACATGGTATTGGAGGAGCATCATTCAATTTTATGAGTATTAAGAGCTATCTCGCATCTCAAGGCTGGTCGCGGGACAAGCTGTATGCAGTGGACTTTTGGGACAAGACAGGCGCAAATTATAACAATGGCCCGGTATTATCAAAATTTGTGAAAAAGGTTTTGGATGAAACGGGTGCGAAAAAAGTGGATATTGTCGCTCACAGCATGGGGGGCGCGAACACACTTTACTACATAAAAAATCTGGACGGCGGAGATAAAATTGGAAACGTCGTAACGCTTGGCGGCGCGAATCGTTTGACGACAAACAAGGCGCTCCCAGGAACAGATCCAAATCAAAAGATTTTATACACTTCCATTTACAGCAGTGCCGATATGATTGTCATGAATTATTTATCAAAATTAGACGGTGCCAAAAATGTTCAAATCCATGGTGTAGGCCACATCGGTTTATTGTCAAATAGCCAAGTGAACAGCCTGATTAAAGAAGGATTGAACGGCGGAGGCCAAAATACGAATTAACGAGAAACATAACCTTGAAGAATTCTATTCTTCAAGGTTATTCTGCTTTCAGCACGATTGTTTTTGCAGCCATATCATGAACGGCTTGTTTTTTCTTCGTAAATGCGGCTGTCAAATAGATCAAACGAGAGAACACATGCACCCATGCTATCATGTAACGGACGATAGCCTGTGGGAGAGATATATTTTCGTATGTTTCGTCTCTCACGATTTGCAGCCCGATGATTTTTTTGCCCAGTGTACCTCTCCAATTTGTCAGCGGCATTAGCAAAGGATACACAAGCAGCATCAATATAGCGACAATAATGACGCCGGCGGACCCGTCACCAAACGTAAATCCGGCTGCCAAAATCACTGCTGCGGCAATGATGACATCAAGTACTAGAGCGCAGGCGCGCAGCATAAAACCAGCTAGTTCCAACATAAACACTCCTTGAAATTTTAGATAAACACCTAATGATTGTAAATAAGAAGGGCCTAAAGTGGGAATAGGTTATAAGCCTTAAATCACATAAGTCGGTGATAATGTCATAGGTAAATTGACATAATCAGCCATCTTATTATATTGCCAAATTCTTTTTTAGCCCGAAACCAAGCCCTCAGAAGTTATTTTTGTTAAAATAGAAAAGTTACAACAGAATTCGGAGGGTTTATTGTGGGAAAAGTGAAACGAAATGCCCCATGCCCATGTGGCAGCGGCAAGAAATATAAAAAATGCTGCGGAAGCAAAGTTGTCGACTTCCCGACAGAACTAGCAGCAAAAGAAGCAAAACAAATTCAGGAAGACTTAGTGGAGTATGCCTTCACAGTACATAGAGAAAGCATTTCAGGCTTTATCAACCAGCATGAATTTCTTTCTGCTATGGACAGACAGACGAAAGACATCAGCGTATTTAACTTAGGGATCTGGGGAATCTTCTTCCATCCGCTTGCTGGTGAAAAGACAATCTTCGAAGAGTACCTGCAGAAAAAAGGCGATTCGATTACTCGCCCGAAAACACGTGAGATCGTTGCATCATGGAAGAGCATGACGCCAGCCTTATTGCTGCTGCAAGACCTGAAAGAAGGTGTCATTCACTTTGAGGATGTCATTACGACAAAACAATTCGAAGTGGAAATGGACGCCAACAATCAAGACCTCCCGCCAGTGGGAAGCCTGATTCTCGGATATCCTATCCATGAAGCAGAAAAAGCAGAGTTCTTTATGCAGTTCACGATCTTCCCGGTGAAGAGAACAGAAGCGCTGATCAGCAAAGTGAAGAAATATGCGGATGCCGCTGTGAAGAATGGCAAAACGCCGGAAGACTTCATGAAGCAAGAATTCAACAACGTTCTGTTCGCGCTGTTAGCGGAGAAAGATGAAGAGCCGCAAGCAGAGGCAGCGGAAGAAAGCAGTATTGAGTGGGCAAACGACATGGAGAAAGAAACAGCTGCGGCTATCGAAGAAGGCATGGGCGGAGATGAGTATCCGACTGAATTGATTCCGGCTGTCATAGACATCTGGAAAACATTCTGTGAGAAAAAATCACCCGTCATCAGAAAACCGGAAGCTTTTGCTGCGGCAGTTGAATATTATGTAAATGCGATTTCTCTTAACGGTGCGTCCGTTTCTCAAGCCAAACTGGCGAAAAAATACGGCGTCAGCGCATCAACGATTTCCAGCCGGTACAAAGAAATTGAAAGCACGCTGCAAGACGAAGCAGATCGTTTTGCACAAGCGCTATCCTCATAATGAAAAAAACCTTGAAAAGCCGGGCTTTTCAAGGTTTTTTTATTTCTGAAACGAATGTCTAAAAACGGGGTGGCGTATTTTTGAATGATATAGGCACCCATGCCTTCTTGGGCGCCGCTTATCGTTTGACACGGCCAAATGATTGATACAGTGCATCGAGCACTTTTGGGTCCATGCCGGGCGTGCTGACTTCGCACATCAGCACATAAAGCCCGCTTTATGTCTCTCATCGTCTTTCTGCCTGTGCTCCTGATGATTTTCATCTTCAGCAAGGACCGAACCAATTTGACTTGTCATACTTTCTCATCCTGTTTCTGAACCTGCACGCTTTGTGTAAACCGCTTTGTTCGGGATGATTGACCCGGCTGCCATTTGTTCACGTCAGGAGCCTGTTTCTTAAAAGCCAAATGGGTTCTGCCAAAATAAACTTGCAAAAGGAGAAATACACTTTCTCCTTTTTGTATATCCTGAAAAAAGAAGGAAAATAGAAAAAGGATATCTAATACAGAAAGTAACCCTGCACTATTTTTCATCAAAATTGGTATCAAAGGAGAAAGAACAATGGATCAAACACGTACACTTGGCAAGACGAAGCTGCAGGTGAAGCGGATCGGATTCGGTGCGAATGCGGTCGGCGGGCATAATCTATTTCCGAACCTGAATGATGAAACAGGGAAAGATTTGGTGCGCACGGCATTGGATGGCGGCGTGAACTTTATTGATACCGCCTTTATATACGGACTGGGACGTTCTGAGGAATTAATCGGCGAAGTTGTACAAGAACGCGGCGTGCGACATGAGCTCATTATTGCCACCAAAGGGGCTCATAAAGAAGTGAACGGCGGTATTGAATTAGACAACAGCCGGGAATTTCTCCGGGGCGAGGTGGAAAAGAGTCTGAAGCGGCTGAAAACAGATTACATTGATTTGTATTATGTTCATTTCCCTGATGGGAAAACGCCTCTCGCTGAAGTGGCGGGCACGCTGAAGGAGCTGAAGGATGAGGGGAAAATCAAAGCGATCGGCGCTTCGAACCTCGATTATCAGCAATTGCAGGAGTTTAATGCCGACGGTTATTTGGAGGTCTTCCAAGCTGAATATTCTCTCATTCAGCGCGATGCCGAGAAGGAGCTGCTTCCGTACTGTGAAAAACACGGCATTTCCTTTATTCCCTATTTTCCGCTCGCGTCCGGGCTGCTGACAGGAAAATTCACGGAAGATACGGCCTTTGATGACTTCAGAAAGGATAAGCCGCAATTTCAGGGAGAAGCGTTTATATACAATCTCAAAAAAGTAGATAAGCTGAAAGCGGTAGCGGAGGAAAAGCAAGCGGAGACGGCACATGTTGCCTTGGCGTGGCTGTTAACAAGACCGGCGATAGACGCTATCATTCCAGGCGCTAAACGCCCTGAGCAGTTGAAAAATAACTTGAACACCTTGAACCTTGAACTAACCGAAGATGAAGTGAACTTCATCAGCGGAATCTTCACATAAAAAGGAAATAGCTTTAGATGCTATTTCCTTTTGGTGTTTTATTCTTTAATGAATGCTTCGACTAATTCTGCTGCTCTGTAGTCGTCCATATCAAGCTGCCATTGGTCGATGTCATTTTTCTTCATTTTTACTTCAACTGTTTTTTCAGTTGAAGCAGGTCCTAGCTTTTTGAATTCTTCAGGATAGACTTGAAGCGCGTATTTCACAGCATCGTCATAGCTGGCGCCAGAATTTTTGCTGTAGTAGTCTTTCATCCTGTCTTCGATGCGGTCTGAGAGTGAAGATGCATCTATCGGTTTAATGGTGGCTTCAACAATGGCTTCGTCTTTTGAGATTGAAGTTGTTTTCGCTTGGATGGAAGAGTTTTTGCTTAATCCCTCTTTAATGCCATTCACGATATTATCAAGGGCTTTGCTGTCGGCATATGTGCTGGAAAGGCCGGAAGCTGAGAGATAGCCGTCTTTGGCTGATTCGTTGAAATCACTTACGATTTTATTTTTATTGTCCCCGGTAATTTTTTCGAAATCAGCGTTGTCTTTACCGAAAAGAAGGACATCAACATAAGCTGATAATGCTTTTGCAGAGTCTTGCAGCTGGTCTGCTGTCGCAAGGATTTTTTTGTCTTTTCCGTCAATTTTGAAAGTAACTGATTTTGGTTTTTTATCACCATAAGATTCCGGCGTATAGGTAAGCTCGTAATTCTCGCCTTTATCTACAACGTAGAAGAGGCTGCCTTCAACCGATTTGTCAGCATTAATCGTGCTGCTGCGCAGCTTTTCGTTATAATCCTCGGGATCTGTGTCAGACATCTTAGTATCATTTTGATACAAAGTGAAATCCATACTGTCCACATTCAGCGGTTCTTTCCCTGTGTTTTTTACAGCGACATTGACTTTTAACACAAGCTGGTCATCTGAAGTGGACTTATCATATTTGGATGGCAGTGTATAAGAGACATCCTTGACTTTGACTTTGGCTATATCTGAGCTTTTTTCTGTTTCTAAATTTTTCTTCTCCGCGCTTGTTTTGCTTCCGGTACAAGCAGCTGTAAACATCATCAGCAGAAGAATTAGGAAAACAGCGTACGTTTTTTTCTGAAACATTCATTTTTCCTCCTCAAATGGTTTAGGAAAGGGGAGTCTTTTGTCTTTGAGAAATGGATTTTCTTGAATGGATTAGCATAATATAACAAAAAAATCAGTGCTTTTCTCACGGTATTCACCGGATTTTCTGGAAACTCCGCCCTTCTTTGTCATGGATGGACCTATAAAAAGTGACAACGGAATTCATTTTAAGATTATTAGCTGTTATATTGAATAGGTTTATCATACTATTTTTGGTGAAAAATGTTCTGGAAAAACTGGTAAACTCAGAAATTTGTGTATTTTAGACTATTACTTTTTGATTAGTTGAAGAGGACATAAGAACGATGAAAGGGGCCATCTTGGTGAAGAAAGAGGAACTGAAACAAAAAGCACTGAAAATCGGCCGGGTGCCGACACACTTAAAACTGGAAATTGAAGATTATGGTGATGATAAGAAAAGAGCACATTTTTGTTGGATAGATCCTCAGGATGAACACATCGGCATTATCGTGGAACTTGGGCCGGATGGAGAACTGGAATCCCTTTCCCGTGATAAGCCTGAAAGCGAAGAGAGGTTGTCTGAGGAACAATTAGAGGATATCATGCGCCAGTTTGTAGAGACTCATTATCCCGGGGCGCTGTCAGTCTTTGTGCGTGAAGAAAATGACCGTACATACGACGATAAAGTGAGATTTTCATATGTTCAAAAAGAAGCCGGGCTTCCTCTTCCCATGAGCGGATTTATGGCTGAAGTTTCCTTATCGGGTGAGATCATTTCCTTTCGCTATTACGGCAAAGCGGGCAGCATCATTAAGCCAAAGAGGGTCGCGGATCATGAAGAGGCATTTGCCTTCATCAAGAAGGACGTGGAGTTCGACCTTTTGTTTGAGGTTCTCCATCATTCTGTTTACAAAAACGGGGACGATCAACCGCATTTGGTGTATGAGCCTGAATGCAGGGCTGTTACCGTGCCTGCCGATTTGGTGAAAGAAGAACAAGCACTTGATGATGACGATGACAGGGAGCCGGAAAGCTTTCCTCTCCCTTTATTCGAAGGCATTCAAGAAAAGGCTGAACTCGGCAGTATGATCGGAATGAATAAAGGGTTTGTCAAAGAGCGGGAAGCTGATATAGGAAACGGGAGAATCGGGACCGTTTGGCGGAATCCGGATGATCCCGTGTATCAGCCGGCGGATAAAAGCATTGACAGCTGGTTTAGAGGCCGGGTTCATCAAGCGCTGAAAACCATTCATAACAAAGAGACTGGAAAACTTGAAGGCGTCATGTCATTTATGGAGAAAAAAGGGCCGTTGACAGTAACTGAGGCAGAGTGCGAAAAAAGGGCGCTTCGTTTTCTATTTGCTTTATTTCCAAATGCTGATCAATATTTTAAGATCAAATATGACGAACCCGGTGAAGAAGAAAACGCAGTCGCTGGTTTTACATTTGAAGCTCACTGTCACGGGGTTCCGCTCCGGTTTGGGCAGGCCAGAATCTGCGTCAGCCGCCAGACAGGGCACATTACCGTTTATATGGCGCCAGATATTGACCCGAAGGAGCTGGAAGCCATTCATCCCGTTCCGGCTATTTCAGCAGAACAAGCGAAGTCTATCTTTTGGCAGCATTTTAAAGTTGAGCTAGGCTGGGAGAGAGAATACCGTGATGATGAAGAACACAGCTACCGGCTCGTCTATAAGCCGGTGTATCCGCGTTTTATCGAAGCCCATACAGGAGAGCCCGTTTTCAGTTCATGGTAAAACAGCCAAAAGTCACGCAAATGCCGCAGATAGATAAGGTGAGATGTGATGAAAGTAACAGGAAGGATATCAGAAAACAACGACATTAATAGAAAAGGACCTTTCTTCACTTTAAAAGAGGAAAGGCCTTTTTATATAATAAACAGGATTCTCTTTGTCGTAGACTCTTTGAAAGGATGACTTCATTGGTTAATAAACAGCTGAAAAAGAAGGCGCAAGAGATCGGGAATGTACCGCCGCATTATGAGCTTGAGATAGAAGATTACGAGCAAAATCAAAAGAAGAAGGGGCAGGCATACTTCATCTGGAAGGACCCTGAAGATTCGGAAAAGCGCATTACAGTTGAACTCCGACATGACGGCGCTTTGCTCACCTTTTCAACAACCGCCTGCTCAGAGACAGATAAAAAACTTCCAGATGCCGAGTTGAAGCTGATGGCTCTTCAGTTTGCTGCTGCCAATCATCCCGGCACATTTATGAAATTTCACTTTCAAGGGAAGGAAGAACGGGGACACCATATCCGGTTTATCTATACCAAATTGGAACTGGAGCTTCCGCTTCCCAATTCAGGCTTTTTAATTGATATAACACGCAGCGGACAAATTGTCCATTTCTTATATTACGGAGAAGGGTATAAAGCCGAGGTTCCAAAGGAATTTGTAGCAAAAGAGAAGGTTTTGTCCCATTACTTAAATACAATGTCTTTACAGCTGATGTACGATGTCATAGATGGCGAACAGGCACCCAGGCTTGTGTATGAACCGATACTGCCGGGATACAGCTATCCCGCGGATGTAGACGAAATCGTGCCTGACCAGCATATCGCAGATGAAAGAATAGAAAACGGGGCGCCCCTGCCGCCGCTTCAGAACAGAGAAGAGACCAATATATATGCCATGCTGGGCCTCACCTCTGATATGCAGAAAGTCAGTGAAAAGGATTTTGGGGAAGAAATAGGAAGCACGTGGCGAAAAGGCACTGCGCCGGAGCGTAAGGATTTAAGCATAGGGAGTTATTTTGAAACGAGAAATAAAAACACAATCAAAATATTGACGGATAAAAAAACCGGGAAATTAAAAGCAGCGCTTTCTTTTTTGGACCAGCGGAACAACCGCCGATGCTCAACGGAAGAATGCCAAAGAATAGCACTTCAATTTTTATATGCCCTCTATCCGAGAGCAGCTGAGTTTTTTAGAGCGAATCCTGTCCGAATTGATGAAAGAGGGAGGGTCCGCAATCACTTTTCTGTCTGGTATAAAGGAGTGCCGCTGCGGTTCGGCGCTGCCCGCATCATTGTCAATCCGGAAAAGGGAATGATTGACGCTTTTATGGCACCGGATATTGATCCGGAAAAACTGGAAACAATCAATCACAGGCCGGATGTTTCTGCTGAAGAAGCGAAAGAAACGTTTTTGGGCGCATTTGACGTGAAGCTGGAGTGGCAGCCTGATTCTACAGCAGGCAGCGATCAGCATTACAAACTTGTCTATAAGCCTGTTTACCCTTCCTATATTGATGCGCAAATAAGGAAAAAGAAAAGGCTGTGATGGTGTCTAGTCAGGAATCATCTCCAAGTGGGGGTAGTCCTTGAATCGTTTCCAGTCCCCGCCCCACTCAAAGCCGAGTTTCTTAGCAATCTCGACAACCTCCAGCCAATCTGATTTTCCGTTTTGATTGCCGTCATATTCCATATCCCATATGATGCTGCCATCTTTTTTTTGAAGGGCAAAATCAATAGCTAAACCATAGTTATGATACGATTCCCCTCCTTTTGCATAGGTGATAATATTCCCTTTTTTTGTACGTCCCTGTTTATATAATTCGTCTTGTTCCTTAAATGACCTGAATCCTTCTGTAATGATGACGGTAATGCCTTTATTTGCTGCTGCGGCCTTGAGGGCATCGGCATTCTGCTGTACAACCGGATGAAGATCCGAAGGGACAGGCATATCCTGCAGGGCATATTGAGAATGCCATTCGTGCCGTATATAACTAAAACACAGGTCAAGAAGAAACAGAATACTTAAGATAGCAGATGTTTTTGCGAATAATTTCATTTATCGGTCTCACTTTCTCATGATGTGCCAAATGTTAACGCTTATACGATTGACTCTCTCTAAAAGCGAACAGCTATGATAAAATATAACATAAATAGGAGCAGGAGGAAGGAGGCAGACCATGAGAGCAAAGATTCCATCTGAGGAAGTGGCAGTAAAGCTAAACGAATGGTACAAGCTCATTCGCGCATTTGAAGCAGATCAAGCAGAAGCGTTAAAGCAGGAGATTGAACGCGATTTGGAAGACATGGAAGAGAATCAGGACTTGCTTTTATATTTTTCTTTGATGGAATTCCGTCATCGCATCATGCTTGATAAGCTGATGCCGGTGAAAGACAGCGACACCAAGCCTCCGTTCTCTGATATGCTGAACGAAATTGAAAGCAATCAGCAAAAACTCACAGGCTTATTGGAATACTACTTTTATTATTTCAGAGGGATGTACGAATTTAAGCAGAAAAATTTCATATTAGCGATTGACCATTATAAACATGCCGAGGAAAAGCTCGAGTATGTCGAGGATGAGATCGAAAAAGCTGAGTTTCTTTTTAAGGTTGCAGAAGTGTATTATCACATCAAACAAACGTACTTTTCAATGAATTATGCCAGCCAGGCGCTTGATATCTATACGAGATATGAATTGTACGGGCGCCGCCGCGTGCAGTGTGAATTTATCATCGCCGGAAATTTGACCGATGTTTATCATCATGAAAAAGCGCTGACACACTTGTGCAGCGCCTTAGATCATGCAAGGCAGCTTGAGGAGGCATATATGATCGCCGCTGCCCATTATAATGTCGGACACTGTAAGTACAGTCTGGGCGATTACAGTGAAGCGGAGGGCTATTTCAAAACAGCCGCCGCCATTTTTGAGGAGCACAACTTTCAGCAGGCCGTTCAAGCCGTTTTTTCACTGACCCATATGTATTGTAAAGAGGGGAAATACGACAAAGCGGCAGAGACGTATGGCCGTGGGGTAAAGAGCGCCGCTGAATGGGAAGATGACATGTATTTGACGAAATTCCGCCTCATTCATGAGCTGTATCTTGGAAGCGGCGACCGGAACGTGCTTAAAGAATGCTTTGACCTGCTGGAATCCCGCCAGCTTCTTGCAGATGCTGAGGATCTGCTGCATGATACAGCGGAACGCTTCAATCAGCAGGAACGCTACGAGTCCGCCGCTTTCTTTTACCGCAGGCTGATGAATATTAAAAAGAAGCTGGCTGAACAGCGTTTTCAATAGGTGACGGCAGAGAACATAATCGGTTCTCTGCTTTTTTTATGCTGTTTTTAACCCGAAGAAATAGGGTATTTTCCACTGCATAATGGAAAATCAGAGGAGGATATCGTTTATGTATAAAGATTTAACTGGAAAAACAGCGATTGTGACAGGTTCTTCAAAAGGGATCGGTAAAGCCATTGCGGAACGGTTTGGACAGGAGAAAATGAATGTTGTTGTGAACTATCACAGCGACCCATCTGGAGCCGATGAAACTGTAGACATCATTAAGCATAGCGGAGGGAAAGCCGTCGCAGTTGAAGCGGACGTGTCGAAAGAAGCAGGGATTCAGGCGCTCTTGGACGCTGCTTTAGAGCACTTCGGCACACTTGATGTGATGGTGAACAACTCCGGCTTTAACGGCGCGGAGGCCATGCCGCATGAAATGAGTTTAGAAGATTGGCAGAGGGTCATTGATGTCAACATCACCGGAACGTTTATGGGGGCAAAAGCAGCGCTTAACCACATGATGAAAAACAACATCAAAGGCAATGTGCTGAATATCTCGAGCGTTCACCAGCAGATTCCGCGCCCCGCCAACGTTCAGTATTCCACGTCCAAAGGCGGAATGAAGATGATGACAGAAACGCTGGCACTCAACTATGCGGATAAGGGAATCCGCGTCAACGCAATAGCGCCCGGCACCATTGCCACAGAATCAAATGTTGATACGAAAAAAGAAGAGAACAGACAAGAACAATTGAAAAAAATTCCGATGAAAACCTTCGGAAAGCCGGAAGAAGTGGCAGCAGCAGCGGCTTGGATCGTATCTGAGGAAGCGAGCTATGTGACGGGCACAACACTATTCGTCGACGGCGGAATGACACTTTATCCATCTCAGCTTGAATAGAACACAAAACAGGGGGATTGCGGGATGAAAACAGATTGGTGGAAAGATGCGGTGGTGTATCAAATTTATCCGAGAAGCTTTCAGGACAGCAATGGAGATGGAATTGGAGATTTGCGGGGGATCATCTCCCGTCTTGACTACATAAAGGAACTCGGGGCAAATGTGATTTGGATTTGTCCAATCTATCCTTCTCCGAATGTTGATTACGGCTATGATGTGACGGATCATAAGACGATTATGGATTCCTACGGAACGATGGATGATTTTCACGAGCTGCTTGATCAGGTGCACCAGCGCGGATTAAAGCTGGTGATGGATTTTGTGTTAAATCACACCTCCGTCGAGCATCCGTGGTTTAAAGAAGCGGAGCTGGACAAAAACAGTAAATACCGCAGCTATTACCTTTGGCGACCCGGCACAAAGAACGGCCCTCCGACGGACTGGGTGTCTGACTATGGATGCTCGGTCTGGCAATACGAGGAGCACACGGGTGAATATTATCTCCACATGAATGCCGTCAAACAAGCTGATTTAAATTGGGAACATCCTGAGGTGCGCCAAGCGGTGTTTGACATGATGAGGTTTTGGCTCGATAAAGGGGTGGACGGCTTGCGCATTGATCAGCTCCATCTCATTTCTAAAAATGAATATCTTCCTTCGTATGAGGACTATATCAATCAGCAGGCAGAGCCGAAGCCTTTTCAGCCAAACGGCGATCAAATTCATGACTATTTAAAAGAAATGACAGATGAAGTATTTTGCCGATACGATGTGATGTCTGTCGGCGAGGTTGGAAGTGTCACACCGGAGGAAGGGTTGAAGTATACGGGAACCGATAAGCATGAACTGAATATGATTTTTCACTTTCAGCATATGGAGCTTGATCAGCAGCCTGGAAAAGAACATTGGGATTTGAAGCCTCTTGAGCTTTCTGATTTAAAAGCGGTTTTGACAAATTGGCAAAAAAAGCTTGAACATCAAGGCTGGAATACGTTGTATTGGTGCAATCACGACCAGCCCCGGATTGTGTCCAGGTTCGGAGACGATGGGGAATACCGCAAAGCATCTGCGAAAATGCTGGCCACCGTTCTGTATCTCATGAAAGGAACGCCATATATTTATCAGGGAGAAGAAATCGGGATGACAAACGCGCCGTTTACCCGGATTGAGGACTACAAAGATATTCAAACGATCAATATGTATCATAAACGGGTGTTTGAGAAAGGCTATGATCCAGAAGAGGTGATGAGATCGATCTTGGCCAAAAGCCGGGATCACGCCCGGACGCCGATGCAGTGGAGCAGCGGAAAGAATGCCGGATTTACTGACGGCACGCCTTGGCTGAAGGTCAACCCGAACTTCACGTCCATCAATGTGGAGCAGGCACAGACAGACCCCGATTCGATTCTAACTTATTACAAAAAACTGATCAGGCTAAGAAAGCAGTACGCTGATCTTATCAAAGGAAGCTATGAACTATTGCATCCGGATGATCCGCAGCTGTTTGTATACATGAGACAAAATGGCAAACAACAGCTTTTGTCGGTGAATAACTTTTCAAAAGAGCAAGCTGTTTTCAGGTGGCCTAAGAACTGCGGCAAGGATCAGTCATCTCTGCTTCTCTGCAATTATAAAAACAACGGTGACCTTGCTGATGAAATGGTGTTTCAGCCTTATGAGAGCAGGGTGTATCTTCTGGACAATTCAATTTAATGACTCAGCCCGGCATTTTAACCGGGTTTTTTTTAGTACATATATTTACGTGATAGACGTTAAGAATAAAATCATAAAAATTAATCTTGCAAAACGTAATGACTTCGGTTTATTATGATATAGAATTACAAAATCGTTATCATTTTGATTTATGTGAATATGAAAAAGAGGGGATATAAGATATGTTTAAAAAATGGAGCGGCTTGTTTGTGATGGCAGCATGCTTTTTATTGGTAGCAGCATGCGGCAATTCCTCGTCATCAAAAGGGGCGGAGGATTCAAAGAGTGATAAACTGCACATTGTCACAACGTTCTATCCGATGTATGAATTTACAAAACAAATTGTAAAAGACAAAGGCGATGTGGATTTGTTAATTCCATCTTCTGTCGAACCTCATGATTGGGAACCGACGCCGAAAGATATTGCCAACATTCAGGATGCTGATTTGTTCGTTTATAACAGTGAATACATGGAGACATGGGTTCCATCAACTGAAAAAAGCATGGGCCAAGGCCATGCCGTTTTCGTCAATGCGAGCAAAGGCATTGATTTAATGGAAGGCTCTGAAGAAGAACATGAAGAGCACGGAGACCACGAGGAGCATGAGCACAGTCACAGCCATGAAATGGACCCTCACGTATGGCTCAGCCCTGTTCTGGCGCAGAAGGAAGTTAAAAATATTACAGCGCAAATCGTAAAGCAGGACCCGGATAATAAAGAATACTATGAGAAAAATAGTGCAGAATATATTGCAAAACTGCAAGATCTTGATAAACTATATCGTACAACCGTAAAAAAAGCGGCGAAGAAAGAATTCATCACGCAGCATACAGCTTTCGGCTATTTGGCAAAAGAATACGGCCTGACTCAGGTTCCGATTGCAGGGATTTCTCCTAACCAAGAGCCAAGCGCAGCCGACTTGGCAAAGCTGAAAACATATGCGAAAGAACATAACATAAAAGTGATTTACTTTGAAGAAATTGCATCCTCAAAGGTCGCAGAAACGCTTGCCAATGAAATCGGCGCGAAGACAGAAGTGCTTGATACACTGGAAGGCGTAAGCAAAGAAGAACAGGATAAAGGTATAGGGTATATCGACATTATGAAACAAAACCTCGATGCCCTGAAAGATTCACTATTGGATAAATCATAAGATAGTGTGCGCCGGAGGGTGCACACTATTTCTTTGTGAGAAAGGAAGATTGACATGAATCTCGTCTCATTGAAAGATATCGTTTTCGGTTATTCCCACACGCCTGTGTTGGATAAGGTTTCACTTGATATTGAAAGCGGTGAATTCGTCGGCATTACAGGACCAAACGGCGCCTCTAAATCGACGCTCATGAAGGTGATGCTCGGCATGCTGAAACCGTGGGAAGGCACAGTGACGATCAGTAAAAAGAATACAGAGGGAAAACGCCTGACGATAGGGTACGTTCCGCAGCAAATTTCTTCATTTAATGCCGGCTTTCCGAGCACGGTGCTGGAGCTTGTTCAGTCAGGCCGCTACACAAAAGGGAAATGGTTTAAACGTTTAAATGAAGAAGATCATCTCGAAGTGGAAAAAGCACTGAAAATGGTGGAAATGTGGGAGCTCCGCCACCGGAAAATCGGCGATTTATCAGGCGGACAGAAGCAGAAAATCTGTATTGCCAGAATGCTTGCCAGCAACCCAGATCTCTTAATGCTGGACGAACCGACAACAGCCGTTGACTACGACAGCAGAAAAGGATTTTATGAATTTATGCACCATCTTGTCAAAAATCACAACCGAACAGTTGTGATGGTCACTCATGAACAAAATGAAGTACAGCAATTTTTAGATAAAGTGATTCGATTAGAGAGAGGAGAAAAAGGCGGATGGAAATGTTTGACTTGGAATTCATGCGACGAGCTTTTCTAGCAGGCGGCATGATTGCCATCATGGCCCCGATACTAGGGGTGTATCTCGTTCTCAGAAGACAGGCCTTAATGGCTGACACACTTTCACATATTTCATTGTCGGGTGTTGCCATCGGCTTTTTCCTCAGCACCAATATTACCGCGGCGAGCATAGTCGTCGTGACAGTCGGCGCAATCGGGATTGAATACATGCGGCGGGCATATCGAACGTATTCAGAAGTGTCCATTGCTATTTTAATGGCAGCAGGTTTGTCCTTCGCGATGTTTTTAATCAGCCTTTCGAATGGCGCCGCCAATATGAGTATTGATCAGTACTTATTTGGATCGCTCGTGACGGTTAATCAGCAGCAACTCTATATTATCGGCATCATTACATTGCTGATCCTCCTTTACTTTATCGTACTGAAAAGACCGCTCTACCTGCTGACGTTTGATGAAGCAACAGCAAAAACATCAGGAATCAATACTAACGTCCTGTCGATGTCCTTCAGTATCGTCACAGGCCTTGCAATCTCAGTTATTATCCCGATCATCGGGGTTCTTCTGGTATCAGCGCTGCTCGTATTGCCGGCAGCATTCGCCATCAGAATTGCAAAAGGCTTTAAGATGGTATTTATTACAGCCATACTCATTTCATTATTCAGCGTATTTATGGGGCTGACTTCGTCCTATCAGCTCGGAACGCCGCCAGGGCCGTCCATTACCCTGCTTTTGATCGTTTTGCTTTTGATTGGATTTGTGGCTCAGGGAGTTTGGACATTTATCAAAAAAGAAGCCCTGCGTAAAAAAGGGCGCCGGTAACATAAAAAGCAGTTTTCCAAAGGGAAAACTGCTTTTTTTATAGAAACATCCCGGCAAGACGCTCATACGATTCTTTTTTAGTCTCAAAATCAAACACATTACACAGAACCATGATTTCATTTGTTTCATAGCGTTCTGTAAGCTCTAAAAGCTGCTGTTTTACAGCGCTTGGAGAACCGATGACCATACGCTTTCTGTTTTCTTGTATTTGGTTTTTATCTGATTCAGTATAGTGGTATGCTTTTGCTTCCTCAATGCTTGGCACCCTGCTGTCCAAGCCTTTTCCGACACGGAGAAGCCATAGATCCTGGCTCAAGGCGAGCTCTTCTGCTTCTTCATCTGTTTTTGCGCAAATGACAAAGATCGTAAACAGTGCCGTTGGAGACGAGAAATGAGTTGATGGCCGAAAACTTTCCCGGTAGACACGAAACGCATTTTCTCCTCGTTCGGGGTTAATGAAATGTCCAAACACATAACCAACTCCCTGGTGTGCCGCGCGTCTTGCGCTGTTTTCACCGAGACCGAGCACCCATAGCTCTGGTGCAGTGTCAATTAGGGGCGCCGCTTTAATCCCGGCATATGGATGCCCGGCAGGAAGCGAATCTGTGAGAAAATAAGAGACGTCCTGCAGCTGTCTGTTAAATTCGGTTAAGCTTTTTTTGACCCCGTCTGTTAGCGCAAGACGGGTTTTTGTCGTGCCGCCGGGAGAACGCCCGACACCTAGGTCAATCCGATTCGGATACAGTGCTTCAAGCTGGCGAAAGGTTTCAGCTACTTTAAACGGACTGTACTGGGGCAGCAGCACGCCGCCTGACCCGACACGAATCGTGCTCGTTTGTGCTGCAATGCGAGCAATCATGATTTCAGGCGCTGTGCTTGCCAGTCCTTTCGTGCTGTGATGTTCGGCAAACCAATAACGCCTATATCCCCACTGTTCGCTTAATTGGGCAAGCTCAAGTGAATACTGAAGAGTTGTCACAGGGCTTTCTCCTTTAGAAATAGGTGCCTGATCAAGTATGCTTAAATGAATCAAAAGGCCGCTTCCTTTCTGTCTGTTTTTAGCAGGTGACACAAGAATAGGCAAAATGACTCGCTTACGTCAAATGGTTTGTTTAAGGTGCATACTTCATAGCATTTGCAAAACATATATCAAATATGGGAGTTTTTTTCGAGGATTTTCGTCAATTATTCTTAACTTTTATGAAACTTTGATATAATAACAAACGTATATATTAATAATTTACAGCTTATTTTCATTGTGAGCGTAAAAATAAATGTGACTATCTTCACATTTTGATGAGTAGGAGTGAATCGTGTGGCAATTTCTTTAGAAAAAGGTCAGCGAATTGATTTAACAAAAGGAAAAGCCGGTCTGTCAAAATTGATGGTCGGTCTCGGCTGGGACCCGGTGTCCTCAGGCGGAGGATTCTTCAGCAAACTGCTTGGCGGAGGCGGTCCGAATATAGATTGTGACGCTTCAGTGCTCATGCTTGAAAACGGTAAATTCACCGATAAGAAAAATATCATTTATTTCGGCAACCTGAAAAGCCCCTGCGGCAGTGTAAGGCATACAGGCGACAACCTGACAGGCGACGGTGCGGGCGATGACGAGCAAATTATGATAGATTTGGAAAAAGTGCCTGCAAACATCGATAAGCTTGTATTTGTGGTAAATATTTATGATTGTGTCAGAAGGAAACAAGATTTTGGCATGATTCAAAATGCGTTTATTCGTGTAATTGATCAATCTAATCATGAAGAAATGCTCAAATACAATTTGAGAGACAATTATGCAGGCAGAACAAGCCTGATTACAGCAGAAATCTACCGCAGCGGCAGCGAGTGGAAGTTTGCGGCGATTGGTGAAGGCACAAACGACACGAGATTAGAAGATATTATCAGCCGGTACGTATAAAAGAAAAGGAGTGGATGAAACATGGCAATTTCATTGGCAAAAGACAAAAGGTAGATTTAACAAAAACAAATCCGGGTCTTTCAAAGGTTGTTGTCGGTTTAGGCTGGGATACGAATAAGTATGACGGCGGGCACGACTTTGACCTTGACTCAAGTGTGTTTCTGCTAGACGCTGCAGGCAAATGCGCGTCTCCAAACGATTTTATTTTCTACAACCAGCTTGAAGGCGGCAACGGTTCAGTCGTTCATTCAGGCGATAACCTGACTGGTGCTGGCGAAGGCGACGATGAGAATGTCAAAGTGAATCTCAGCGCTGTGCCTGCCAATATTGATAAAATCTCATTTGTTATCACCATTCACGAAGCGGAAGCACGCAGCCAAAACTTTGGACAAGTATCAAACGCGTTCGTTCGCATTGTAAATGAAGAAACAAATGAAGAGCTCATCCGTTACGACCTTGCCGAAGATTTCTCCATTGAAACGGCAATCATTGCAGGGGAGCTGTACAGACATAACGGCGAGTGGAAATTCTCCGCTATCGGCTCAGGCTACCAAGGCGGCCTTGCCCGCATCGCAACGGACTACGGTTTACAAGTCGGTTAAGACAAATACGAAGAGCAGAAAGGAGAGAGGCATTATGGCCATTCAATTATCAAAAGGACAGCGTATTGACTTAACGAAAACAAATCCGGGACTCGCAAAAGCGGTGATCGGCTTAGGCTGGGATACAAACAAGTACTCCGGCGGACACGATTTTGACCTGGATGCTTCAGCCTTTTTAGTTGATGCGCATGATAACTGCGTGAATGATCTCGATTTCGTCTTCTATAATAACCTGGAGCATCCGAGCGGCGGTGTCATCCATACGGGTGACAACCGCACAGGTGAGGGTGATGGAGATGATGAGCAGATTATCGTTGATTTCTCAAAGATCCCTGCACACATTGAGAAAATCGGCATCACAGTGACCATTCACGACGCTGAGGCGCGCAGCCAAAACTTTGGACAAGTTTCCAATGCGTTTGTGCGTGTTGTGGACGAAGAGACGCAGGATGAGCTTCTTCGCTTCGACTTGGGAGAAGATTTCTCTATTGAGACAGCTGTTGTCGTTTGTGAGCTTTACAGACACGGCGGCGAGTGGAAATTCAATGCAATTGGCAGTGGTTTTTCCGGCGGGCTGGCTGCATTGTGCCGGAACTACGGTTTGCAAGTGTAAGCGGGTGACAGATAGAGAAGTCACCGTTTCAAATTAATAGGAGGAAAAAACTTGGACTTTTTACATCATATCATGTCTACGTATGCTTCATTTTTCGATTGGAAAATGTGGGGGGAAGTGCTTTCAGATCCTGTTTCATGGGGTCTGATCGGTTCCCTTGTTGTTCTGGAAGGCCTTTTATCGGCCGATAACGCGCTTGTTCTTGCGGTGATGGTCAAACACCTGCCGGAAAAACAGCGGAAAAAAGCGTTAACGTATGGTTTGTTTGGAGCTTATATTTTCAGGTTTATTTTCATCGGGCTCGGTATGCTCCTCATTAAGTTTTGGTGGATCAAGGTGCTTGGCGCGCTTTATCTCGCTTGGCTCGTCATTAAACACTTCTGGATTGGCGAAAAAGAAGAGGAAACGGACGGCATAAAGAAAAATTCTTGGATGGTCCGCACGTTCGGTATCTTCTGGGCGACTGTTATTTCAGTTGAATTAATGGACCTTGCCTTCTCTGTGGACAGCATCCTTGCCGCATTTGCGGTATCTGAAAAAGTATGGGTGCTTCTGATCGGCGGTATGCTAGGTATTCTAATGATGCGTACAGTGGCAAAAGTATTCCTTGTGCTGATTGATAAAATTCCTGAGCTGGAAAACACAGCATTCGTGTTAATCGGAATTATCGCTCTGAAAATGGCAGCGAGCGCTTTCCATTACGAAATGCCGCATTCTGTATTCTTCATGATCATTATTGCTGCATTTGCGGTAACATTTATCATTCACTACATCAACAAACAAAAGCAGGTGCGCGAACAAACAGCCGCTTCAAAAGAAGAATAAAACAAAACAAGGAGGGAGGTTCAATGTCCTTCCTTTTTTGTTACAGAAATATCGTCCCAATGACAAACCGGAAAGGAGGATATGATGAGACAAGAAGAACTAACCATTCATATAGCACTTCCGGCTGATGGGAATTGGAAACACCTGCTGTTTCAGCCATTGCCCGAGCGGGATCACTATGAAACAGAACAAGGCCTTTCTTTTTCTCGTCTTGCCGGGCAGATATTAGGCACGCCTATTGATGAAACAGACTACTATAACGAGCTGTATGAGCTGTCTATAAACGACCGCATTTCCATTCTGAGTGAAACGCTTGATAAAACAATCGAGCCGGAAACATTTCAAAAGCTCCAGCATATTCATTCCATCAATCAGAAAGAAAAAGGGCTGTCAGTCAGTCGCTTTGTTGCCTTTCTGGACGGGGAAAAGCTGATAGCGAAACACTCGAATCCCTTGATGCACCGCCATTTGAGAAAAGCGCTGATGACGCTTTTACATACCTTTGCAGATCATCATGAGCAAGGGCTGAATCATCCTGATTTTCGCAGAGTGCTGCTTGATGTCTCAAAGTTTTCTTTGAATCACCTGAATCCTTGGCTGGAAAAAACCGATATAGAGCGGGAGATGCCAAAGGTAGTTTGGTATGGAGACGCGACGAAGAGCCAGCTTTATTTTTTATATTACCTCATGTTAGTCGGCTGCGATGTTCTGCTGTTCCATCCGGCGGGAAACGATCAGCTGGCGCTTGTCGATCCGAAGCGGGAGTTCAGTTTTACGGAAAAGCTTCCGGATGTTTCAGAGCTTCAGCCGTTTCCGAAAGAAAAACCGGACCGGAAATCAACAGTCGCCTACCGCTCAACAAAGGAAATTGAACATGTGCTGAATCACGAGGAATCCATGCTGTACAAGCCATGGCAATTCAGAGATCATACACCGGTGTCCGTTACGCTCAAAACGACCTATGATGAATTGTTTTTAATCGCGAAGGAGCGCGCCTTTATTCGCCCGAATTTCAAAGCTGATAAACATTCCATCGAGATTCCAAATGTATTCGCCAAAATTATGGGCGTGTCAAAAGACAATAAAGAATATTGGAATAGGCTTCATACATTAGCGGACTATCAGGAAACAGAAATGGTCAGGAGCTTTCCGTTTACAGAGGAAATAAAATCGAACTATCAATTTCATTACAGCCACGCACTTGACCACGAAGGAAACATCGATCCGGACAAGCTGACGGCAAGCAATGTGTGGCAGTACAAGCACCTTCCGGCGGGTGTTCAGACTGCCATTGCCAAAACGATTTCGAGAATGTGCAGGCACCCGAGGCTTAAGGCTTTGCATCAAGAAGAACAAGTCAAGGATGTTCAAATCTACTTGTTTAAACAAACAACAAACCTGCCTGCTAATCTGCTGAAATTGATTCAAATATTCGACTATGCGCAAACCGTTCCGAAACTCGTTTTATATCATACAGAAATGAGCGGCGGACTCACGCGTTCGGATGCTGCCGCCCTGCTGTTCCTGAATGAAATCGGAATCGATATCATCATTTATAACCCTCCCGGCCATCAAGATATTGAGCAGTTTATTGAGGAGGATCAGTATGATATCCACTGGCTGGATGACATGGTGTTTCAGCAGGACTATAAAGAGCCTTCGCTTGTGAAAAGGCTGTTCAGAACAATTACCCAAAAGTAAGGAGAGAAGAAAAGCATGACATCAGAAAATCAAAACCCGCTTGTTCTCGATAAAAACGAAGAAATTTCCCAGCAAAAGGCAGACGATATTCGTCTCCAGCTCCGCCAGGAACCAGAGGTGCAGCGTCTCGCCCAGCAAATTGATGTCAAAAACCAAATGGAGCTGCTTGAGTACGGAAAGGAGCCGGCTGTTGAGATTTCCAAGTTCTCTGACCGCATCTTGGGGATGATGAAAACAACAAGCGTGACAGACTCCGGCACAATGCTGACTCAGCTTGGGAAAATCATGGACCGCTTCGACAAAAATGATTTTGATGAGCCGAAGGGATTAATGGCGAAAATTTTCAAACGCGGCGGCAGCATGATTGAAAAAATCTTTAAAAAGTATCAGACGCTTGGCGGAGAGATTGAGAAAATCCACGTTGAGATTTCGAAATACAAAGATGAGATGACGAAGACGAACCACACGCTTGATGAAATGTATGAAAACAATATCAAGTACTACATGGAGCTTGAAAAATACGTCGTTGCCGGGCAAATGAAGCTGGAAGAGATGCAATCAATCCTTCCTTCGTATGAAGAAAAAGCGGCAAGCGGAAACCAGCTGGCGCAAATGCAGCTCGATACATTGCGCAACGGCATCCAGGCGCTTGAGGAGCGGGTATATGATCTGGATATGGCGCGGATGGTGGCTCTTCAAACTGCACCTCAAATCCGTCTCCTCCAGCGTGGAAATGCAAAGCTGATCGGGAAAATCAACTCCGCGTTCATCATCACCATTCCGATTTTCAAAAACGGCATTATTCAGGCTGTTACCGTGAAACGCCAAAAGCTTGTGGCTGACTCCATGAGCGAGCTTGACCGCCGGACAAACGAGATGCTGAGACGAAATGCTGAAAATATCTCGAGCCAAAGTGTTGAAATTGCCAGAATGGCAGGAAGACCAAGCATAGATATTGAAACGATCGAATCCTCTTGGAATACGATAGTCAGCGGCATGCAGGAAACAAAACAAATCGAAGAAGAAAACAAACGCCTTCGGGAGGAGGGCGCAAGACGAATTGCCCAGCTGCAGGATAATATTAAAAAAGCATCCTTACAGCAATAAAAAACCCCCGCTTGTGCTTCACAAGCGGGGGTTTTTCATTTACATGAATTAACTGATGACAATGTGTAAAGACAGGTGTAAACTTAAACGGTAATGATTTTGCATATCAGAGGTGTTGGCAATGGGAAAACAACAGCCTATATCCCAGCGTAAGCTGCTGGGTGTCGCCGGTTTAGGGTGGCTGTTTGATGCAATGGATGTCGGTATATTATCGTTTATAATTGCTGCGCTCCACGTAGAGTGGAATCTGTCGCCCGAAGAAATGAAATGGATCGGAAGCGTCAATTCCATCGGCATGGCTGCGGGTGCGTTTTTATTTGGGCTGCTGGCTGATCGAATTGGCCGAAAAAAAGTGTTTATCATTACCCTTTTGTGCTTTTCCATCGGAAGCGGCATTTCAGCTTTTGTGACAAGCTTATCGGCATTTCTCATTCTGCGTTTTGTTATTGGAATGGGGCTTGGCGGCGAACTGCCAGTCGCTTCAACACTTGTGTCCGAAGCGGTTGCGCCTGAAAAGCGGGGCAGAGTGATTGTGCTTCTGGAAAGCTTTTGGGCAGTAGGGTGGCTCGTAGCAGCACTCATTTCTTACTTTGTGATCCCGAGCTTCGGCTGGCAGGCCGCCCTGCTGTTGACGTCACTGACGGCTTTTTACGCTCTGTACCTGCGGACGAGTCTGCCTGATTCGCCAAAATATGAGTCGCTTTCAGCCAAAAAGACATCGGTATGGGAGAATGTAAAAAGCGTTTGGGCAAAACGGTATATACGGTCGACCGTGATGCTGTCGATCGTTTGGTTTTGCGTGGTGTTTTCTTATTACGGCATGTTCCTATGGCTGCCGAGTGTCATGCTGCTGAAAGGCTTCAGTATGATTCAAAGCTTTGAGTATGTCCTGCTGATGACACTTGCTCAGCTTCCGGGCTATTTTTCTGCTGCGTGGCTGATCGAAAAAGCCGGCCGAAAGTGGATACTCGTCATTTACCTGATAGGTACAGCAGGAAGCGCCTATTTCTTCGGAACGGCGGATTCCTTAGGCCTTCTGCTTACGGCTGGAATGCTGTTATCATTTTTTAATCTTGGTGCATGGGGTGTTCTGTATGCCTATACACCGGAGCAATACCCGACAGCGATTCGCGCAACAGGTTCAGGAACGACAGCAGCGTTTGGTAGAATCGGCGGCATCTTCGGGCCGCTGCTCGTCGGAACGCTCGCAGCCCGTCATATTTCGTTTTCGGTCATTTTCTCGATCTTTTGCATAGCAATTTTACTCGCGGTTGTTTGTATATTGATTATGGGAAAAGAAACGAAACAAACTGAACTTGAATAGGAGAGGCACCTCTAGGATGGGGTGCTTCTTTTACATTTGTGCTCGGGGTGTTTCCCGGTTTTATTGATTGTCTGGTAGAGCGCCATGGGCAGCATAAACAAAATTGCAGTAAATCCTCTAACGGCTCCGATGTTGATATAAATTCACCTGCAAAACATGGTCCCGGCACATAGTGGCGTTGGAAAGGGGAGCGATGGTTCCTCGCGCAATATGAAACAGATATGTACAGCAAAACCCTTCGTTAAAAGGTTTCCAAAAGCTAGGCAGGTATGTTTGATTTCATACCACGTTTTATGCTGTGGTTTTGACAATATTGCACTTTTCACCTACTTCAGCTGAGTTCTTTTCCACTGCAGTAAAGCGTACAAATAATAGCAAGCCTCGGTTCATCAGATAACGCTGTACATATTTTTTGATCATCTAATAGTTTTGTAGTCATGAAACGCACAATAGGAGTCGATATAACAATTATTTTCCAGAAAAGGAGCAGGAAGTCATAAAAAAAGAAGGATTTCAGTAGAGTAAAAGCGTTTTCAATTAAAGAAGGGATAATTATTACCTGTAAAATACAATCATAAAGGAGGATTACAGAGCATTTAGAAGCATAAATAAGGCCATGTGGCTACATGGATGTTTATAAAGAAATGGTACAGAATAAAAGAGTATATGCTGTTTGTGTGGAATGTTACATAAGTGTTACGGTTATAAGGATTGTTTAATATGGAGGGAAAATATGAGTGTAGATGAGAAACCAATTAAGATAAAAGTCGAGAAAGTATCTAAAATTTTTGGGAAACAAAGAAAGAAAGCAGTTCAAATGCTTGCCAACGGAAAGACAAAAAAAGAGATCCTGAAAGCGACCGGATCAACCGTTGGGGTAAATCAAGCAGATTTTGATGTATATGATGGTGAGATATTTGTCATCATGGGTCTATCAGGGAGCGGTAAATCAACTCTAGTACGGCTGTTAAACCGGCTTATTGAACCGACTGCCGGAAATATTTACATTGATGGTGACATGATAACAAATATGTCTAAAGACCAGCTCCGGGAAGTTCGCCGGAAGAAAATCAGCATGGTCTTCCAAAAGTTTGCTCTGTTCCCGCACAGAACGATACTTGAAAACACAGAATACGGGCTGGAGCTTCAAGGTGTGGATAAACAAGAGCGCCAGCAAAAAGCGCTTGAGTCCCTTAAACTTGTCGGCCTTGAAGGATTTGAACAGCAATATCCTGACCAGCTTTCCGGCGGGATGCAGCAGCGTGTCGGTCTTGCCCGCGCGTTGACGAATAACCCGGACATCCTTCTCATGGACGAAGCGTTCAGTGCGCTTGATCCTTTAATTCGTAAAGATATGCAGGATGAGCTTCTAGATCTTCATGAAAATGTCGGGAAAACGATTATCTTTATCACGCATGACCTTGACGAAGCATTGCGCATCGGTGACAGAATCGCCTTGATGAAGGATGGTAACATCGTTCAGATCGGCACACCGGAGGAAATTCTGATGAGTCCATCTAACGAATATGTTGAGAAATTCGTTGAGGATGTTGATTTATCTAAAGTCCTCACAGCAGGCCACATTATGAAACGCGCTGAAACAGTGCGGATTGATAAAGGGCCTCGCGTGGCATTAACATTGATGAAAAACCTAGGGATTTCATCTATTTACGCAGTCGATAAACAAAAGAAATTGTTAGGTGTCATTCACGCGTCAGATGCGAAAAAAGCAGCTGAGTCTGATTTGTCACTTCAAGATATCTTGAATACAGAATTCACGACTGTACCAGAGAATACGTATCTGACAGAGATCTTTGACGTTGTTTCTGACGCGAATATTCCAATTGCGGTTGTGGATGAGAAGCAGCGAATGAAAGGGATTGTCGTAAAAGGCGCGTTAATTGGCGCACTCGCCGGCAATAACGATTACATTAATGTTGAAAGCAATGAACAAACACAAGATCCTTCTGTACAGGAGGTGAAGTAAGATGGATAGACTGCCTAGAATACCTTTAGCAGATATGATTGACCGTTTTGTTGACTGGATTACGATGACGTTTGGCGGATTCTTTGATGGAATCGCAAACGGATTGGCCGCTTTTGTAAATGGAATTGTCAGCGGACTCGGATTTATGCCATCTATTTTATTAACGATTATTTTCGCCGCACTTGCGTGGTGGATCAGTACGAGGGGAATTGCGTTATTTACATTGATTGGATTCCTATTGATCGATTATTTAGGATATTGGGACCCAATGCTGCAAACATTGGCGCTTGTTTTGACATCTGTGATTATTTCGATTGTGGTCGGGGTTCCGATCGGAATTTGGGCGTCCCAGAAAGAAACGGTTCGCCGTACTGTAACGCCTATTCTTGATTTAATGCAGACAATGCCTGCTTTCGTATATCTATTGCCGGCGATTTTCTTCTTTAACATCGGTGTTGTGCCGGGGGTTGTTGCATCTGTTATCTTCGCGATGCCGCCGACAATCCGCATGACTGTTCTCGGTATAAAGCAAGTGCCGGCGGATTTGATTGAAGCGACTGAAGCGTTCGGTTCTACGACAGCTCAGCGTTTGTTTAAAGTTCAGCTTCCGCTTGCGACAAAAACCATTCTGGCCGGAATCAACCAAAGCATCATGCTTGCGTTATCAATGGTTGTTATCGCCGCAATGGTCGGTGCACCGGGACTTGGTTCTGAAGTATACAGTGCCGTAACACAGCTAAAGACCGGGGTCGGTGTAGAGGCCGGTATCGCTATCGTCATCGTAGCCATTACACTGGACCGTATTACTCAAAATATTAAACTGAAGAAAAAAAGCAGGGGGAATGCCTGATGCTTAAAAAAATCTTCGGTATCGGCGTTTCCGCCATGCTGGCGCTCTCACTTGCGGCTTGCGGGTCAGAAAGCGATGAAAATGCAACCGCGGCTGAACAGGTAAATAAGACCATCACCGGGATTGACCCTGGTTCAGGGATAATGGCCTTGACCGACAAAGCGATGAAGGATTATGACTTGAATGACTGGACATTGATTTCGGCTTCAAGCGCTGCGATGACCGCAACGCTTAAAAAATCATACGACCGTCAGAAACCGATTATCATTACTGGATGGACACCGCACTGGATGTTCTCCAGATATAAGCTGAAATATCTTGATGATCCAAACCAATCTTATGGAAACGCAGAGGAAATCCATACGATCACGCGCAAAGGCTTCAGCAAAGAACAGCCGAATGCCGCAAAGCTTCTGAGCCAGTTTAAATGGACGCAAGACGACATGGGAGAAGTAATGATCAAGGTGGAACAAGGCGAAAAACCTGCCAAGGCCGCCGCTGAGTATGTGAAGAAGCATAAGGATCAGATTGCGGAGTGGACAAAAGGCGTTCAAAAGGTAAAGGGAGACAAAATCAACCTTGCCTATGTGGCGTGGGACAGTGAGATTGCAAGTACAAACGTAGTTGGCAAAGTCTTAGAAGACTTGGGCTATGACGTAACGTTTACTCAGGTAGAGGCCGGTCCAATGTGGACCGCGATTGCGACGGGAAGCGCCGATGCATCCCTTTCCGCATGGCTGCCGAATACCCATAAAGCATACGCCGCAAAATATGAGGGTAAATATGACGATATTGGAACCAGTATGACTGGCGTAAAGATGGGACTTGTTGTGCCTCAATATATGAAAAACGTTAACTCAATTGAAGACTTGAAGAAGTAATGAAGAAAGCAGCCTTAGCCAGGCTGCTTTTTTGAGTTAAGAAGCATTAGCAGCAGCTAGTGATTCCGCCTTCTGAAATGTTTTTAATACGGCGTTAGCCAAAATGTGAATGCCGTTGAACATCGCGTTCCTGTCAAAGGTCATGTGCGGATGATGGAGTCCTGGCTGTAGTCCGCAGCCGAGTCCGAGCATAGTTGTTTTGAGGTTCGGCATTTTTACGGCGTAAAAATGAAAATCCTCACCGCCGGTTGTGACAAGCGGTTCATCGAGCTGTTCAGCCCCGATGATGTCCGTAATGGCTTCTGCCATGATCGCTTCAGCTTCTTTGTTTTGTGTTGCTGCGGGGAGGCTATGTTCTTTTTGAAGCTCGATCCTCGCGCCGAATGCCGCGGCGACCGCTTCACAGGCTCTTTCTGTTTCAGTGATTAACGTCTCCATGGCTTCATTGGTCTGTGCGCGCAAATCAAGGCTGAACGTCGCTTTTCCTGGAATGGTATTGGAGCTTTCACCGCCGGCTTGAAGTTTGGTCATTTTAACCGTATGCGGGATGTTTGGGTCAATATGAATGAGTCCGAGCTTATGTACGAGAAATGCCGCAATTTCAATGCTGTTTTTCCCGAGATGCGGGCGGGCGCCATGGGCTTCCTCTCCTATGATTGTTCCCTCAATATGCTGGCTTGATCCGTGCAGAATAGATGGGGCACAGCGCCCGTTCTGTGTCTCCTGAATCGGACGGACGTGAACGCCGTACAAATAATCGACATTATCAAGCACGCCTTCTTCTATCATTTTCAAGGCGCCGCCGCCTTTTTCCTCAGCCGGCTGAAAGATAAAACGGATCGTGCCCTTCGGAAGCTCGGGTTGTTTTTTCAGCAGCATTAACGTGCCCAGCGCCATTGTCATATGTGAATCGTGTCCGCAGGAATGGTTGGCGCGGAATGTGCCGTTAACCTCCTGCCATAGCGCATCAATGTCAGCACGCACAGCTACAACAGGTGACCCTGAACCGATTTCGCCAATAACCCCGGTGCAGTCTGAAAACGTGTGAGTCCGGCACCCTAATTCCTCAAGCTTTTGTTTAAGAAATGCAGTTGTCTCATATTCCTTCCAGCTGACTTCAGGGTTCGCGTGCAGGTGCTCGAAGATGTCCATAACAGTTTGTTTCATGTCTTCGGAAAGCTTTTGCATGGGAAAAGTGCCCTCCTTCTATCAAAATGAATTTCCCTTCTTTACTTTATTTAATATTGAAACAGGAAGATAGGCTGTATATAATATAGCACATATTGCTACTCTTCAGAATAATTAATATTTTCAGACAGAGGGGATGGATAATCGAAATATGAGTATGCCAGCAGCCGAAACACAGCCTAAGAGAAAACGTACGACAGGTAAAATGCCTGACGCCTATGTCCTCTTATTTATTATTGCTTTCATTTGCGCCGTTGCTTCGTATGTTGTGCCGGCGGGAGAATTTGACCGCGTGACAAAGGGAGATGTCACCACTGCTGTTCCGGGAAGCTATCATTCGATTGAACAATCCCCGGTCAGCCTGATCAGCTTTTTTACTTCTCTGCAGGATGGAATGGTCGGATCAGCACCAATCATCTTTCTGATTTTATTCACTGGCGGCACCATTGCCATTTTAGAAAAAACGGGTGCCATCAACGGCCTGATTTACAATGTCATCAGCAAATTCCGCACAAAGCAATTATTATTTATTTGTATTGTCGGTGCGTTGTTCTCCATTCTCGGAACAACCGGAATTGTCGTGAATTCAGTTATCGGTTTTATCCCCATCGGCCTCATTGTCGCACGATCCTTAAAGTGGGACGCAGTCGCGGGTGCCGCTGTTATTTACATCGGCTGCTACGCTGGATTTAACTCAACTATTTTATCGCCGTCCCCGCTCGGTTTATCGCAATCAATCGCGGAGCTGCCGCTTTTCTCGGGAATTGGCCTGCGTGTTGTAATCTACATATGCTTTTTGCTGTCTTCTATTATTTATATCTATCTGTACACAAGAAAATTAAAAAAATCAAAGGATGCCAGTGTGTTAGGGACAAATTGGTTCCCCGCGGCAGGAATGGGTGAGGCGGGGAAAGAAGAAGATCAGTCAGTGGCGTTTACTGTTCGTCATAAGCTCATTTTGGCTGTGGCGGGACTGTCGCTGCTCGGATTTTTATACGGCGCTTTGAAGCTGGGCTGGTCTGATTCACAAATGGCTGCGACGTTTATTTTTATTTCTGTCCTTGGCGGGTTGATAGGCGGACTTGCGGCAAACGATATTGCCAAAACCTTCATAGTGGGCTGCCAAGGCCTTGTATATGGGGCGCTGATTGTCGGGATGGCAAGAAGCATTTCTGTCATCCTTGAAAATGGCAAGCTCCTCGATACAGTCGTCAACGCATTGGCTTCGCTTTTGGATGGATTCAGCCCGATTGCCGGTGCGATCGGCATGTATATCGCCAGTGCGCTGCTTCATTTTCTCATCTCTTCTGGGTCTGGGGAAGCCGTTGTATTTATTCCAATCCTGGCGCCGCTTGCTGATTTGATGGGAATTACGAGGCAGGTCGCGGTGGAAGCGGTTATGCTTGGAGAAGGAGTCGTCAACTGTGTGAACCCGACATCCGGCGTTCTCATGGCGGTGCTTGCCGCCAGCGGCATTCCGTACGTCAAGTGGCTCAGGTTTATGGTGCCGCTTGCTCTGATTTGGTTCTTGATCGGACTTGTATTTATTGTCATAGGTGTCATGATTAATTGGGGGCCGTTTTAACGATTACTGCCCGGCGGCTTGTACGGGCGGGCTTTTCATTTAATCGTTGCAGAAGCGCAGGCTGTTATTGTAACATGTAAGCCATAAGCCATAAGCCATTCGTAAAAGTGCGGGAGGAAGGTCATGAATAATCTGCTTAATAGACTTTCAGGCGTGAATGGGAAAAATAAGAGAGTAAAAGAAAAAGAACAAAAGATCTGGTCGGAGATCGGCAAGTTAGCCGGGGCGTTTGCGCTGCTGGATGTGGTTATCCGCGGCATTATGTTTGCATTTCCGTTTAATGAATGGGTCTCGAGCCTTGTGTTTTTGTTCATTATCATCTTATATTACTGCATCAGGGCATCTGCTTCTGGAATGCTGATGCCGAAAATAGACACCGACGAAGAACTGCATAAACGGGTGAAGCAGCAGTTCATAGAATCAATAGCTGTCGCCTTTGCGGTAGTGGTGCTTACGATGTATGACAGGGGGATTCCCCATACATTCTTCGCTTGGCTGAAAATGATCCTTCTATTTATCGTCTGCGGCGGCGTTCTGTTTTTGCTTCGATTTGGAATCGTGAAGCTGTCTTACAGAAGTACGGTAAAAAAGGAGTTTAAGAAGAAATCATCATAGAGATGGTTTCTTTTTTGTTCATAAATCAGACAAAACTTTTCTCTTGCAATAGTTTGTGAAATATTGCACAATATAAATGTGAAATACTTCACAAACAAACATCAAAGAAAAACATACCCTGGAAGGATGATTAATGATGAATACACATGTGAATAAAGTAGCTTTAATCGGAGCGGGTTTTGTTGGAAGCAGTTATGCATTTGCGTTAATAAACCAAGGGATCACAGATGAGCTTGTGGTCATTGATGTAAATAAAGAAAAAGCAATGGGCGATGTGATGGACTTAAACCACGGAAAGGCGTTTGCGCCGCAACCGGTCAAAACATCTTACGGAACATATGAAGACTGCAAAGATGCTGATATTGTCTGCATCTGCGCCGGAGCAAACCAAAAACCTGGTGAGACACGCCTTGAATTAGTAGAAAAGAACGTGAAAATTTTCAAAGGCATCGTCAGTGAAGTCATGGCGAGCGGATTTGACGGCATTTTCTTAATTGCGACAAATCCGGTTGATATTTTGACTTACGCTACATGGAAATTCAGCGGCCTGCCAAAAGAGCGGGTGATCGGAAGCGGCACAACACTAGATTCTGCGAGATTCCGTTACATGCTGAGTGAATACTTTGGCGCAGCGCCTCAAAACGTGCACGCGCATATTATCGGAGAGCACGGTGATACAGAGCTTCCTGTCTGGAGCCACACAAATGTCGGAGGTGTGCCTGTCAGTGAACTTGTTGAGAAAAACGATGCATATAAACAAGAGGAGCTAGACCAGATCGTAGATGACGTGAAAAACGCCGCTTACCATATTATTGAGAAAAAAGGGGCGACTTATTATGGTGTTGCAATGAGCCTAGCCCGCATTACAAAAGCCATTCTTCATAATGAAAACAGCATTTTAACTGTCAGCACATACTTGGACGGACAATACGGCGCAAATGACGTGTACATCGGCGTTCCGGCTGTCGTAAACCGCGGAGGTATTGCAGGCATCACTGAGCTGAACTTAAATGAGAAAGAAAAGGAACAGTTCCTTCACAGCGCAGGTGTCCTTACAAACATTTTAAAACCTCATTTTGCAGAACAAAAGGTCAACTAAACGCAACTTTAGAGTAAAGGGCTGATTGTCAATGTGGGAGCAGTTGTATGATCCGTTTGGAAACGAGTATGTGAGCGCACTTGTGGCGCTCACTCCGATTCTCTACAGCTATTATTAAAACGCGTTTTTAGAAGGTGCGGCCGGTTTTGGTGTTCCGCTTGCGATTAGTGCGGCGCTGCTGAAGAACTGGAACTCATTTTCAGTTTCGTAGGCAAAGCCGCCGATATTGTGGAGGAAGAACTGAAACGTCTGAAGCGGTAAGTGAATTTTGTGCATAGCTTGGCCCGTTCCCGAATAAATTGTACAAGTTACGTAAGAGAAGGGAGTACGGGCCGGTGAATATTTTTTTGAGCTATATTGTGCTGGGACTGTCCTTGTCTGCGCCAGTGGGACCTGTGAATGCGGCGCAAATAGACAAAGGAATTAAAAATGGTTTTTGGCATGCTTGGATTTTTGGTTTAGGCGCCATGACAGCGGACGGACTGTACATGCTTTTTATCTATTTCGGACTTTCACAGTTTTTGACCGCTCCATTTGTAAAAACGTTTTTGTGGCTCTTCGGCTTTTTTGTTCTGACCTATACCGGAATTGAAACGCTGAAAAATGTCAGAGAACCGATGGATGTGCGAAGCTCGCGAGGAAAAACGTCATATAGGAAAACGTTCGCTTCGGGTTTTCTCATTTCACTGTCAAATCCATTGAGCATCCTGTTTTGGCTCGGAATTTACGGGAGCATACTTGCGAAAACAGCAGAGGCCTACAATATGAATCAGCTTTTGATCTATAGCTCCGGCATCATGCTCGGCATTTTAATCTGGGATTTTTGCATGGCGATCACAGCCAGCATGTTCAGAAATCTGCTTCATGAAAAGCTCTTAAGAGGATTGACCGGAATCGCGGGTGTATCCCTCCTTATATTTGGCTTTTACTTCGGTTATCAAGGCATCAAACAGTTATTGGGCTGATTCATGAAGGACAGTCACCTGCCGCCTTCAGTTTTAATATAGTATCCAGACGATACTGGAGGTGGATCAATGGTGAATGGGATTTACACCAAAAGTTTTCTGGAACGTAATCAAGCTGAACTCCCTGAATGGCAAAGTATCGCTTTTGAGCTCTTGGCAGAAACTGTGGCTGATGACGCGGATACGTTTCCGTGCATTCCCGGACGCCAGGCGTTTCTGACTGATCAGCTTCGCATTGCTTTTGTCGGAGATCCGCGGGAAAACCGTACAGCGGAGGAGCTGGCACCATTGCTTGCGGAGTACGGCAGGATATCGCGGGACACGGGAAAGTACGCATCCCTCGTTGTGTTGTTTGATACACCGGAAGATTTGGCTGAGCACTATTCGATTGAAGCGTATGAAGAGCTGTTTTGGAGCTTTTTAAATAGACTGAGTCATCAGGACAAAAAAGAGTGGCCGGAAGACATTCCGGCCGATCCCGAGCATTATAAATGGGAGTTTTGTTTTGACGGCGATCCGTACTTTATTCTGTGCGCTACACCGGGGCATGAGCAGAGAAGAAGCCGGAGCTTTCCTTATTTTATGATCACGTTTCAGCCAAAATGGGTGTTTGAAGACTTAAATGGATCAACCGCATTTGGCCGCAACATGAGCAGGCTGATCCGCGCACGGTTAAAAGCCTACGATCAAGCCCCAATCCATCCGCATTTAGGGTGGTACGCTGGAAAAGATAATTGCGAATGGAAACAGTATTTCCTGCGTGATGATGAACAACAGGTATCGAAGTGCCCGTTTTCTTATTTAAAGAATATGTTGAACAAAATGAAATAAATCACGAGCTGGCAGGGCGGTCTTTATGTCCCTGCTTTTTTTGATAGATCATCGTAACGATGGCAATGATCACGAGAAAGCCTATGCTTACAAAAAAACCGGGCCGGCTTGATTTTTCAAACAGTGTGCCGGATACAGCCGCAGCAATCAGAATCATCGCTGAATAAATTTGCGTTTTCCCCATTCCTTCAGGATCAGTCAGCTTTTTGCTGGAGAACAGGATAAACAGCCAAGTGTATAAAAGCATAAGCCCCGCAGCTGTCGTCATGTGCTCATAAATGTTTTTGGGGAGCACTAAAGACAGAATGATGGAGAGGACAAGCCCCGCAAACGTCAGCCCCAGCGCCGGCCAGCATATTTTTTTGCCTTCCTTTAAAGTAAAGCATTTCGGCGCGTCTCCGTCATCAGCCATCGTACATAGCAATGTTGTAACTGCAAACAGTGAAGCGACGAGGGTCGAGAACCCGGCAATAATGAAAATCCCGTTAAAAATATCAAGGATGATCTTAAGGTTATATCCTTTTAACGACGTAATGAACGGGCTGTCCTGTTCAGTAAACATGTCTAAGGGAACCAGCAGCAAGGCCAGTCCGATCGAAATCATATAAATAATTGCCAGCGTCGCCAGCATTAGTTTCCCTGATTTAGACGCTTCTTCTGGTTTTTTTAAGTGAACCGCCATCAGCCCCATGACCTCAATTCCGCCAAAAGCGTAAAACGCGTAAATTAAACCTGTCCACAGCCCCATGACGCCATATGGGAAAAACTCACTCGTTTTATTAGGAACCTGTACATCGTGGTTTCCGCCAGACAGGATACCGCATAATGCCAGGATGGCAATCACAATAAACATAAATATAGCGGCTGTTTTGATAACTGCCAGTACGTTTTCAGTCTTCTCAAAAACAGACAGCCCGGTGAAAATAATCAGTAGCCCAAGTACCGCGTAGATTGATGCAAATACCCATAGCGGCACTTGAGGGAACCAGTGCTTCGTAAATAACGAAATGGCTGTCAATTGGCTTCCGGTAATCAGCATTTCTGATGACCAGTACACCCAGCCATTGCTGAAGCCGGCCCATCTTCCGAATGCTTTTCTTGCATACGCACAAAACGAGCCTTTTTCCGGCTGCTTTGCCGACAGCTTAGCAAGCTGCTCGAATACAAAATACGTGCCGATTGCCCCGATCAGAAATGATAGCAGAACGGAGAAACCGCTTTTCACTATTGCAATGCTGGAACCGAGAAAAAATCCTGTTCCGATTGTGCAGCCTATACCGATTAGTGACAGCTGCCACCAGGCCAAATTCCCTTTTTGCTGGTCTTTTTTTGTTTGACTCATCATCAATTCAACCCCTTTTATCTAAGGTTAGATTGCGTCCCGCCCGAAGCTTATATACATCAGATTTTTGCCTCTTTTTACATGGAGAGGGCGGCGAACGCTCATACTAAAAAAAAGGAGCAAAGCAATGACACAGCACTATATCGTTGAACCGAAAAAAGGGCTTGGTCTGAAGTTGAAAAAAGGGCAGATTTTGAAGGTGGTGGATGTAGAAGGGCAGCAGGTGGCCGTTTTTTTCGCGTACCATGCCAAGGATTTCTATGAGCATCTTGATCAGGGTGCAACGATTGATGCCAATCATTCCATTCATGTGAAAGTCAACGATCATATCTACTCAAATCTATACAAACCGATGCTGACGCTCATTGAAGATACGGTCGGCAAGCATGATCTGCTGCTTCCAGCCTGCCGTCCTGATATGAACAGACTGTTATACGGCAAGCAAAAGGATGAGATTCAGGATACGTGCTATGACAATATGAACCGTGCGCTTGAGCAGTTTGGCGTCCTGAAGCCTCACATGCACTACCCATTTGCGATTTTTATGAATACTGTCCTTGATGAGAAAGGGAACCTGTATGTGGAAACACCGCTTTCGAATGCCGGAGATTATGTAAGGCTTCGGGCGGAAATGGATTTGATGTTGCGTTTTCTTCCTGCCCGATAGAAAAAGGGAAGTGCAATGGCGATAGTGTAACGTCAATACGGGTGGAAGTCAGCTGATCTCTCTTGTTCACTGTGAATCAAGACCTGTGCTATATTTAATAGGGATACATAATAGTCATGATTCATTTTCATCAATTTGGGGAAATGATCAAATAAGAAACAGCGAATTGTACAGGAGGAATGATTGGGATGAGCATGCAGGAAAAAATTATGCGTGAATTACATGTGAAGCCCTCAATTGATCCAAAGCAAGAAATTGAGGACCGAATCAATTTTTTAACACAATATTTGAAAAAGACCGGCGCTAAAGGCTTTGTGTTAGGAATCAGCGGAGGGCAGGATTCAACTCTTGCAGGGCGCCTGGCCCAGCTTGCGGTGGAACGCATTCGCGAGGAGGGCGGAGACGCTCAATTTATCGCGGTCCGTCTTCCGCATGGCACACAGCAGGATGAAGACGATGCCCAGCTTGCTTTGAAGTTCATTAAGCCTGATAAATCATGGAAGTTTGACATTAAGTCCACAGTCAGCGCGTTTTCTGATCAGTATCAGCAGGAAACCGGAAATCAGCTGACTGACTTTAATAAAGGAAACGTAAAAGCGAGAACAAGAATGATCGCTCAATACGCGATCGGCGGCCAAGAAGGCCTTCTTGTCATCGGCACGGACCATGCCGCTGAAGCTGTGACTGGTTTCTTTACGAAGTACGGTGACGGCGGAGCGGATCTCCTGCCGCTGACCGGATTGACGAAGCGTCAAGGAAAAAGCCTGCTGAAAGAGCTGGGTGCATCGGAACGCTTATACTTAAAAGAACCAACTGCCGATCTGCTCGACGAAAAACCGCAACAGGCGGATGAAACAGAGCTAGGCATTTCCTACGAGGAAATTGACGATTATCTCGAAGGAAAAAAAGTATCAGCGAAAGTCTCAGAAGCGCTGGAAAAGCGCTTCAGTATAACTGAGCATAAACGTCAGGTTCCGGCGTCTATGTTTGATGACTGGTGGAAATAGGATAGAAAGCCCGCTCTCAGAGCGGGCTTTTCAGCATATCGGCAAACCCTCGCATACGTTGAGTCTTGCGCGTTGGTGTTCACGCATTGCTGAAAAAAGATGATAAAATCCTAAAACATAAACCGTTTTAGGATTTTATCATGTGAAAGACCTTTATTTGATGAGGATATGATCCAGCTTTACGATCAATCTGTCGGAGGCTGCCTCTTGTATCAGTGGCTAATGTAAGACTGGCTCTTGCGAAAATCGTTTCTGCCGCATCCTGAATTGACATGTTGTCTGTTTGGAGATGATCTAAAAATAGGTGATGCCAATCCTTCCATGCAGCGGTCGATTTGTTTGGCGGCCCATGAGTTTTTTCCTTCTGCTCTTGTGCGAAGCCGTTTAACAAGGTTTTTTTGAAGCGATTCGTGTAAAGTGGTGAACTCGCCTGCCGTCATGCCTAAGCCTGCCGCAATCGTCATAGGCACAATGATGATGCCGCGGTATGTATCGGTCAAGGAGGCCAGCAAGCTATAATTGAACGCCCGCCATAGGGATAGCTTTGAAAATCGTCCTCCGCGATCTCCGGCGGTTCATGGAGCGCAGTGCAAAACCCATTTTTTCAGGATCATACACGTAAGATGGTTTCTGCCTCCTGTGCAGTTCGAAAACTGTTTGTGTTTTTCCAAAACCGAAAGCCCCGTTTATCCATATAATCAACGCCATTTCTCCATTCCTCCAAAAAAGACCCTTCGATTGAAGAGCCAGCGGGAAAAACAATCAAGGCAGTGTGATTAAAATATTTTAATGCTTTTTTGCGTCGAAGTATTAAAATGAATGAAGATATGTTGTACAATGAATGTCATTCAAGCAAAAACGCTTGAACAACCAAGAGCAGGCTAACCCTGGTAAAGCATGAACGAAAAAGGACGGGCAAGCCGGTATCTATATAAATATCCGTAAAATAAGCATATAATGAATATAAAATTTCATTCCTTAGGAGGATTTCGCCGAAGATGAATGCTAAACGAGCCATCCCAGTAAGAGAAAGAAATATCGTCCTGATCGGATTCATGGGTGTAGGAAAAACGACAATCGGCCAATTGGTCGCTAAAAAATTATATAGAGATTTTATCGATATTGACCAAGAGATCGAAAAGGATTTTAACATGTCAATCCCTGAGATGTTTGAGGAAAAGGGAGAGGACTTTTTCCGGAAAACGGAGAAGGAATATATTTTAGACATCTGCCATCATAAACGATTCAAAATCGTCTCTCTGGGCGGTGGGTCTTTTAAACAAGAAGAAATCAGAAAGTGCTGTCTGGAAAACTGTCTTGTGCTCCATCTGGACCTGTCATGGGAGAACTGGAAGCAGCGTGCGGATTTATTGATCGAGAGCCGCCCTGTGCTGCATAACCGTTCAATGGATGAAATGGAACAGCTGTTTAACGAAAGAAAAGTCATTTACGACAAGCACAATTCAAAAGTCGCAACAGACAATCTTTCTCCGGAAGAGGTTGCTGATTACATTGTAGAGACATTAAAAATCGGCTGGGATCTTTATCAGCCAATGTAAAAGCCGTGCAGTGTGGTCTTACCCCTGTCAAGT
>NZ_JALAYA010000044.1:0-19320 GCF_026796395.1 Bacillus sp. T17B1
TCATCTTATGGGGTCAGTCCCTGAGCCGCATGCTTTTTTACTCTTCATCAACGGGATATTGACATTGTCCGCAACATGTTCCATATAATGTAGTCACTTTCTCATCTTCAAAGTAATGAATGGCTTCGTTGCAATCTTGGCAAACAATCGTACCCATCTCTCATTCCCCATTTCTTTGAAATTTGAAAACGCTTAATTTCTTTTGTTGTTATTATATTAATATGTCACATTCAAAATGTCAACAACAAACTGTATAACACATTTAACTTAAATATCGATATATATAGCGTATTTTTTCATTTTTTCACCTATAATAATTTCTTCATACATCAGCATTAATCGATACATATGGCAAAAAACATAACATGATTCCATGTTTTCTTGAACTTTAATGAAAGAACACAGTAATAAATTCTATATAATACCAGATTGCTATTTTAAACGATGGATATGATATGTAATCTCACTTTAAAAACGGTTTCAATTATATAACAATTAGGTAACAAGGAGCAGATTAAGCTGCCTCTCATGATAAACTAAAGCTAGTTTACTATTGTTTATACAGAGGAGAAGATAGATGCGATATCGCGCGGTATTTCCCATACTGATAATAGTATTTGCTTTATCGGGCTGTACGCTTACCACCATCAATCCAGTGAAAAAAAGCCGGATTGATAACATTCATCATACACAAATCTTGTTTTTTTCTAATGAGAACCAAATTGACCAGGAAGCATCCTATTACGATGCACTGCTTGATTTAGAAAAAGACTATCCCGAGCAAATAGATAAAATGAAGGTCTATGATAACAAAGAGGGCTGGGAAGATGAGATTGAAACCGTCCCTACCCTTATGGTCGTTGATCAGCGTCATGTCGTGGTGAAAATAGAGGGATGTGTGAAAAAGAAAGAAGACATCATTAAACCATTGCAGCATGTGCTGTCAAAATAAAAAAACAGCCCCGCTTTAAGCAAGGGCTGTTTTTGATATTAGCATTATTTTACGATGTGAATCGGACTTCCGATTGCCACTTCAGCTGCTTCCATTGTGATTTCGCCCAATGTTGGGTGAGCGTGAATTGTCATCGCGATATCTTCAGCAGTCATGCCGCCTTCGATCGCTAAGCTTAACTCAGAAATCATATCAGAAGCACTTGCGCCGGCGATTTGCGCACCGATCACAAGACCGTCCTCTTTACGAGTAATTAGCTTCATGAAGCCGTCTGTTTCGTTGAGGGAAAGCGCACGGCCGTTTGCTGCAAATGGGAATTTAGCAGCAACAATGTCAAGACCTTCTTCTTTCGCCTGTGCTTCAGTATAACCAACTGATGCAAGTTCAGGCTCAGAGAAGACAACCGCAGGAATACCAAGGTAATCGATTTCTGCAGGCTCTCCAGCGATAGCTTCTGCTGCGATTTTACCTTCGTAAGATGCTTTGTGAGCAAGCGGCGGTCCTTCGATGATATCACCGATTGCATAAATGTTAGGTACGCTTGTACGGCACTGTTTGTCAGTTTTCACAACACCGCGGTCCGTCATTTCAATACCGACTTGCTCAAGGCCAAGCTCATCAGTGTTTGGACGGCGTCCTACAGTAATCAGTACGTAATCAGCATCAACAGTTTTTTCTTCGCCTTTTACTTCAAAAGTAACTGTTACGCCGTCCGGTCTTTCTTCAACGCCTTTAGCCATCGCATTTGTATGGATTTCAACATTGCCTTTTTTCTTCAGTCTGCGGGTAACAAGAGAACTCATTTGTTTTTCGAAACCAGGAAGAATTTCATCTCCGCCTTCAAGAATAACGAGCTCAGTGCCAAAGTTAGCATATGCAGTTCCAAGCTCAGTTCCGATGTAGCCGCCGCCGATAACAACGAGCTTTTTAGGAATTTCTTTAAGAGCCAAAGCGCCTGTTGAATTGAGGACACGCTCAGTATATTTGAAGTTTGGCAATTCGATAGGACGAGAACCAGTTGCAATAATTGCGTTTTTGAACGTGTATGTTTGAGCAGAGTTCTCATCCATAACACGAACTGAATTGCTGTCTACAAAGTAAGCTTCACCTTTTACAACATCTACTTTGTTCCCTTTAAGAAGACCTGCAACACCGCCAGTAAGCTTGTTTACAACAGAAGTTTTCCATTCTTGAACTTTTGTGAAATCAACTGATACGTTCTCAGCAGTGATCCCCATGTCGTCAGAATGCTTTGCATTCTCATAACGGTGGCCTGCATTGATCAGCGCTTTTGAAGGGATACATCCAACGTTTAGACAAACGCCTCCAAGAGTTGCTTTTTCAACGACTGTTACTTTTTGTCCAAGCTGTGCAGCGCGGATGGCAGCTACATAGCCACCAGGTCCCGCACCAATCACAAGAGTATCTGTTTCAATAGGGAAATCTCCTACTACCATAACATTACGCCTCCATTAAAATTAATTGTGGATCGTTCAGTAAACGCTTGATGTGATTTAATGCATTTTGCGCAGTTGCTCCGTCGATCATACGGTGGTCGAAGCTGAGAGAAAGAGCTAAGACTGGAGCGGCTACGATTTCGCCATCACGAACAATCGCTTTTTCTGCAATGCGTCCGATACCAAGAATCGCAACTTCTGGATGGTTGATAACCGGAGTGAACCATTGTCCGCCGGCAGAACCGATGTTTGTAATTGTGCAAGATGCGCCTTTCATTTCAGCTGGAGCAAGCTTGCCTTCACGAGCTTTTGTTGCAAGGCCATTAATTTCATCAGAAATTTCAAAGACAGATTTACGATCTGCATTTTTCACAACCGGTACAAGCAAGCCTTTTTCAGTGTCAGCAGCGATACCGATGTTGAAGTAATGTTTTTGGACTACTTCTTCTGTTTTATCGTCAATTGACGTGTTTAAAACAGGGAATTTTTTCAGTGCAGATGTAAGAGCTTTTACAACGTAAGGCAAGTAAGTCAGCTTGATTCCTTGATCAGCAGCAACCTGTTTGAACTGTTTACGATGTGCAACAAGGTTTGTTACGTCCACTTCGTCCATTAACGTTACGTGAGGAGCTGTGTGTTTAGAGTTAACCATCGCTTTTGCAATTGCTTTACGGATACCGCTCATTTTTTCGCGTGTTTCTGGGAATTCGCCTTCTGGAGCTGGTGCAGCAGCCGGTTTAGCAGCTGTTTCTTGTGGTGCAGCTGTTTCTTGCGGCGCAGCTTCTTGCGCTCCTCCGTTTACAAAGCTGTCGATATCTTCTTTTACAACACGTCCGTTATTGCCTGAACCAGTAACATTACGGATGTCTACGCCTTTTTCACGAGCATATTTACGTACAGAAGGCATAGCGATCACGCGTTTGTTCGGGTCAACTTCGGCTTGATCCTGCTGTCCTGCGCCAGTTGCTTTTGCAGGCTCTTGTGCTTGCTCTTCTTTCGCAACGTCTTGTCCAGCTTCTGCTGTTGACTGAACTTGTGCTTCAGTTTTCGCATCATCTGACTCTTCGCTGCCTTTAAATTGAAGGTCTTCGTAACCAGGTGCATCAAACGTAATGATCGTTTGCCCAACAGTTGCAACCGTTCCCTCTTCAACTTTTAATTCTAATACTTTTCCTTTAACAGGTGAAGGAATTTCTACTACTGCTTTATCATTTTGGACTTCAGCCAGTACATCATCCTCGTCTACCTCATCGTTAGGCTTGACAAACCATTTTACGATTTCGCCTTCGTGGATACCTTCCCCGATATCTGGAAGTTTAAATTCAAATGCCACAGTTCTCGACCTCCTAGTTTGATTAAGCAATTTTAAAGTTTACAACGTAAGCATTGAAAACAGATATATAATAGAGGGAAAACGTTCATCTTCCCTCTCGATTATGCAGTTTGATTAAAATTCAAGTACTTTTCTTGCTGTTTCAAGAACATCTTTATGGTTTGGAAGCCATACGCTCTCCGCTTGAGAGAAAGGAAATACTGTATCAGGCGCAGCCACGCGAAGTACAGGTGCTTCCAAGCTCAAGATCGCACGGTCATTAATTTCTGCTACTACGTTTGCAGCAATACCGGCTTGTTTTTGTGCCTCTTGAACAACAATCGCGCGTCCTGTTTTTTCTACTGATGCAATGATTGTATCAATGTCAAGCGGGCTTACAGTACGAAGGTCGACAACTTCAGCAGAAATGCCGTCTTTTTCAAGCTCCTCGGCAGCCTTTAATGATTCATGAACCATTGCGCCGTAAGTGATGATTGAAAGGTCAGTACCTTCACGTTTTACGTCAGCTTTGCCAAGCTCAATTGTGTATTCTTCTTCAGGAACTTCCTGACGGAAAGAACGATAAAGTTTCATGTGCTCTAAGAAAACAACAGGATCATTGTCTCTGATCGCAGCAATTAAAAGTCCTTTGGCATCGTAAGGAGTTGATGGAATAACAACTTTGATACCTGGCTGTTGTGCAACAAGACCTTCTAAGCTATCAGCGTGAAGCTCAGGAGTATGAACACCGCCGCCGAACGGAGAACGAATTGTTACAGGTGAAGTCCAGCGTCCGCCAGAACGGTAACGCATACGAGCCATTTGGCCAGAAACTGAATCCATTACTTCGTAAACAAATCCGAAGAATTGGATTTCCATTACCGGGCGGAAGCCGTTTAAGCCTAAACCAAGGGCAAGACCGCCGATACCAGATTCAGCAAGTGGCGTGTCAAACACACGGTCTTCACCGAATTCTTTTTGCAATCCTTCTGTCGCACGGAATACGCCGCCGTTAACACCAACGTCTTCTCCGAAAACTAAGACATTTTCGTCATTTTTCAGTTCTGTGCGTAACGCATCCGTGATTGCTTGAATCATTGTCATTTGCGCCATGGCTTACTTCGACTCCTTCTGTGTATAAATTTCAAATTGCTCCTCAAGGTTGTGAGGCATTTTTTCGTACATGATTTTCATTAAATCAGTTACTTTTTGCTTCGGCTCACCATCAGCTTTTTTGATCGCTTGTTTAATTTCTTCTTTCGCATCCTCAATTACTTTTGCTTCTTCTTCTTCAGACCATAGGCCTTTGTTTTCAAGGAACGCACGGAAGCGTACAAGCGGATCTTTTTGTTCCCACTCATTCTCGATTTCTTTTGTGCGATATTTAGTCGGATCGTCACCAGCCATTGTGTGCGGGCCGTAACGGAATGTAAGTGTTTCAATTAGCGTCGGGCCTTCGCCGTTGATTGCGCGTTCGCGTGCTTCAGCAGTTGCAGCGTATACAGCAAGCGGATCCATTCCGTCTACTTGTACGCCGACAATACCTGCAGCTACTGCTTTTTGTGCAATTGTTTCAGCCGCAGATTGTTTTTCAACCGGAGTTGAAATCGCATAGCGGTTGTTTTGTACTACGAAGATTGCAGGTGCTTTATAAGCGCCGGCAAAGTTAATTCCTTCGTAGAAGTCCCCTTGTGAAGCTCCGCCGTCACCAGTGTAAGTGATTGCGACAGCTTTCTTACCGCGTTTTTTAAGACCTAGCGCAACACCGGCAGTTTGAATGTATTGAGCACCGATAATGATTTGTGGAGAAAGGGCATTCACATCATCAGGCATTTGGTTTCCTCTGAAATGTCCGCGAGAGAAAAGAAACGCTTGATATAATGGAAGGCCGTGCCATATTAACTGAGGCACATCACGGTATCCAGGAAGAACAAAGTCTTCTTTTTCAAGCGCGAAATGCGTTGCAATCTGAGAAGCTTCTTGACCCGCAGTAGGAGCGTAGAATCCGAGACGTCCTTGACGGTTTAATGAGATAGAGCGCTGATCAAGCACACGCGTAAATACCATGCGGCGCATTAGCTCTTTTAATTGATCATCTGTTAAATCAGGCATCGCCGCTTCATTCACGACTTCTCCCTTTTCATTTAAAATTTGGAACGTTTCGAACTGCTTCTTAATGGCATCAAATTGCTTTTTACTATCAACGATAGCTTTTTTCGTTTTTGCAGCCATACTAAGTCACCTCTTCCTTTCTTTTAAACAGTCATTAGACGTGCATTCCTTTTATACATACAAACTTAGGGTACCCTAAAGTATTAGCAGTAAGTCGTATATATTTTAGCCGATCCCCAGTTTGCCAAAACCTTTTATGTAGGATAGTTACACTCTGCTTTGAACTGTATTATTTCGAAGTTGTAAAAAACTAATACAACACCGCTTAACATGGATTAGTTTACACCAAATAAAGAAGAGCCGTCAATCGTTTTCATCGCTGATTTTTAATAAATGTATTCGCTTTACATTTTCAATAAAAAAACAGATGCCAGCTGTATCTAAAACTGTACTAGTATACATCACCTTACTGTACTACAATAGAATTGGAAATTTTGAACGAAACTGACATCTTGTTTATTTAAAAAAAGAGCTGTTCATAGTCAGCTCTTTTTCACGTAATAGCCAGCGGCATCATATAGATCTTCCCGGGCTTTATTATATTTTTCTGTTTGTTCATTAAATTCTCCGCTGTATTGAAGGACCTCTTCATAAGAAGTATTGACTTTATCGATCTGCTTATCCAGATCATCTCGCGCCAAGTCTTTATCTTTCAGCTTCATATACAGCTTTTTATTAAGCTGAAGCGCTTTTTTATATTCCTCATACATCGAGCCATATGATGCATATCTTTTCTTCATATGGCTTACTGCGGCATCGGCCTTTTCTTTTATGTGTTTATCCTTAATTTGATCAGCAGACGTTTTTGCTTCCTCAAACTCCGATTCCGACTTTTTGATACTGTCATTTTCAATCTTCAGATGTGCTTCGCGCTTGCTGACATTTTCTAGCGCTTCGTTAGATAAAGCAACAATTTTTTTATAGTCATCCATATTGAGCTTCATAACATCATCATAAAGCTGATTTTCTTTTGCCTCTAATTCTTCGAGCGTTCTCTGTTCTTCTAGAAACGGCTTTTCCAATTCCGCAGCTTTTTCTAATGAATGATGAAGTGAATCAACCGGGTCCTGTCCCATGCATCCCGTTAATATCAGTGTCATCACACAAAAAGCTCCGATTTTCATTCCGGGCCGCCGTTTAATTGCGTCTTTCACGTTAAATCCCCCAATCTTGACAGTTTCTACTATAAAATCCATGTGGACGTTTGGCAATAGCTATCCTGGATGGGGCAGCTCTGAAATCAAAAAAATGAAAAATCAGGACAGATGACCATACAACTTTTCTGTTTTTACATAGGTTATAGTAGACGCTATGCCTACTTCTAAAGGCTCTGGCGTAATTAAAAGAGGAGGTTTTGTAATATGTATGGATATGGTTACGGTGGAGGCTGCTGCAGTTATGGTGGTTACGGATATGGCGGTTATAGCCACGGCCGCACCTTTGCGCTAATCGTTGTCTTATTCATTCTGTTAATCATTGTCGGAGCTGCTTATTTAGGCGGAAGCTGTTGCTAATTACACAGGATGAACTTGACCAGCCATAATTGGCTGGTCATTTGTTTCGTTGCACCTTTGTGAAGAAATCCGATATAATTTACATATTAAGCTTTAGGAGTGAAGTTTCTTGATTACTATGGAAAACATCGTACGTGACGGCCACCCAGCCCTCAGAGAGACAGCCGAGCCTGTTGAGCTGCCTCCGACTGATGCAGAAAAACAGCAGCTGGCCGACATGATCGAATTCGTTAAGAACAGCCAAAATCCGGAATTAGCCGAAAAATACAAGCTGCGTCCAGGCGTAGGACTCGCAGCTCCTCAAATTAATATCAAAAAACGAATGATCGCTGTTCATGCGGAAGATGCTTCCGGTAAGTTATACAGCTATGCTTTGTTTAACCCTAAGATCGTCAGCCATTCTGTTGAAAAAAGCTACCTAACAAGCGGCGAGGGCTGTCTGTCTGTTGATGAAGCGATTCCCGGTTTTGTTCCCCGCTATGCTCGCATCAGAGTGAAAGGAACAACCCTTGAAGGTGAAAACATTGACATCCGTTTAAAAGGATTTCCGGCAATTGTGTTTCAGCACGAGATTGATCATCTGAACGGCGTTATGTTCTATGATCATATTGATAAGGAGAATCCTTTCAAAGAACCTGAAGATGCAATTGCGATTGAGCGCTAAAAAGAAAAACGGCTGGCACAGTGCCAGCCGTTTCTTTATTTTAAGAGACCCAGTTCTTTCACAGCGTATGCAATTCCATCCTCGTCTACCGGCTTGGTTACAAAGTCCGCAATTTCTTTCAATTCAGGAACAGCATTTCCCATAGCTACGCCGGTCCCGACATACTCAATCATTTGCAGATCGTTTAATCCGTCGCCGAAAGCATATGTATCGCTGATATCAAACGGTAGACGCTCGATCACTTTTTTGATCCCTTCCGCCTTCGAACCCCCATGCGGCAGAACATCAGTCGAATACTCATGCCAGCGCACTAAATCAAATTCAGGAAAAGCGGCATAAGCTTTTTCTTCTTCATCCTGGCAAAATAATAAAAGCTGAAAAATTTCTTTCCCTTTATAGAAAAGGTCATCAGTTTCTGGATAATCAGTTTTAAGGCTTCCGATTCCCTCCAAAACATGAGGGTGATCCGCAACAGTTGCTTTCATCGCGTCCTCAGCCATAAATACGACAGGATGTTTGCCCTTTCCCGCCTGCATTAATAAGCGCCTGATTGCCTCTTCAGGCAGCGGATTTTTATAAATTACTTGATTTTCAAAGACAACATACTGCCCATTGTAGGAAATAAATGAGTGTATGCCCAGCTCCTCCAAAATTGGCTTAACCATAAAAGGAGACCGCCCGCTGGCAATAAATACATGATGCCCTTGACGTTGCAGCTCCGCTACCGTTTTTCTCGTACTTTCCGGTATATTCTTGTCATGATCATATATCGTACCGTCAATATCAAAAAAGATTAATTTTGAATCCATCTAACGTCCCCTTTATCGTCTTGATCTGCAATTCCCACCCTCATCATACAAAAAGATTGCCATTCAGCAAACTATTTCGTTCAAAAATTATGTTAAATTCCATTAATAACCACGAGAAATCTTTTTCAACCTCCGTATACTATTCATATAAAAAACTCTGGACAAATGTTTATTAAAGGAGGGACTGACACCAATGCTGCGCAAATTAAGAAAGAAACTCAGAAGACAATGGAACGGAATGCTCCGCAAGAAAGCCATTGCCTGACAAGGGATCTTTCACTTTTTGAGAGATCCTTATTTTGCTCAAGGCTTTCCTTATATTCCGTTTTCGAATATAATAGAGTAAGCGAGTCTAACATACGGCATTTAAGGAGAGATTTGGATGATTTATAAGGTATTTTATCAAGAAAAGGCTGACGAAGTACCTGTTCGGGAAAAGACAGATTCACTTTATATTGAAGGCGTATCTGAGCGTGACGTCAGAACAAAGCTGAAAGAGAAGAAATTTAATATTGAGTTTATCACACCTGTTGATGGTGCATATTTAGAATATGAACAACAGAGCGAAAATTTTAAAGTATTGGAGTTATGAGCGGTATGAAATTTGTAAAAAATGATCAGACTGCTGTTTTCGCCCTCGGAGGTTTGGGCGAAATCGGTAAAAATACGTACGCAGTTCAATTTCAGGATGAAATTGTTCTGATTGATGCAGGGATCAAGTTTCCCGAGGATGAACTGCTCGGCATTGACTACGTGATCCCTGATTACACGTATTTAGTCAAAAATGAAGATAAAATTAAAGGGCTTTTTATCACCCACGGGCACGAAGACCATATCGGCGGTATACCGTACCTGCTCAGACAAGTGAATGTTCCTGTTTACGGCGGTAAACTCGCGATCGGCTTACTTCGGAATAAACTTGAAGAGCATGGATTATTAAGACAGACGAAGCTGAATATTATCGGTGAAGATGATATCGTAAAGTTCCGCAAAACGGCTGTGTCATTCTTCAGAACAACACATAGTATTCCGGATTCTTACGGTATAGTTGTAAAGACGCCGCCAGGAAACATCGTACATACTGGAGATTTCAAATTCGACTTTACTCCAGTCGGAGAGCCAGCAAACTTGACAAAAATGGCCGAAATCGGAAAAGAAGGCGTTCTGTGCCTCCTTTCAGACAGCACAAATAGTGAGAACCCAGAGTTCACTATGTCTGAACGCCGTGTCGGAGAAAGCATTCATGACATTTTCCGCAAGGTAGACGGCCGTATTATCTTCGCTACGTTTGCGTCGAATATCCACCGCTTGCAGCAGGTAATTGAGGCTGCTGTATTAAAAGGAAGAAAAGTTGCCGTATTTGGACGCAGTATGGAATCGGCTATTGAAATCGGACAAACTCTCGGATATATTAACTGTCCTAAAAATACATTTATTGAGCATAACGAAATCAATCGTTTGCCTGCCAATAAAGTAACAATTTTATGTACAGGAAGCCAAGGGGAACCGATGGCGGCATTATCAAGAATTGCAAACGGGACACACCGCCAAATTTCAATTAATCCTGGAGATACAGTCGTATTTTCTTCGTCCCCTATCCCAGGCAACACAATCAGCGTAAGCCGGACGATCAACCAGCTATATCGCGCGGGGGCCGAGGTTATTCACGGACCTCTTAATGATATCCATACATCCGGTCACGGCGGACAGGAAGAACAGAAGCTGATGCTTCGTTTAATCAAGCCTAAATTCTTCATGCCGATTCACGGTGAGTACAGAATGCAAAAGATGCATGTCAAACTTGCAACAGATTGTGGCATCCCTGAAGAAAACTGCTTTATCATGGATAATGGTGAAGTATTGGCGCTTAAAGGCGATGAAGCTTCAGTTGCCGGTAAAATCCCGTCCGGTTCAGTATACATTGACGGAAGCGGCATCGGTGATATTGGCAATATCGTGCTTCGCGACCGCAGAATTCTTTCTGAGGAAGGTCTTGTCATTGTGGTTGTCAGCATTGATATGGATGGCTTTAAGATTTCAGCGGGCCCTGATTTGATTTCCAGAGGATTTGTGTACATGAGAGAATCTGGCGACTTAATCAATGACGCTCAAGAGCTTATCTCAAACCACCTACAAAAAGTGATGGAACGAAAAACCACTCAATGGTCCGAAATCAAAAATGAGATTACAGACACGCTTGCGCCGTTCTTATATGAAAAAACGAAACGCCGTCCGATGATCCTACCGATCATCATGGAGGTTTAAAAAAAGATGCACTCCAAAGTGAGTGCATCTTTTTTTATTGCAATGCAATATGCTGAAATGATTTTACATCAAATAAACCTGTTGTCGTCATTTTGATGTCAGGAATGACAGGCAAAGCTAAAAACGACAGCGTCAAAAATGGATTAAACCCACCTGTGAAACCGACTAACGACAATTTATCATGCAGCGTCAGTAAGCTTTGATTCACTTGTTCTGCAGATTGGTCGGATAATAACCCCGCAATCGGCAGCGGTACTGAATGAAGCTCTTCTCCATTTTTTATGACCGTTAACCCTCCGCCAATTTCCTGCAGCTTATTTACTGCAGCCGCAATATCGGCATCATTTGTTCCGACGGCAATAATATTATGGGAATCGTGCGAAATGGTTGTAGCAATCGCTCCGCTCTTCAACCCAAATCCTTTCACAACACCAAGCCCGATTTCTTTTAAACCATTATGCCGCTCAACAACTGCAATCTTTAACAAGTCGAGCTCAATGTCAGACTCAAAATCACGAGCATTAGGAGCCTCGACATGTATCAACCGTGTTTCAAGCTGATTTGGAATAATTTGAATCACATTGATCTCCTGCTTTGAATCAATTGGCATATAAAAATTCTGTTTGTTAAGAGGAGCAGCTAGCTTAACAGAATTAAGCAGTGCTGGTTCTGGTGCCGCCGTTGAAGAGCTATCTTGATACATTACTTTGCTGCCTTCAGCAACAGTCTGTCCTTTGACCATCGTCATTGTGACAGTGACGTTTTCCAGATCAGATACAAAGAGCAAATCAGCGTCAAAACCTGGGGCAATCGCTCCCTTTGTATCTAATCCATAGCATTCGGCTGCGTTAAGGCTTCCTAATTGATAGGCTAAAAACGGGTTTAGTCCGGCTTGAATCGCCATTTTCACCTGATGATTCACACTACCCTCTGACAATAAATCATCCACATGCTTATCATCCGTACAGAAGAAGAAACGGCGCGCGTTCTTTTCATTCACCGCCGGCAGCACATTGAGAGTGTTTTTGGCGACTGACCCTTCACGCATCATCACATACATTCCCCTTCTAATACGATCGAGGGCTTCTTCCTTCGTCGTTACTTCATGATCGTTTAAGACCAATGCGGTTCTATATATGTTAATGAGATCTGTAGATAACCCCGCCAAATGACCGTCTATCTGCTTTCCTGCAATACGGGCATCAAGCAGTTTCTGAACCATATCTTCTTCAGCCTGCTGAACCGACACATAATCCATAACTTCAGCCAGCCCCAATACTTCTCCCTCTTTGTAAAAAGGCTTTAAATCGGCAGCTTTTAGCACTGCGCCTGATCGCTCAAAGCTTGCGGCAGGCACACTGGAGGGGAGCATAAAATGGATATTCAGCGGTGTTTGCCGAGCCTGTTCAATCATGAATGCAATCCCTTTTTCCCCAGACACATTCGCGATTTCATGCGGATCGGTAACAACGGTCGTCACGCCATGTGGCAGTATCGCTTTAGCGAATTCTATTGGTGTAACCATTGATGACTCAATATGTACATGTCCATCAATAAAACCCGGAACAATCATTTGCCCCTCCGCATCAATGATATTTTCGCCTTCATACTCGCCGAGGCCTACAATGACTCCATCTGTAATCGCAATATCTTCATATATCCACTCTTGATTATATACGTCCATGATTTTTCCGTTCTTAATGACGATATCAGCTTTTTGTCTTCGGGCTGAAGCATTCAGCCTATTGACCAGCGCTTCTTTATTCATATAGGCCCCTCCTCTTTTATTATATGGTACAATATGCTATCGGAACGCCTATGCTTAGTCAATAAAATTTTAAGAAATTGACGCTCATTTCATTAAAGTTGTTATATTCTGACAATAGTAAAAACACCGCCCTTTGGGACGGCTTATTTTACTGCTATTTGGTATGAAGAACTCTTTTTTCGAAACGGGAAATGTCTGTATCTGATCCAATAACGATGAGGATATCTTCTTGATGTATCACTTCCGTCGCAAGAGGTGATACGATGACTTCCTTGCCCCTTTTGATAGCTACGATGTTAATACCGTATTTCGCACGAATATCTAAATCGAGAAGCGTATTTCCCGCCAGGCGGCTGTTAGCCACAATTTCAACAATACTGTGCTCTTCAGACAGCTCCAAATAATCAAGTACGTTGTTGGACACAATGTTATGCGCAATACGTTTTGCCATATCGCGTTCCGGGTGGATGATGTGATCGGCACCGATTTTAGAGAGCACTTTTTCGTGATAATCGTTCTGTGCCTTCACTGTAATGGTATGAACGCCAAGTTCTTTCAGAATGAGAGTTGTTAAAATACTCGCTTGAATATTTTCTCCAATTGCTACAATGACGTGGTCAAAATTTCGCAGACCCAAATTTTTCAGGACAGATTCGTCTGTTGAATCACCGATAACGGCGTGGGATGCAATCTTGGCATACTCGTTGACTTTATCTTCATCGATATCCATCGCCATAACCTCGACGCCTTCTTCACTTAATGCTTTGCAAATACTGCCACCAAAACGGCCAAGTCCAATTACCGCAAATTCTTTTTTCATAATGGTGCTCCTTTACCTGACTTCATATTGATCAAATTTTATCATATTCTTCTGTAACAGTGTTAATTTCGTTTAACCTTTTGGGAGCGAATTCATATGCCGCTTGAGCTTTTCAGCAAACCCCGGTGACAAATACATCTTCGCTCCGCGTTCAATTTCAATCTGATAGTGCTGGGGCGGAGCAGTTTCCGCTTCTTTTTGGAGGACGAGAAAGGTTAAGCAGTCTGTGTAACGCCTTCCGTCTGCCTCAACGTCTACAAATGCCGGCCGATACGTGAGAGATTCAACACCTTCCCTTTTGTACAGATAGGAGAGAGCAGAGAAAGGAATACGATATAAAACGCCTTCTGTTGTTCCACCGTCTTCCATCATATCCGCTCTTGACCCGTCTTTCCTTTTTAGGGTGAATCGGGTTGTGTACCCTTTTAAAACAGCTCTTCCCACTGGATCTTGAAAATAGTGATCGACTCCTGACTTCTGAAAGCGGACATTGTCCATGCAGGACCCATAGGCAAAATAATAAACAGGATTTTTCGATTTGCTGATCATCTGATGTTCTTTCCAGTCGCCGCTGTTTATTATCGGAAAGCCGGCACACTCATCTTTGTTCATAAAATAAACAAGCGCTTTTTTGATCCCGGCATCCGTTTCTACATGCACTGTTTGTTTATCATAGCCTTGATAAAATTGATCGAGCTTATGTATACATAATTCGTCTGCTTCATATACCTCGCCGCATATATAGCCCTCATTTTCAAAAACGGCTGCGGGTCCCTCTTTTGCAGCGAACAGACATCCCTTCGTCCTGGCCTGCTCATTGATACATGCCGATTGAGCAAGCAGGTGATGATTTTCTTCATGTTTTCTTAATGTTCCGTATACAAACAGAAGCGAGTTCATCTTCATGTTCCCCCTCTCAGGTGTCTGATGTTAAAGGCAAAACAACTTGAAAGACGCTGCCTTTTCCAGCTTCACTTTCGATTTTCAATTCCCCGTCATGTTCTTTCAAAATTCTCAAACAAATGGCAAGTCCGAGTCCGGTGCCCTTTTCTTTTGTTGAATAAAAAGGTTTGCCAATTTGTTTAAGCTTTTCCTGCGGCATGCCGTTCCCTTCATCTTTAACGCTTATCACTGCATGAGAGGCTGTTTTAGCAGTCGAAATGGTTACGACACCGCCTTTTGGCATTGCCTCAATTCCATTTTTTATGATATTGATAAAAACCTGCTTCAGCTGATTTTCGTCTCCGTTAATGATACAGCCATCTGTCTCTTTGAAATCTTTTTCTATGACGATATTGGACAGAATAGCATTGGTATCAAGCAATGTCGTGACTTGTTTCAGTATCTCGTTAAGCTGATGCATTTTAAATGTGACCGCCTGCGGTTTTGCAAGCAGCAACAGCTCGCTGAGCACCAAATCAATTCTTTTAATCTCTGAAAAGATGATGTCAAAATAGCCTTTTCTTTCCGGATATTGTGTTTTCATAATCTGAAGGAAACCGCTGACAGATGTTAAAGGGTTTCTGACCTCGTGTGCAATACCAGCAGCAAGCTCACTCGTAATTGACAGTTTTTGAGATTCTCTCGCCAGCCGTTCATTAATCTCAATGAGCTCATCTTCAGCCTCTTTCCGCTCAGTAATATCTGACATTGTACCCAGGCTGCCTGTAAATTGGTCATCTCGGTCGTAGTAAAGTTTATAATGAACTTCTCCCCAAAAAATCGTGCCGCTCTTTTTCACGTATTTTGCCGTAAACATGCCAGAAGACGCTCTGTTTTGAATTTGGCTGTTAATGTGGTCGGCTACGTGCTTTTCTTTTATGAAGTAATCATTATACATCGTTCCCATACATTCACTGATTGAAAAGCCGGTTATGGATGCCCACGCTTGGTTTAAATATGTAATTTCGCCTTTTGCATTCGTTTGAAATACGATTTCCTGCAGATTATCCATGATGCGGTTTTTTTCTTCAGAAAGCTGTTTATACTTCCATTCATTATCCTTCATTTTCTTAATCAGCTGCTGTTTCTCATCGACATAATAAGCCAGCATCCAAACACTTACTATCGTGACTGCAGTATACACAATATCAACAGGCCAATTAATCGGATTTTTGCCTATAATATAAAATAAATAATCCCAAAACATAATAAATATCATTGCCAAAATGATGGAAATGATACGAGCTTGATATTTTCTCATATGACCACCTGCCGCTTGTGTTTCTCTACTTATTGTACCATTATTCGACAAAATAATTGAGTAAAATATGTAAAGTATCCCAAATCATTCATTACCTAATATTCATGATGTCATATTTTAGGCGGCTTTAATCAGAAATTGGCACGAAAAAAAGACGGAGATTCTATCGCTCCGCCTTTTTCATAACATGATATTATTCTTTTAAAGCGGCTTGAATTTCTTCGAGTAGCAGCTGTGCACCTTCAGGACTTAACGTAATTTTACCGTTGCCGTATTCTTTATTTTCTGAAGTGATTTCTCCGGTCATTAAACAGACACCCTGAGGCTTGTACTTTTTCAAGATAATTTTATCCCCGTCAACAAAAAACTCAATGCTGTCTTTTATAGCAATATCAAGTGCCCTTCTTAATTCTATCGGCATGACAATACGACCTAATTCATCTACTTTTCTTACAACACCTATTGATTTCATAAAAACCCTTCTTCCTTTAAATGTTTCTTTCTCATGTAATGTTTAAGGATGTACCTCAATATATCGTAGACGTACGAAACTTACAAAAAGTTTCCCGCTGTCTATAAAGTATTACAAGATATTTTTTCCATAAAACCGAAAAATGTATTACTTCTGTTACACAGTTCCGCATTTTTTTACAAAAACATTTCTTTACCGACGCACACCCCCAAAAATCGCTTCATTTCTTAGAAACTTTAAATGTAGAATCATATAAAATCAGGATAAAGATTGGGTGAAAACATGTTTCAATCAACTGAAATTGGGATTGACTTAGGAACAGCTAATATACTTGTTTACAGCAAAAATAAAGGGATTATCTTAAATGAACCATCTGTTGTCGCAGTGGATACAACAACAAAAGCAGTTCTTGCAATCGGGGCTGACGCGAAAAACATGATCGGTAAAACACCGGGAAAAATTGTCGCTGTCAGACCGATGAAAGATGGCGTTATCGCAGACTATGATATGACAACCGACCTGCTAAAACACATTATGAAGAAAGCCGCAAAAAGTATCGGCATGTCATTCAGAAAACCGAACGTAGTCGTTTGCACACCTTCAGGCTCAACAGCAGTAGAACGCCGGGCCATCAGTGATGCGGTGAAAAATTGCGGCGCTAAAAACGTCCATTTAATTGAAGAGCCAGTAGCAGCCGCTATCGGGGCGGATTTACCGGTCGATGAGCCGGTAGCCAATGTGGTAGTGGATATCGGCGGAGGGACGACAGAAGTCGCCATCATTTCCTTCGGCGGCGTTGTTTCCTGCCACTCTATCAGAATAGGCGGGGACCAGCTTGATGAGGATATCGTTTCTTTCGTCCGGAAAAAATACAATTTACTGATTGGCGAACGCACAGCTGAGCAGGTGAAAATGGAAATTGGCCATGCCTTGATTGAGCATGTTCCTGAAGCAATAGAAATTCGGGGACGCGACCTCGTGACAGGCCTTCCAAAAACCATTATGCTTCAATCTAATGAAATTCAAGATGCAATGCGTGAATCTCTCCTCCATATACTCGAAGCTATCAGAGCTACACTTGAGGACTGCCCCCCTGAATTGAGCGGAGATATTGTTGACCGCGGCGTTATTTTAACAGGCGGCGGCGCGCTCCTTAACGGGATTAAAGAATGGCTCACAGAGGAGATTGTCGTGCCTGTACACGTGGCGCAAAACCCGCTTGAATGTGTGGCAGTCGGCACCGGCCGTTCTTTAGAAGTGATTGATAAGCTTCAAAAGGCGGTTAAATAGTCTTTTCCTGAAAAAATCTTACATACAGTAAATTTCTTGCTTCTTTTTTCCTTACTCCCTTCATATTGTGGGGAATGGAGAAATGTTAAGGAGGAAACAGATGCTAAGAGATTTAGGAAGAAGAGTAGCGATCGCAGCCATTTTAAGCGGAATTATACTTGGGGGCATGAGCATTTCTTTAGCAAATATGCCCCATTCGCCTGCAGGCGGCAATGTAAAACTGAATCATCCGTAATATCGAAAAACCCAAGACATGTTGTTTTGGGTTTTTCACTTTGGCCTCCTTTCTTTCCTAAATAGGATCATATTTGATATGATGAGAAGAAAGTTTAAGGAGGAATGACTCATGGATTCATTTTCACAGAAATTAAATACATATGCGCAACTGGCTGTAGAGGTCGGCGTAAACGTCCAAAAAGGCCAGTATGTAGTTGTAAATGCTTCAACAAACGTACGGGATTTTGTCCGCTTAATTGTGAAACATGCATATGAAAAAGGTGCAAAAAATGTTACGGTGAATTGGCAGGATGACGAAGTCTCCAAATTAAAATATGAACTCGCGCCGTTTGAAGCTTTTGAAGAATACCCTGAATGGGAAGCAAAAGGCAGAGAAGAGCTCGCTAAAAAGGGAGCCGCTTTCATCTCTGTTGTGTCGTCAAACCCAGACTTGCTAAAAGGTGTAGATTCTAAACGGATTGCTGCCTTCCAAAAAGCAGAAGGCAAAGCATTACATACATACAGACAATATATTCAATCAGACAAAGTCAGCTGGACTGTCGTAGGTGCGGCGTCAGCGGGCTGGGCTCAAAAAGTCTTTCCTGGCAAATCAGAGGAGGAAGCTATTCAGCTTCTGTGGGAAGAAATTTTTAAAGCGACGCGTGTAAACGAAGACAACCCTGTTCAAGCGTGGATGAATCATGATCAAAATCTTCATGAAAAAGTTGACCATTTGAACGAGAGACATTACGCTGCTCTACATTATCAAGCAGAAGGAACTGATTTAACAATTAAGCTTCCTAGGAAACATGTTTGGGCTGGTGCTGGGAGCGTGAGTGAGAGCGGCCATGAGTTTATGGCCAATATGCCGACAGAAGAAGTATTTACGCTTCCGCAAAAGGACGGGGTCGACGGAGTGGTATCAAGCACAAAACCGTTAAGCTACGGCGGAAATATTATTGAAAACTTCACCCTCACGTTTAAAAATGGCCGTATAATCGATATTAAAGCTGAAAAAGGTGAGGACATTTTAAAAGAACTGGTGGAAACAGATGAGGGTTCTCACTATTTAGGTGAAGTGGCACTTATTCCTTACGATTCACCTATATCACAATCAAATATTCTTTTCTATAACACATTGTTTGATGAAAACGCGTCAAATCATTTGGCGATCGGAAGTGCATATGCCTTTAACATTGAAGGCGGAAAACAGATGTCTCGTGAGGAGCTTGTTAAAGAGGGTTTAAATGAAAGCATTACACACGTGGACTTTATGATTGGTTCTAAGGATATGAATATTGACGGAATTACGTCAGACGGAAAAAGAGAGCCTATCTTCAGAAACGGAAATTGGGCTTTTTAAAACAAAAGGAGGCTTTTCGCCTCCTCAGCTTGTAGAGAAAACG
>NZ_JALAYA010000045.1:0-1462 GCF_026796395.1 Bacillus sp. T17B1
TTCTGTTTTTCGGTCGAATAGGCTGGCGAGTTGGTCCTTTCCAAGTCCAATTCGCCAGTTTTTTTAGATTCATGGCAGCGAAAACAAGCATCGCCTGCATGGACAATTTTTTCTTTCCCCTTAGGGTTGTCCAGCGCAGGCCATGCTTGTGCTTTAAATCCGCAAAAACCCGTTCAATCGTTTCTTTGCGTTTGGCATAGATTTGCCTATTCTCGTCCGTATGCCGCAAATGATCGACCTCATCTAAATGATCCTGCCATAGATGCCGATGGATTACTTTTTGGTGATTTCGGCTTTCCGTACATTGACTCAGTAATGGGCAATGTTCACATCGTTTTGGATCTGACGCATAAACCCGGTAGCCCTCTCTGTTAGTTGTGCGATAAGTCAGAACGTGGTTTTCAGGACAAATGTAAGCATCGTAGTATTCATCGTAAACATATTCGTGTTTTCTCATGAATCCTTTCTTCGTTTGTGGTCGGGTGTAGGGCATGACAGGGCGAACATTTTCATCACTTAAAAACTTCGCGATAAATGGTGTCTTATATCCAGCATCAACTGCGACTGTATGAGGCTTGGCAACCCGTTCTTTTATTTGTTGAAATAAACACGCAAACACTTGACTGTCGTGAATATTCGCCGGCTCAACAACCGTCCCCAATACAAATCCGTTCCGATCACAAGCTGTATGAAAACCATAAGCAAAGAGGCGCTCCCGTTCACCCTTCACAAAATATCCACTTTCAGGGTCTGTCGTACTTACTTTGATTTCTCGTTTCTGTGGGCATGGCCTGGGCTTCAAAGGTTGTTTACCGTTCGCTTCGCGATCAGCGTTAATTTCTTGATCTAGTTGTCCCTGATACGCCCTCGTTTCTTTTCTCACGATCTTTTTCCCAAACTTTTTCTTATTCGCATTCGCTTTGACATGTGTGCCGTCGATAAAGGCGACCGTAGGGTCGACAAGACCACTATCCATAGCTTGACGCAAGATTTTATAGAAGATGGTTTCAAAAAGATCGGTGTCATGAAAACGACGTTCATAGTTCTTACTAAACGTTGAAAAATGAGGGATTTTTTCAGAGAGTCCATATCCAATAAACCAACGATAAGCGACATCGGTTTCTATTCGCTTAATGGTTTCACGCATGGAGCGATGGCCAAACACGTATTGAATCAGTACCATTTTGATCAATACAACGGGGTCAATGCTTGGACGTCCTTTTGAAGAATAAAGAGGGGCAACTTGATCATAAATAAACGAAAAATCCATGGCTTCTTCCATCTTCCTAACCAAATGATCTTCAGGGACAAGTTCACTTAAGGCAAAGACTTCAAGCTGTTCACGCTGATCTTTTGAGTGTTTGGACAACATGGTAAAACCTCCAAAATCTAGATTCACTCATATTTTAACAAAAAAAGCGTGTCGATGAAGCCACTTATTGTGACTTTGTCGACACGCTGA
>NZ_JALAYA010000046.1:0-13440 GCF_026796395.1 Bacillus sp. T17B1
AAGAGGATTCCGGAAACTTTGGCGTTGCCTTCGCCTTTGATGAACCAAACGAACGTGAAGAAGTGTTGAAATGGATGAACATGGAGGTCACAAAAGAAAACAAAAAAATGATGGAATCCATGTTTCAAGGTCAATGTCTATTTAAAGATTACTATGGCCGTACATCTAAAATTTCAATTGAATGCCTATTCGAAGAATGGCAAGGCGCTTTAAAAACAGTCGAGAAAAAAGCTGTCGCATATGCGGAAGAAAAATATTTGTAAAAGGGGTTGAATCGTACATGGAAATAGCTTTCTTAAACTCTCTTGTAGTCACGAGTCCAGGCTTTTATAAAGCTGAAAAAATCACATTGGACGAAGTGAAACAATGGCTGAAGCATTATGACGGTCGATACAAAAGTTTTATTGGGCATAAATCAACGGCACAGTTTCTGCAAAAATTATTAGGGATCAAAATTGAACAAAATCGCAAGACTTTCAGACATATGAAATATCAAAAAGCAATCTGTTTCTCTTTGTATGAACGATATCCCGAAAACGTGCTACTAACGCAGAGAGACTTAGAGAAAGCCAGATACCAATTTTATTTATTAACACGGTTAGATTAGGAGGCGGCTGTAATGAAAAAGAAACGAATTTTGATTGTGTCGGCTATCGTGTTGCTGTTTTTAACTGTCGCTTCAGCTGTAACAGTATTTTCGGCTGACGGAGATACCACAACGCAGCCAAAAGTCGAAAAAGCTGGCGGCGTTGAATTAAAGGTGAAAAGATTTCCTATCTCACGCTATCAAGCGAATAATGAAGCATCTGACGATTTAATTAAGGGGGCGTTTGTTGGACTGACAAACGTCACTTTTTCTTTTGCCGGAAACATTGTCCGTGTGGTTGATGCGGGAATGGATATTTTGTATAACTTACAACCGATTGACGAGTTCGCCAATTCTATTACAAATGTCTCTAAATCAGTTTATAAAACCCTAAAAAAGAATTTCGGTGAAGTCTTATTCATCTTCACGTGTGGCTATGTCGTCTACCTGTTCTGTGTGAGAGGTAGCGCAAAAGAAGCAATGCGACGGAGTATTCTATTTATTTGTGTCATGGTGATCGGCGGGCTTTGGATGTCAAACGCTGGTTATTACATGAAAGCGTTGAATGCCTTGTCTGTAGAAGCACAAGGAAAGCTTTTAACTGCGGGAAATGGATTGGTTGGCATTGTGCAAGATGAAGGGAATTTTGCAGACAGTTCTGCTATTGAAAAAGGAAAGGAAATGGAAGGCACAGTCGCAGTTATGCGTAATCTATACTTTGACATTGCTTTGATGAAGCCATTTCTAATCGTGAATTTTGGAGAAACAAGTGAAGCAAAAATTAATGAAAAAGGTGATTCGAAAGAGAAATTATCAAGGGTCGATAAATTGCTTTCATACAAGCTGTCAAAAGACGGAGAAAAAGAAAAACAGAAGCATATAAAGGATACTGAAATTGAAGAATATGAAAATGAGTCTATGACCTCTGGGAATGTGTTTAATCAATTAGGAGAATCTTTTATCGCTGTGGTCGCTTCTATTGTCATTGGGATACCTTTTTTAGCATTAGCGTTCTTTAACTTCTTACTTCAAATTATCGCTTTAGTGATCGTATTCTTTGTGCCATTCGCTTTCATCTTAGCGTATGTTCCTCAATTAGCTTACTCTGGATTTGTTACACTTGGACGCTTGGGGAGTGTTTACCTACTGAAAGCAATGTTAGGGGTTATCGTTTTGTTTGTGTACGTGACTTGTTTTATCGTTGACAAGTTAATACCGCCAAATGGTTTTGGAATGTATCTTTTAAATGTTGCTGTCCTTGCCTCGATTTTGTGGATTGGTTTTCACAAGAGGGATGCCATTATCAAGTTTGTGACTGCTGGAAAGGTGGTTTCAGTTGATAATAATATGATGGAAAACATGAGACAAAATGTTGTTCAACCAGCTTGGGAAAATGCGAAGAAAATAGGAAGCACATTGGGTAACAGAGGGGGCGTATTTACTGACTTTGCAAAGAATTTCAGAGGAAGAAAAGATGGTATAAATGGTGATGGCGTAACTGGCGCTTCAAGTGGCGGCAGTAATTCACCGAGTGGGGCTGCTATGGGATATGATAATACTCATGCCATTGCAAGAACCCCGCAAAAAGAGACTGCTAATGGAATAGCTAGTCACAACAGCCGAAACCTAAAACGGAATCCTCAAACTCTATCGAAAGAACAAGAAAAACAAAAAGAAGCATTTGCGAATGCAAAAGAAAATAAACACCAATCCCATTTAGACAGATTGAGAAAAGACGGGATAAACTCTCCTATGCTAAAAGATGTTTTGAATGAAGGAAATGAGGATTTATCCAAACGAGCACCTATCTTGCAGGATAAAAAGGATGAATCAGCTAGAACAGATCAAAAAGAATATGTTGAACAGCTTCTTAAACAGCCAGATAATCAGAAACAAACTGACGATGCATCATTACAACTTGAAGAAGAAACTACTTCTAATAGAGCACCAGTCTTACAAGAGAATGAAAAAGATACAGAACGCACTGATCAAAAAGTGTATGTTTATGAAGAACAAAATCAGAATCCTGAAACAGATCAGCAACAAGATTTTGAAGTCCAGAAAGATGATTCTGTTTCAAAGAGTGAGCCTGTAGCACAAGAGAAGACAGCAGAAATCAAAAGATCAGACCAAAAAGTCATGACGAATAAACCTATTGTCAATAGCGAACGTAAAATCAGACCATCTGAACCCGCAAAAGTTCATTCAGATGGTATTCGTGTTGAGGAAAAACAGGCTGTTTCCCCTGCTGAAAGTAAGACTGTATCAAGAGAAAAACAGCCTTCATCACAAACCATTAAGCGGACTGAACAAAGCGTTAATACATTTGAACAAGTGGCTTTAAATGAAATTGCAAGACGCTCTTCATCAAAAGTAGAAGATCGACTGAGAAGGGATGAAAGAACAAAATGATAAGTAAAAAGGTAGTTCTTCCTTTGGTGTTCTCGGCTCCTTTTATCTTCTTTTTTATTTTATGTATCGTGGTGGTTATGACGATTTCAAGAGAAAATCAAGTGGGAGACGATTTCATAGGCGGCGGGGATGGCGAATATGAAACGGTTGGCATTGCACCGGAGGTCGAACGATTTAGGGCTGTATTTGAGAAGTACGCCCGTCAGGAAGGTGTTTTTGATAAAGTGAATATTATTATGGCGCTCACCATGCAAGAAAGTGGTGGGCGTTCTTTAGATATCATGCAAAGTTCCGAAAGTATCGGCTTACCTCCCAACTCCATAACTGACCCAGAACGTTCGATTGAAGTCGGAATTAAACATTTTAAGAAGGTTTTTAAACAGGCTGGCGGTGATGTTCGTTTAACCTTACAGGCATACAACTTTGGTTCCGGATTTATAGACTATGTCAAAAAGAATGGCGGAAAGTACACAAAGAAATTGGCACTTGATTTCAGCAGATTGCAAGCATTTAAAATGGGCTGGAAAAGCTACGGTGACCCAAGTTATGTTGACCATGTCATGAGGTATGTGAAAGGCTCTGATAAAAATGTAAAGCCTGTGAACGGCTCTATGGATTTCTATGAAACAGTCATGAAAGAAGCTTTGAAATATGAAGGCCAACCGTATGCCTGGGGAGGTTCAAACCCAAAAACCGGATTTGATTGTTCGGGCCTTGTTCAATGGTCTTTTGCGAAAGCTGGAATCACTCTTCCAAGAACAGCACAAGAACAACATGGGGCAACAAAGAAAATAAGTGAAAAAGAAGCGACTGCGGGTGACTTGGTGTTCTTTGGCGGCACATATGAAGGAAAAGCCATTACTCACGTCGGCATCTATGTAGGCAATGGCAGAATGTTTAATTCAAATGACAGTGGAATCGAATATTCTGATCTGAAATCAGGTTATTGGAGAGATCACCTTGTATCTTTTGGCCGAATCAAATAACTAGGGGTGAAAGCATGAAAACACATATTGCATGGGCTTCAGCTTGTTTATTATTGATATTGCTGACCGGATTTTTTACGAATGGACAGCAAACGTATAAGATTGAAAAGTTAAAGGATAAAAATGAAGTTCTCACAGAAAAAATCAAGGAATTGAACCATATAGAATCAACTAGCAGCGCTTCGGAAAATAAGGCATTTTTTGAAGCGTTTTTTAATTACTCCGATATAGATAAGCGATATGAAACAGTTAAGAAGCATACAACTGGAAAAGGATTTGACTATGCATTCCCTTCTCGTTCTGATCAAAAGCACACAGTCAGTGTGCAAAGTGAATTACTTTCAATAGAGAGTTATTCAAAACCCTTAGATCAATCCCATGAATTGTTTTTGAACATTGTAGAAATCTCAACGACTGCAAATTCAGTTACTACGAATCAAGTGTTGATTGTTCAAACGACTATGAAAAAAGATAAAGATGGTTGGTTAGTCGATAATGTGCAGGTTAAGGGAAATGGATAAAAAGTGGAAAAGATTAAATTGTTTGTTTATACTAAATATTGAAAAAGGAGGGAATGTTTATTTTGAAAAACCTTTTTATTTTCCTTAGTTTGATGATGATGTTCGTTTTAACTGCATGCGGCGGCAATAAATATGATGGTGCGATTGATGATGTAATCAATCAATATAAAGAATATAAAGGCGATGATACTAGAATAAATGTTTCGAGGGCTAATTCTATAGTTCGGGTTTATGATGGAGGAAAATATATTCAGTTCGCATTTTATATGCCTGATGATTCTTCTCGTGAATTAACTACTTTTAAATACTATGAAAAACTTGGAGACGAGTATAAAGAAATGAGCGACATGCCCGGAAATGGTGAAAATGATCGTCTTGGCTTATCAAAGAAAACACCTGACTATGAAGAAGTCAAAGGTAAAGAAACAAATTTAGAGGAGTAAACCTTGTGTTTGCTCCTCTATTTTTTTGTTTGTAAATGTATGGTTATGTCTAATCAATTTTAATCTATCCATTCTATATTTAATGAAGGCGGTTTATTGCTACCTTTAGGATAATGCCATATTACCTTACTTATGAATGATGTTAGTCCTTCATTAACTTTCGTATCATCTAGCTGTCTCCAATTGGTAAGAAAGTGATCTAGTCGCTCAACAAGTGATTCTTTTGCTTTTATTTCATCTTCTTGAGTTATATTTTCGGTTTCCTTTAATTCTAATTGAAGCTTATCTAATTCTCGTGAACGTATCTTTTTTCTTTCCTTAAAATCTTCTAAATCAATTAAATCTTCCTCTAATTGTATTTGAAGCATTTTCAGCGCTTTTTGTACTTTTCTTATTCGTTCTTCAATCATTTTTATTTTGGTAGCTTTAGAATCAAAAGGTTGGGGTTCTTCTTTTAAATTTTGAAGTTCAGCAATTATTTCTTCCCGCCTAATTTTTATTCTGTTTATTATAAGATCCATCATAGAATTATAATTTAAGCCTCTGTTATAGCATCTGTTGCCTAAAGGGTCTTTCCTATTGCAAGGTTTAAGTTCCTTTTTCTGTTTTCGATCCTTTCTTATGGTCACTGAATGAGTTCTTCCGCATAAGGCACATTTAATCAAATTCGATAAACCGTGTCTCCGTTGTCTTGCTCTTGGGGCAAGGCTTTGTCTAAGGGTCAATTTTTCATTGGCTAGGTCCCACGTTTCTTCATCAATAATGCAAGGTTTTATTGCATCTTTAACAATAATCCATTGTTCTTTAGGTCTTATTTTTCCTTGGTGAGTATTCCTTCCTTTTAGTCGGTTGGACACTATCCATCCTTTGTAAATTTCAGAACGGATCATTCTTTCAATGCTTATTCCACTAAATAAATTCCCTCTTTTAGTTCGATAACCTAACTGGTTTAGATTTATAGCGATATTATCGACACCCATTCCATCTAAAACCAACTGAAAAGCCAACTTGACACCCTTTGCCCGTTCTTTATCAATTTCCACTCTTTTTTCTAAAGGGTTATAAATATAACCAAATGGCGGGGCACCGTTTGACCACCTGCCTAATTTGGCACTATCTTTTTTTCCCTTCCTTAGTTGCGCCTTTATATTTTCATATTCCCAGTTATTTACGAACCCAGTGAACTTTAACGCTTGCCAATCTTCTTGGATTTCTAAGTCATATATACGTTCACTATCGGTAACAAAGAGGACATCTTCTTGTCTTAATAAACTCATAAATTTAGGTGTTTCAGCATCGTCTCTAGTAACACGTGCAAGGTTAACAGATAGAACAGCATCAAAAAGATTCTCTTTAATTTCACAGATCATTTTTTGATACTCTGGTCGATTTTCATCCATTGAACTGCCAACTTCTTGAAACAATTTGATCTCCCAGTTGTTTTTTTCTGCAATATCTAACAAGCGTTTTCTGTGTTTTGCTAGCGTTTCTTCAGTCTCTTCACCTTCGTTATTACGTGATTTTCTAAGGTATATGGCGACTCTTTTTATTTGGTTTTTAAGCTCCATATCATATCACCTTCATATGTAATATAATGTCATTATATCATATTTTTAGGTTGTTATTTTAATAGACATGGCACTAATATTCTAAAAGTCAAATTTCCTATATTGCTTACTAAAAGAGCAAGAATGTGTAATACAATGAAAAAAGGATGGGAACCAAACCCCAACCTCCTAAGTTTTATAAAATTATTCAAATGAAATTTAATAAATTAGTTTGATTAGATCTTTAGAATATTCTGAGCTAGATATATATGTATCTGTACTATCTCCAATATATTTCAATATAATTTCATCTTTATTATTTTTAGTGATGTGTAATCCCTTATCTCCGCCATCAGAAAAAACTAATTCCATATCGTAATCATACTTATCAACTGTTTTATCTTGTTTTTTTGCGTGTTTTATAACTTTTTTAAAGGCTTTTAATTCTTTATCTTTAGAAAATTTTTGTTTAAAATTTTCATTTAAGGAACCAAGCCCTTCAAACTTGGATATTTGAACCCCTTTTATGTCATCCACCTGATTACTTCCCGGCATTCCTGTAGTCTTTTCGGACTGACAACCTGTTAATGCAAAGCCAAGCAGTGCAAATAAGAACAAAAATTTCTTCATAACTAATCCCTCTTTTTGTCATTTTTTTGAAAATATACCAAATGCCTGTTGTTTTTCATCTTGATTATGGTACATTTGAAAAGAAAAGTAAATAATTCATTAGGAGGGTTTTAAAAATTGAAGAAAAAAAGCATTATGAAAAAAGTGGTATTAGGCGTAGTAACAAGTTCCTTGGCCTTATTTCCTTTGGTTGGTTCTGCTTCATCTTCACCAACTAAGAGTATCGCAGAAGTACAATCTAGTGAACAGAGTCAACATGAAAAGGGTGAAATTATATTAAAATATACAGCACCCGATGTTGACTTAAGTATTGCTACCGAAGAACAATTAAAAACCTTAAAAGAAATTGGATGGAAAATGGAAGGCGGAGAATTAGTACAGTACCGTTCAATTCCTGAAGAAATAGACACTGCAATAAATGAAGGTTACCTTCCTTCATATGAAGAAGCAGAAAAAATGGGATCATTAGCTGAAGAAGATGAAGAGAATAAGGATACTTTGTTAGTTGATGGGAAAGAGACAGAAATAAAAGATGGGCAGTTTGAAGTAAAAGGATCACCAGAATCAGTGGAAATTCAATATGACGAAAATACAACAAAAAATGTAAAGAAAAGTGAAGATGGTAAATATCGTCTGGTTATAGAGCAAGATCTAGGTGAAGTAATAGATGAAATGGATGAGCATTCTCACGACGGTGATATGGAAGGTATGAATCATTTATCAACCCAATCTTCAATAGGAGTTTTAGGATATGGTGATGTATATAAACCTGGGGATTGGGTACATTGTAATAGATTTAATGGACCTTACACTGATGATAGGCATTTACAAAAGTGGCACCCTCAAGCGATTATTAATTTTTATCACAGTGACTGTGATTACGGGGCTCTTAGATATTGTAAATCTCATAGTAACTGCAACCAAAAGTACAGAGCTGCATATTGTTCATGGAAGTTAGGCCATAGCACTAAATATCACAGACATTAATATTTCATAGTTCACTTAGTTTAGAGGTTTTCGAATAAGTTTAGAAATATTACTTGGATTAATATTCTGAAAGAAAAAAATGTAATTGGTAGTAAGAATCAATCTCCATTTTATAGATTAATAGAATCGGGTTCATTAACCTGACTTGAATTTCTTAAGGCGAAAATGAAAAGAATGATATATTATTATAAAAAGACAAGGCTTAATACCTTGTCTTTTTTTATTGGTAACTTTAATAATCATGGCACCAATGGCAAGTTGAATAGCCAATACTGACCAGAACCGGCTTGTTTTCGTGTTTCGCTTTTTCGAAGGCTTCTTCTCCCCAGGGGTACCAGTCTACAGGGTTGTGGGCGTGTTGAAGTAAGTATGGTGATTTCTCAGCGATTAATCTATTTGGTTTGTTGTTGGTTGGCATGGGATCACCTTATTTCCTTATTGACTATCCTTAGATTACCACAGTAATCACATATAAATTCAAAAAATGAGCAGGTTTGGAATGGATGGATAATTGTAAATGCAAATACAACAAGCCGGCTTGAGTCAGCATAACTGCTAACGTGCGTACCTATTCCTGAGAAAGGGAAGTTTGAATGGAGATACGTCTGGATTCACAGCATGAACTCATTTGGCATATTTGAAAAATGAAGGTAAACTATTATCTCAGTTGTTTGACTAATGATATGGAATAGTTTAGTGTTAAAGTAAATATTTATATTTTATCCACTAGGGGAGCTTTAGAAGCTGAGAAGAGACATAATTCCTGACCCTTTGAACCTGATTTGGTTAACACCAGCGTAGGGAAGTGAAAAAATTAGAGAGATTTTTTATCTTATCTATATTTAAGCCACTTTCCATATAAGTGGCTATATTTATTTTATAAGGATGATAGCTGCTATGGCCTGTCACGTCTTTATCAATACAGATAGTAATCAACGTATTAAAAGAATTATAGAAGGAATTTTTCGTTTATTAAATCCTGGTGCTTCTTTTGCCTGATTCAACTGGAATAGAATTTTCAACCTTTCGCAACGGAATACCGGGGAAAGAGTATTCTTATGGGGAAGAAAGAAATGAGTGGCTTCATGTTTTTATGATTAATGATTGAGCGATACGCAAATGGTTTGTAGGCGCTTGTCCCATTCCCATGGGATGTTTAATGGCTGCTGAAATAAGTTATTTTCCTGTTGATACAGATTCTGGTATGTTGGGAGTGTTACGATGATCTACAAGGAATATGATCTATTTTTATTCGATTTAGACGGAGTTATTTATATAGGAGACAAAGCTTTACCAGAAGCTGTTTCTTCTTTAAAACGCCTCCGTGAAGAAAAGAAATCCATTCGCTTTTTGACGAATGATCCCTGTGTTACAAGAGAAACGATTGTTAAAAGGCTTCATAAACTCGGTATTTCAGCAAGTATTGATGAAGTGATTACTTCGGGGTGGGCAACAGCTGATTACCTTGTTAAGGCCGGAGTAAAGAGAGCGTATATATTAGGAAATGATGAACTTAAAAGCGAGATTCAAAGAGCTGGTATTGATCTTGAAGAAGACCTAGCAGAGGCTGTTGTCATTGGATGGGATTACAATATTACTTTTCAAGATATACATAAGGCGGTAAATCTCATCCGCCGCGGGGCTTCATTTATTGCTACAAATGGGGATAAAACATTTCCCACCGTTAATGGACCAGCTCCAGCTACAGGTGCCCTAGTAGAGGCTGTTAAAACGGGAGCAGATAAAGAGCCCATCATAATTGGAAAACCGGAGTCTTCAATATTTGAAAAAGTACTTGAGTCCTTCGATGACAAAGAGAGATGCGTCATGATTGGAGATACACCTGAGACAGATATTATTGGAGCGAACCGAATGGGCATAGCTTCTATCTTAGTTTCTGATCAAAATACTTTATTTCCTGTAGAACATGACTTTAGAAATCCAGATGTTGTGATCCGCGATTTGAAGTATTTGTTCAATAGTGAAGTTAAGATAGAAGTACGTGAGAAACCAGATTATCAATGGACAGAACAAGTTAAAGCTGGAGTCGCTGGAATAATAATCAAAGAATCAAGTTCGGTTTTATTAATGAAGCGTGCTGATAATGGTCTATGGGGCATCCCATCAGGACATGTGGAACCTGGTGAATCAGCTGAACAAGCGATAATAAGAGAAATAAAAGAGGAAACCGGATTAACTGTTAAAGTTTCTAAAATGATAGGAGTTTATTCAGATCCAAGATCACAGACATTTATTTACCCTGACGGAAGAGTCAGTCAATTTATTACCAACTGTTTTCAATGTGAAGTGATTGGAGGGACATTGAAGAAATCCACAGAGGAGGCCTTAGAAATTAGGTATTTTAATATTCACGAGTTACCATATAATCTATTGCCAATGCACCCTAGGTGGTTGGAAGATGCTTTAGCACAGAAAGACCTTGCTTTTATTCGTTAAGTTAACTTTATCATTTCCATTAAGAAGATGAATATGCAAACAATTGTAAAGGGAATCAATTAAAGAAGATGCCAAGATAATGGGTGTCTTTTTTTGTTTTTCACCCCCAGTTTATTCTTGATGCAGTATCAGTGATTATTTTATACACAAATGAATGTCACTTTATGCAAACATCGGGATTGAATGGGCCTCCACACCTGAAATATAGGATCAGAAAAAATGAAAAAGAGACTGGCATGGCGAATTGGGAACGCTAGGAATACATATAAAGAAGCAATTCCTATTTGGATACAAATAAGAAAATATCATAAAAGATAGACACAAATTATAAAAATGGATGCCTCTAGGTCTACTTACCTTTTATTAATGATAATTCCTGCAGTCAGGGTTAAGGATTATGACCATTTTTAATTATCTATGGGCACTCGTTCATATCCTTTTCTTTTTCCGAATCGGAACAAGACTGTCTGTTTTTACCGCGAGAATCTAATCTAATCGAATCTTATTAAGTGAATGAAAAAATACAGCATTTAATGCGTTAATACAATATCCTTTATCTGGCTTATAAACAACATTAATCGCTGATGATTCTTTAAGAATGCATGTAAGATTACCTTTAAATTGTTAATTAACTAAATATATGTCAAGTTTAGGAATGATTCTCTACTCATTAAACTGCAAAAATTGGAGTGTTTCTCGTCTCTTAAAAATTAGTTGAAATACGCATGTATCTATTCTTGAAAGGTTGACATACATTGATGAATTAACAATTAACATAATCAAAGTAGGATCGCTATTTCTTGCAGGTCTTGTTTTTTATATGCTTAGTATACCATATAATTACATGCCATAACTTTTTATCTGACTATAGACAGTTTGAATTTAAAATGTTATGTTTTAGTGGTGGTATTAATAACATATAAAATCTGACTGCCGTCAAATAAAAGAAAAGGAAAGGAAATCTTATGAGTTTGAATAAATTACAAAAATCACAGACAACGTTATGGTCATTATCTTTCGTATTTGCAGTTGTAGCTAATGCTTTGCTGTTCATGATATTCGAGATGTTACTCCCCACGCTTCCCTTGTTTGTCAATAAGACAGGAGGAAGTGCTACAGATGTCGGCCTTGTCACAGGTGTGTTCATGGTCTCGGCAATCCTGATTCGCCCTTTTGCCGGATATTTATTAAAGTTGGTTAATAAGAAGTATCTGCTCATCCTTGGTATCTTCATTAATGCCATTGCGACAGGGATGTATTACTTTGCAGACACTGTCAGTATATTGCTGATTATTCGTCTTGTGCATGGTCTAGGCTTTGGTTTGGCCACAACTTATTTTGCAACACTCGTCGCCGAAATCATGCCTAAAGAAAGGCGTGGAGAAGGAATGGGGTACTTTGGTGTAGGTGAGACAGTTGCTATATCGGTTGGACCAATGATTGGTATTATGATATTGGAGGCATTCGGTTTTTCACGACTATTTCTTGGTGGATTGGCCGTATTACTATTGGCAGCTCTTATGGCAGTACTAATTAAATCTCATAAGAAAGCGGATAGTGCGGGTGAGGTACAACACTTGAAGGTCAAGTTATTGGAGAAACGTGTATTCATGCCAGCATTACTGACGCTACTAATTGGTGTTGCAGCATCTGGCATCATGTCATTCTTCTCCTTATACGCTATAGAAAAGGACTTTAGTGGCATTGGTTGGTTCTTTTTCATCATTGCTTTGGCTAGCTTCTTAGTTAGGCTAGTATCTGGTAGGCTATTTGATAGACATGGTCCGTCAGTTATTCTCATACCCGGCTCTATCTTGGCAACCGCCGGATTAGTTGTCCTGTATTTAGCCCATGCTGAATCTACATTCTATGTAGCAGCTGTATTATATGGGTTAGGGTTCGGAGCTATTTTTCCAGCCATCCAGACTTGGTGTATTAATCTTGTTGAAGAGCATGAGCATGAGTATGCGATGTCGACCTTTTTTAACTTCTTTGACTTTGGAATCGGTGGGGGTTCCTTGTTGCTAGGTATTCTAGCAGCTCATTTCTCTTATGGTGTGGTCTATCTTGTTGGAGTCGCCTTTTATATCGCTTTTCTTCTGCTTTATCTGTACATCATGTATATTCAAAGAAAGGGCAGTGGTATCGGAGGTTTATACAGTGAAAGAAGCCATTAGACATATAGCGGTTCGTCATTTCAATGCATATGGCTATGAAGGTGTCAAAATGAACCGAATTGCTGAGGAACTGGGAATTCGGAAACAATCATTATCCTATCATTACGCTTCGAAAAGCAAACTGCTGATCGATACGTATGCTAATGCTGTGAGAGAAGAGGTAATTTTTTTGGAGTCGTTTTTTGGAAGAGCTAAATCCCTTGATACAAAGGAAACGCTTATTCAACTCCTTAAGGAAACGCAACAGCGATACTATAAACAGCCAACTGTTGCTTTTTTGCAAAGTATGTCATTCAAAACACCTTTGGAAATGAGCGACCTCATTCTCTCCTATTACCATGAATATCTGCATGTGTTCAAACAGCAGATCATGAATCTAGCGAATGACCCTATCATCACTTGTAGGAGGGAGCAATTGGCCACTAGCTTTATTACACTGTTCGATGGCTTGGTCATCCAGCTTGTCTATGAGAATGCAGAAAGTTTCCAGCATGCGTCACAAATCTCCTTCCAGATTTTTTGGAGAGGTGTGACGTTTAACGAATAGAAAGTTGGACAAATTGGTGGACTCACTAACAGGTTAGGTATGACCCTTAAAATTTAGAGTTTAAATTAGGCGGTTGAAAGATAGTTTAAGAACAATGAAAGAGAAGGATAACAAAAATAGTTATCCTTTCAGCGTGTCGACAAAGTC
>NZ_JALAYA010000047.1:0-94292 GCF_026796395.1 Bacillus sp. T17B1
CTGCCATGAATCTAAAAAAACTGGCGAATTGGACTTGGAAAGGACCAACTCGCCAGCCTATTCGACCGAAAAACAGAATAAATTGGACAAAAATAGGTCGGATCATAAAGATCCGACTATTTTGTCAACAGTCTGGAAGGATAACAAAAATAGTTATCCTTTTTTGTTTTAACTTACTATAATTGTCTACTGTCAAGGCAATATTATAGCTTTTGTATAGATGTAGGATTGAAGGGAGCAAGCAGAGGAAGTGCAACTGGAAATTCTACAGTCGCAGTACAATTGTAGTTTTGCTAGGTGATTCAATGGTACTCTTATCGAACAATCAAAGCTTAGATGGTTTTATTGTAAGAGTAATGCAAAAACAAAGCTCCTTAATTGTTAAAAACTATAGAAACAATAATCTCTTAAAGTAGATGTAGCAAAGAGAATTAACTGAATGGAAACACTAGCACGTTGTGTGTAGCTATACGAACTTGCCACCAATGGCATATCGAATAGCCACCATTGCTGACAAGACTGCTTGTTTTCGCGTTTCGCATTTCGAAGGCAGAGGTACCAGTTGTGGGCGTGTCGGAGTAGGTATGGAGACTTCTACTCTTCTCATAATTAATCTATTGGGCTTATTGTTAGTGGGCATAGGTTCACTAACAGGTAGTGAAATTAATTCGTCTCTCTTTAACTTATTTATTTGAGGTTTAAAGACTCGTCGGATTTACTAAGCATCATTGTCTTGAGACCTTCTTAAATAAATGGCTAATCGCTTGGTCTTGTTTTTAACATTATACCTCATTGTTCCTTTATGTATTATAATACGTCATGATAAAGCTATACGAACTTGTCATATTCATTTAGGAGAGATGAAATATGTTATATCTTATAGGTGGTTCTTCAAGGAGTGGGAAGACAACTACAGCAAAAAGAATGTTAGCAGAAACAGGAATTCCTTATTTCTCATTAGACTATTTAATGATGGGGATCGCGAATGGGGTACCAGAATTGGGAATTCACCCGACTAATGGTGATTTTACTAATGGGCAGCGGCTCTGGAAGATAATCAACCCTTTGATGACAGCTATGGTTGAGAACAAAATAGATTACATAATAGAAGGTGTACAGTTAATACCTAGTCACGTAACAAAGTTTGAGCAACGCTATTCTGGGCATGTTAAAACCTGTTTTATAGGAATAGCAGAAGTAGATATAGAAAATAGTGTGGAAAAGATGAAGTTTCACTCTAGCATGACAGAGAATGACGGATTGAGAAATCTAGATCATGTTCAGATCAAGTCAGAATTAGAGAGGATGAAAACAGATAGTATCCGAATAAAGGAGGAATGCCAAAAGTATAAACTTCAATACTTCGAAAGCTCTTTAAACTTTAATAAAACTATAGAGGCAATAATAGCTTATCTTATTGCATGATGATGTAGCAAATACATTAGCACGTTTAGTGTAACTATACGAACATAAACCAAACACTAGATATAATTACCTTATTTTGAAACCTTTTGTCGATTGATAACGTAGCCTTTTAGTAAAACATAAAATTTTGTTATTGATTATGAAGGGAGAGTTAAAATGGATTACATTTATAAGGAAAAGAAAAATGGAAATCGCATAATATCAATTAGAGATAAATGGGAAAATGCACTTATTGAGTTTGAGCAAATAGGTAATCAAATTGATATAATGATCAATTATCGTAACGAGAAAACAACTAAGTTTTCGTTGCCAATCGAGACTTTTGAGAGAGTGTATCATGATATTAAAAATAAGTAGGAGAGACAGATAATGATACCGATAGAGTTGACTTAATAAAATTATAAAGGCATATATGTTGAGTAAAAAGATAGTAAAGGTTGATTATCATTACTATACATCATTCGTTCAATTTAAAGCTGCTACAAACTTTTAAAAGACTATTCTAATTTTTGTTCTTTAGTTATTTTTAAGTTGATTGCGATCAGTAGTACAATAATGGAAAGAAAGGTGCTGTAAATTATGAAGTGGAGGATGAACTATGTAGTCTTGTTCATTATGTTATCTGAAGGGTCTTTTATAGCAGGTTTTGCACTAGAAAATGTCTTAACTATTCATTGGTAATCGGAATCACCTTACAGATCATATTTGTTATCTGTGCCTCAATTTTAACAATGAGAAACCAAAAAATACAAACAGAAAAAATTAAGTAATCGCCGTGTGATTTATCAAGGTGAATACTTAACGTTTACGAGGCATCTATTGCATTTGACATTATAATTAATCACTTGATTTGTTTTGGCAATAAGTGTTGTTAAACAACATTCATTTATAGCTTAGTGTTTTTATAGAGACTTTTACTAGGCAAATGTTCAATATTATAGAAAGGAAAATGAATTTTTATGTCTAAACATATTATTTTTATATTTCTTTTTTTATTTATGATGATTAGTAATTGGATTGCTTATAAAGTTTATCCTCATAAAACAAGCAAAAATCTACCATCTATTGCTGTGATTTTAGTATTGTTACAGTTAAGTGCACTCACACTAATTTATGTAGTTATATAACAAAAATATAGATGCCCTAAGTCTACATACCTTTTCTTAATGTTAATGCCGGCAGTGAGGGTTAAAGTTATAACCGCAATTTTAAATTATCTGTAGGCACTCATTCATATCCTCTTTCTTTCTCTGAATTGGAACCATTGTTCTTCTTGAAACTCTCTTTAAACTCACTTTTATCGCTTTCCTTAAACTTGGGAATAAAACCTGTTTTACAAAGTCCTGAACTGTCTTTTTTGTTAATTTAATTTTACCTTGCATTAGATAGAATCTAAGATACTTGCCACCAATGTGAATAGGATAACCGAGGCTAGTCAGTATAGATAATAGAACAAATATTATAAAAGAAATTTGTAATGAAAAAGACAGCGATATGTTGTCCTTTTTTTGTCTTAGAAAGTTTCATTATTCTCCTTTAAGTTAAGCCCGAGAATTCCGAAGATCAGTAAATTCAAAAATTGGTGGTAACGATTTCAGCCCTCAACATGGAATGTTCACCTGTAATTATAGGTTATGGAGACTTTACGCCAGCCTTGCAAAGGGGATTATCTCCGCGAGGTCTCGGATATGTTAGAATATTAATGGGTAAAGTGATGAACAATAAATTAGAATAACAAATTAGGGGGTGTAGCTGTGAAGTTAGATGAATTTACTATTGGACAGGTTTTTCAAACTAAATCTTTCGAAGTAACAAAAGAGAATGTCATGAATTTTGCAGAAGAATATGACCCTCAATACATGCATGTGAATGAAGAGAAAGCCAAAAAGGGCAGGTTTAATGGGATCATTGCTTCTGGAATACAAACACTAGCCATTACTTTTAAGCTCTGGATTGAAGAAGGATGTCATGAAGACGATATTATTGCTGGAACAGGCATGAATAATATAAAATTCTTAGCACCCGTTTATCCAAATGATAAACTGAGAGCTAGAGTCGAGGTTATTGATAAAAAACCAAATAAAAGTCAAACAGGGATACTTACTGTATTGTTAGCTACCTATAATCAAAAAGAGGAAAAAGTATTTGAAGGCGAGTTATCAGTACTCATTAAACGATAAAACACTTTCGAGATGATGATATGCTGCTTCATTTACTTATGATCCTATGGTAAGTCATTTGAAATAGTCTTAATAATACTTTTAGACAATTCAGCCACTGGTCACTTTCTGTTTGACTAATATAGCAAATATAGAAAAAAAGAGGTCTTTTAGTGAACCTCTTTTTTTATTAAAAGCAATCTATATTTTATAAAAACGCCGTTCAACTAAAGGCATAAAAAAGTGAAGGATCATGCCTCCTAAACAAACAGTTAAAAGGGTTCCGATGCCAATAGGGCCTTTACATATAATAGCTAATACTAGGAAAAGAGCATATACCAATGTTCTTGAGAATAAAATTGTTCTTTTGGAGAGATCTTGAATAATGAGTGTTAAATGATCAATAGGTGTTGATGCAAATGTTGTCTGAAGATAGAAGGCTGTTCCAAGACCGATGAACACCAAACCAATTCCGAAACAAATCAGTCTGCTAAACAATCCGTTAAGGTAAATGGTGTTTTTAACAACATACAACCATAGGTCAATGCCTACCCCAGTAATGAATGCTGTAACTAACCCCAGCAACATAGGCTTTTTTCTCGTTAAGATAGAGTTACAGATTAAGAGGATCACAGAAATAAGGACCTCCCAGCTTCCCACGGTAAGACCGACTTCTTCTGAAAGACCAACCAACAGGGCATCGAAGGGGGATGTGCCCAGTCCTGATTGTATCGTTAAAGAAATGCCCAAACTTAATATGAGAATGCCTAATCCGTAATAACTATATTTCATGTTATATTCCGCGATATTTCTTTTGTCATCAAAATGTGCGGGATGCCGTCTTCCATAAATTCAGGTTTTTTATAAAAGCCTGCTGCTTGTGTCTGTCCATGCAGCTTAATTTTAATTATTCCTTTTTCTTTCATGATTTTTTCTAGCTCTCCACTAATGACTTTTCCCAATTCGTACTTACGGTAAGGTTTTAGAATGCAGATTCTTTCCAGCTTTGCTGTATGGTCAACGATGCGCACACGGCCTGTGCCAACGGGCTGATTTTCATGATATACCAAGACATGCCGGCATTGTTCTTGGATCGTATCACATTCATTGAACTCATCCGATTCAGATACATGCTGCTCCTCAACGAATACCATTCTTCTCCTATCTAGAGCAACATGTAAATCAGTTTCTGTTGTTATTCTTTTTATATTCATCATTGATCAATCCTTTCTGATATTAGTCTGGACTGTACAGCATGCATGTGGTCTTATATTAGTAAGGTTAAAACACTTTTGTTGTACTTACAACAAAAATATGTGAGGGGTTTTAGGAATGAATGACATTTTGCGTGAGATCGGCATGATAGCAAGAGCGTTAGATTCCATAAGCAATATTGAATTTAAAGATTTGGACTTAACAAGAGGGCAGTATCTCTATCTCGTACGTATATACGAAAATCCGGGAATTATTCAAGAAAAATTGGCGGAAATGATAAAAGTGGACCGAACAACAGCTGCGCGGGCCATTAAGAAGCTGGAAATGCAGGGATTTATACAAAAACTGCCGGATGAGCAAAATAAAAAAATAAAAAAGTTGTTCCCGACTGAGAAAGGGAAAGAGGTGTATCCATTGTTAAGAAGAGAAGGAGAACATTCCACGGAAGTAGCTTTGTCTGGTTTTACTGCTGAGGAAAAGGAAACAATTTCTGTACTCCTTCATAGAGTTAGGAAAAACATAGAGCGGGATTGGCAATATGTGAAGAAGGGGAACAAAAGGGATTATTAATGGACAACATTAGTATATCGAGCCGAGTCGGCGAGAACCGGCTTCTGATTCATGAATTGTGGGAACATTTTCAAGATAATTAACCTTGAAAATGTTCCGTTCACTTAAAAGGAAATTCCTCTGTTTCTGTAAAATCTATAAAGTTATTTTCATTCATTTTTACTCATAAATTCATTTCACCATCTCCTCATGGATGCAATAATTGGAGAAAGCTTTTCACCTAGTTCTGTCAGAGAATACTCCACCTTCTTGGGGACAGTATTCTCTACATTTCTCTTCACAACGCCATTTGCTTCCAGTTCTCTTAGCTGCAGCGTCAGCATTCTTTGTGTAATGCGTGGTATGAATCGTTTCAGCTCATTAAATCTGAGTGATGTGTGAGACAGGATATCGATGAAAATTCCTTTCCATTGTCGCCGATAATATGCAGCGTCATTTCCACGGGACAAGCCTTTTTTACTTTTGCATTGCAAGCGCCAAATAACCAGTTTCTGATATTTGTCACTTCAGAATGTAAGTTACAAAAATGTGCGTCATTATATATTCGATTTACTTGTATTAGAGTAATGGTATCAAAAATTTTCAAAGGAAGTGGTTTGCATGAACTTGAGACAACTGTCAGAACATGTCTTTCAATGTGAATTTGAGCTTGATGTGCCTCTTCGTATTCCGGTTCATATTTGGTTTATAAAAGATGGTGATGATATTTATATCATTGATACGGGAATAGAACGTTTTGCTGATTCTCAAATCAGGGCAGCTCTAGCGCTTGGCAACCCTAAAGCCATTTTGCTTACCCACGGTCACAGCGATCATATTCAAGGTGCATCAAAATGGTTAGAGAGATTTAATATTCCGATTTATGCCCATCAGAAAGAACTCAAGTATATCAATGGGGAAGCGCCTTATCCGAACAATAATGAACTGGAGAATACAAGGGTAGCTTATAGAGTCCAGCCACTGACGGAGCAAACGCTTGCTCACTTGCCACTGAAATCCTATCTAACACCAGGACATTCCCCGGGGCATGTTGCGTACCATCATGAAGTCGATCATGTTCTATTATCAGGTGATCTTTTTATCACAAGTAAGGAAAACCTGCACCCGCCTATCAGAAGATTCAGTGTTGATATGAATGAGAACATCGACAGCGGTGCAATCATAGATGAAATCAAACCAACGCTCATATGCTCTTCACATGGCGGAGAAATTCTTTATAACGAAAAATTGTATAAAAGCTATGTGTTAAAATATAGGGGGTAAAGGAATTATGATAGAGTAAAAGGTGAAATAAGGAATAAAAGAAAAAACAAAATATGTAATATAACACAATTGTGATACTAAAGCTGTTTTTACAGAAATTCTTTTTTTGAGATGGGACGTGGAAAGTTGAGAATCTTAAACAGATTGATAGAACAAGCCAAAAAACCGAGTGGCTGTGTAGGTTCACTTATGTTACGGATGATGAATACGGCCCATACTGGAATGAATCAATGGGCTTTTGAGAAGTTACCATTAGAAAAGAATCTGATTATGTTGGACATAGGTTGCGGCGGGGGAAAAACCATACAGGCTGAAACCTTTGATCCGCTTTATTCTATATGTTAATCAAACGACTTGCCTTATGCGAAATCAGCTGATTTTGCTTTTGATAAAGACGGGGGCACGCCTTGCCTCAACTTACAATCAAACTATCAATGTTCTATACATAAAGACCTCCGAGAAAAGGGGTTTCGAGGCTGTTCTGCTAGCATAGGCCAAAGCAATGCTGGCAATCCACGCTTAAATCATAATGTATACTTTCATGCAACGTTATTTCCGCAGTCAATATCGTCCACCCCTTCACTTGGGAACTTTGTTAGATATTCTATTTGATTATACAGGAAATAGGGATAATTTTCATTTTTTCACGGTTCTAGCGGGTCAAACGATGTATAATATATCCAATCATGAATGATTGGGGGGATCCTTTTGGAACAGCGAGTGAAAGACATCATCTCTGCATGTGATTTGGCAATCAAAAATGAAGATTTTGATACACTAATGAATTACTACACGGAAGATGCCATTTTAGTTGTGAAGCCCGGCATGATCGCACGAGGCAAAGAAGAAATCAAAAAGGCGTTTATGGCGATCGCGGACTATTTCAATCATCATATGGTCCCGACACAAGGGGATATGATCATGTTGGAAGCAGGCGACATTGTACTCGTTCTTTCTCAGACACTGCTTGATTCGGAAAAAACGAATTCCGAATATGCGATGGAAAGAAGGGCGACCTATGTGTTTAAGAAGAATGCGCAAGGCGAGTGGCTTTGTGCAATCGATAATTCATATGGTACGGATTTAATTGGTGTTTAGCGTCCAGATATGTCTTCGGTGTGCCATTCCTGCATATAATAATTCATTCAGCTGACCTAGGGAAGGTGACTCCGATGAATCTGTATGACGACATCAGAATATGTCCTTATCGGTTTAATGCTGGGAGACACAAAGTACTAGTTCCACATCCATACGTAATTCGGGAGTATGTCTCCTTCGCAATCTGGGAAAGTTCTTTTACTGTTAATTTCACAATCCAATTCCTTCTTTCTTCTTTCACTATGAGGCCTTACCTTTGGTTGGAGTCAAGGATAAAAATGATGTTATTTTAACACGGAGAGAATGGGATATAGTCTGAATAGAATCCTGAGAAGCCGTTTCAAAGCTGACGGCTCTTTTTTTAATGATCAATGAAAAGAGTGCTTGCACACAAGCACTCTTTACTCCAACTTAATCCTTTTTACATCCCCTAACACAAACACGTAAAAAATCAGCCCGAGCAGCAATACAAAGCCGGCAACCAGAAAGCTGAGCGTAAAGGAACCTGTCACATCAACCAAATACCCTGTCAGTGAAGCAGCGATAATGCCTCCAAACAGGTTGTTTGCCAGGTTCACCATGGAGCTTAGCATGGACACGGAACCGATCGGCGCCAGCTCTGCGGAGATGGACCAGCCGACTGGAGCGGTGGCAGAAATACCGGCAAGGCCGATTGAAATACAGATTATCGCGATTGTGATATTGTTCGTCAGAATCGAGCCTAAAAAGAAAAAGCCGAAGCTCATTCCGACAATGATCACGGTTCGGTACACCTTGGTGTTAGAATAACCTTTCTTAATAAAGTAATCGACGAGCCAGCCCCCGACCACAATTCCGGAAATGGTTGAGATCAGCCATGGTACGGCTGTAAATAAACCGGACGACATGAGATCCATTCCGTATGTGTGTTTAAAGAAAGTCGGAAGCCAGGTGAGCAGCAGGTTGAATGTATAGCCGTACCCTGTAAATCCGATCATTAAGCCCCATACTTTCCGGTTGGAGAAAAGCTTTTTTAAAAGCGGACCCGTTTTGTAAGGGATTTGCTCTGTTGTAATTGAATTGTGTCTTTGAATATAGTTGAGCTCACTTTTGGAAATGCGTTTGTGCCGTTCAGGCTGCTCATAATACTGCCAGAAAAAGATCGTAAACAACACGTTTATGCAACCAATCGTCAAAAAAGCGACACGCCAGTCAAAAGTAGTAACAAGAAAGGCAACCAATGGAGCGCCGATCACGTTTGAAAACTTCGCGGCCGAATCAAACAGTGAGTTTGCCAATCCCCGCTCACTTGGAGGAAACCATTGAGCGGTTGCCTTGGAGGCGGCAGGGAACGCAGATGCGCTCGTCAGCCCAATGAGAAAACGGAACAAATATAACAGCAATTTTCCTTGCAAAAAAGCAAGAAGGATCGTTAAAAAGCTCCATATTGTCATTCCAACCCTCGTGACCCATGCCACACCAAACCGGTCTAATAAACTTCCGACGGGCAGCTGCATCAGTGTATAGGAATAAGTGTAAATGGAAAACACGATGCCGAGTTCGGTTGCTGTAAGATGAAACGAATCTTGTATCGCAGGGGCCGCTACAGAGATGGCCACTCGGTCAAAATAATTAAGAATAATAATGCCGCTGAGCAACGAAGATATGTACCATCTGGTATGTCCAGGCCGTTTCACTCGCTCTTGATTCATGATGAAAACCTCCTCTGTCATAGCATGATCTCCTGATGGAAATACCATTCAAATTTTAAATACCACAGTGTACTTTTGCGTAAACAGACAGCAGGAATTTGACTGGAAAAGCCCGGTGCTTTAGAATGAAAGTAATAAAAATGAACACTCCAAAGGGGAGTAGCTTTCACAGTAAAGTCGTCATTACGGGGCAAGATGTCCTCGGCTTTGCTGGCAATCTTATTTGTTAGCGAGACCTTTGCCAAATCTGATTTGGTGAAGGTCTTTTTGTTTCGGAACTTCACCAAATCGGTGGAGTTTTTTTCATTTTTATCAAAAAGGGAGAGGAGCGTCAGGATGTCTAAGCTGAAAAAGTGGCTGAAGCGAGAATTGGTGAGGAAAGGGCTGCCGTTAGCAAAAGAGAAATTGATCCCGATCTTAAAAGAAAAAATGAAGAAGAAGCGATGAGGAGGCTAACGATGAAAATCATTTTGACTGTTCTTGCCGGAGTGGGGCTTTTGAGTGCAGGCGGATGTGGCATGCTTGATCAGGTGAATGACGGATTGAATTATACAAGTGAAGCTGCCGGCTATGTGGAGAAGGTGAAGACATTTGCAGAGGAGGCGCCTGAATTGGCTGAGCAAGCTGTACATGACAGTGAGGCGAAAGAAAAACTTAAAGCACAGCTTGAGTCGATTCAGCAGGCTGCCGCTGATTTTAATGAATTAACACCGCCTGATGCCGCGGCGGAGATTCATCAAACGGTTCAGGAGCATAACGAAACCTTGCAGAAAAGTGCTGAAGCTCTGTTGAAACAAGTGGAGGAAGGCAAGGTATCGCTTGAAGAATTGGAGCAGTCAGACCTTGTCCAAAATGCAAAGCAAATTACTGACGTGATGGGCCAGATTGAAAAGCTTGGCGAATAAGAAAAAGCATCCCGAAGGCGGGATGCTTCAGCGTGTCGACAAACCCTCGCATTTGTTGTCAGGCCTGCGCTTCGGTGCTCACGAATTCCAACATTCGCTGTGCTCCGATGCTCGTCCTTCCTAGTCTTCAAGGGTTTTCAATCACGCAGAAGATGACAAAATCCTAAAACGATAAACCGTCTTAGGATTTTGTCAGTAATATGAAGCATCCCGACGGCGGGATGCTTTTTTTTATTATTCAGCCATTGCGTCAGTTAAGACAGGAACGACTTGTTTTTTACGAGAAACAACGCCTTTAAGAAGGGCTGTGTTGTTTTCTAATGTAACGTTGAACGCTTTTTCTACTTTCGCTGCTTCGTTACCGATCGCAAGGGCAAGTGAATCATTTTCTAAGATGTCTGTGATGACAAGAAGGAACAGGTCAAGGTTCTTCTCAGCCACAACCTTTGAAATCACTGCTTCTAATTCAGCTTGGCGTTTTTTCACATCTTCAATGTCTACTGTGTTCACTTGTGCGATTTCGACTTTTTTGCTGCCGAGTGTAAATTCTTTCGCATCAAGAGAAATCAGCTCTTCCACTGTTTTTTTGCTTAAATCAGCGCCAGCTTTCAGCATGTTCAAGCCGTATTCTTCAGCATCTACGCCAGCGATTTCCGCAAGCTCTTTTGCTGCCGCTACGTCTTGGTCTGTGCAAGTTGGAGATTTGAATAACAGTGAGTCAGAAATGATCGCAGAGAGCATAAGGCCGGCAATTTCTTTCTCAATTTTTACGTTATTTTCTTTGTACATTTTGTTTAAAATTGTAGCCGTACAGCCTACAGGCTCAGCACGATAGTAAAGCGGCTCAGCTGTTTCAAAGTTAGCGATGCGGTGGTGGTCGATCACTTCTAGAACCTGAACATCTTCAATGTCCTTGATGCTTTGTTGGCGTTCGTTATGGTCAACCAAGATAACGCCGTTGACTTCGTTTGCAGCTGTTTCAATAAGACGCGGGCTTTCTTGTTTGAAATAGTCAAGTGCGTATTGTGTTTCGCCGTTGACTTGTCCAAGACGGACTGGCTCAGCATTAAAGCCGAGTTTGTTTTTCAAATCAGCATAAGCAATCGCAGAACAAATCGTATCTGTGTCTGGGTTTTGGTGTCCGAAAATAAGTATCTTTTCCATGATAGCTCCTTATCCTTTTTTAAGTAGTGTAATCTTTATATAGTTTAACACGTCTTGCTGCAGGTGTAATCATACAAACCCGTAAAAATTGATGTGAATAAGAAGCATTTTCTTTGAGCTGAAAAGAAAAGGTGTGTAAAATACTGGGTAGCTTAGTTGCGAAATGTGATGTAGTATCAAAAAAGGTACTATTGGAGGGTTAAGTATGAGTGAAAAAAAGAATATATACCCGAACAAAGAAGGCTGTCCAGTTGAATTTACATTAGATGTGATTGGTGGAAAGTGGAAAGGAATCCTTCTTTATCACATGATAGATGGCAAGAAACGGTTTAATGAGTTTCGTCGAATCTGTCCGAGTATCACCCAAAGAATGCTTACCCTTCAGCTTCGGGAGCTGGAAGCGGACGGCATCGTCCATCGTGAGGTTTACCATCAGGTGCCTCCCAAGGTTGAATACTCTCTGACGGAATTTGGTCGAACGCTTGAACCGATTGTTTTGCAAATGAAAGAATGGGGAGAATCCAACAGAGAGACGCTGGAATCTTACCGTTCGAACGGATTGCTGAAGAATCAGCAGAAATAGCAGCAAAGGGAACTCCTTTGCTGCTTGTTTTATTTCATTGAAAGGGCTCTGTTGGCATTTCTGACGTCATTTTTTAACAGTTCAGAAAGGTTGTAAGACGGATAGTATCCACGCTGATACATGTATCGGTAAACTTGCGCATGCAACTGTATGGCAGCATTCAGTTGCTTGACCAGTACGTTTCTTAATTGAGGTGTAGCTGTTTCTGTAATCGCGATGGCATAGCTGCGGACAGACGTTTTGGCAAACCCGAGAAGATCACCGCTGTAAAATGGGTTATCCGCTCGTTCTTCTTCCTCATCCTCTCTGTGTGGCGCCTGCGGAAAGAATGGGAGAAGCTCTTTTAGGTTTTGCTCAACAGCCTGAATGGATACACTATAAAGCTGTCTGAGCTGAGGGTCTTTTACTTCTCTAATCATTTTCTTCAGCCTAATGAGTCCATTTGATTGAAAAGCAACCAGCTCGTGCATTTCTAATGTTTCATGCCAAGCCAATGTTCTGCGTTCATCCATGTAATAAGTCTCCTTTATCAATCAGATTCCATATCAGCATATGCCCAACGCTCAATGTTGTTCATGATGTTTTGAAGTTTTTAAAAAGGGAAATTCATTTTATATAGGATACGGGTTGAGAACATGCAAAAAGAGGTGAAACGCGATGTGGGAGATGATAAAGAACTTTTTCTTGTTTAGCAGCGGCGTTCTGCAAGCAACAACCCTTTTACTGGTGATCTTAATTTTTATGTATGTCAGAAAAACGAAAAAGAAAAACAAGGAATCTTCTGGCTTTATGGATGATAAACATTAACTGTGTGATGGGCATTCTTTTCAAAGAATGTCTTTTCATTTGCAATGTTTCACATGAAACATTGGCGTCATTTTACTTGCGATTTGGACTTATGTTAAAATATAAAAGTAAAATGTAGAGATAATATAAAAACATTCGGTGCAAAGCATGTTGCAGCGAAGAAAGAAGAGCAGTCGTTTATGCTGCTCTTTTCTATTCGTATGTTCAGGATGATACGAGGTGACTAAGTGAAACAAACGAGAGCATTAATGGAAGGTGCTATTTTAATCAGTCTGTTTGCGATCATCACGCTTTTGGTCGTTTATGTTCCCGTGATTGGAGCAATTCTCTTATTTGCACTGCCGCTGCCCATGATCGTGTATACGATTAGACATGGATTGAAGTTAGGAATATGGATGGGCGTTGTCAGTCTTCCGGTTGTTTTTATTGTCGGGTCCATTAATGGACTTATTGTAGCATTTATGTCAGCTTGCGCAGGCATTGCCATGGGGCACTATTTCAAAAAAAAAGAACCCGGGCACGCCATTATTTCGGGCGCTCTTATTTATATGCTTTGTATGGTCTTCTATTTTGTGATAAGCATTCAGTTTTTGGGTATCAATATCATTGATGAAGCGATGACACAATACCGGCAATCTCTTGATATTGTAGAAACTGTATTGAAACAGTCGGGCAATGCTGAACAGCTTGAGAAGCAATTGAAACTGATGGAAGAACAATTGGGTATCGTTCAATATCTTTTTCCAACAGCTATTGTGATGGTAGGAGCTATTTTTTCTTTCCTCAGTTACCTTATCGCTAGGCCGCTCTTAAGGCGATTCTCCCCCGATATTCCTAATCTAAAGCCTTTTAGAGAGTTGAAGTTTCCGCAAAGTGTTGTAGTGCTGTATTTAATGATTGTCATACTTTCATTTTTTCCTTTAGAAAAAGGGCAAATGCTGTACTCTATCGCTTTAAATGGGGAGTTTATACTCGGGTTTCTGATTTTTATCCAAGGTTTATCATTTATCTTTTTCTATTGCCATAAGAAACAATATCCGAAGGCTGCGGCTGTCATTGCAGTAATTCTTGGATTGATGCATCCAATTTTTATGGCAGCCATTCGCATTTTAGGCGTTATAGATATGGGCTTTAATATAAGGAATAAGGTGAAGTGAACATGAGTTTTACTCACGTGGTGGGGAGTGATAGAAGTGCCAAGCTTTTATGAAAAACCGTTGTTTCGGTATCCCATCTATGCATTGATTGCTTTGTCAATCATTACAATCCTCATCAGCTTTTATTTTAACTGGATATTAGGAACCGTCGAAGTACTGCTGCTGGCAGTTATTTTGTTTTTTATTAAACGTGCTGATTCTCTTATTCGACAAGAGATTGATGCTTATATTTCTACGTTATCCTACAGATTAAAAAAAGTCGGTGAAGAGGCATTGATGGAAATGCCGATCGGCATCATGCTTTTTAATGACCAATATTATATAGAATGGGCAAATCCGTTTCTTTCTTCTTGCTTTAATGAAAGCACATTAGTGGGGAGATCCCTTTACGATACTTGTGAGTCGGTTGTGCCGCTCATCAAACAAGAGGTGGAATCGGAAACGGTTACATTGAATGACCGCAAGTTTAAGGTTGTCATCAAACGGGATGAGCGCCTGCTTTACTTCTTTGATGTAACGGAACAAGTTCAGATTGAAAAGCAATATGAAAACGAAAGAACTGTGCTAGCGTATATTTTCCTTGATAACTATGATGATGTGACCCAAGGATTAGATGACCAGACGAGAAGCACGATGAACAGCCAGGTCACATCTTTGCTGAACGCTTGGGCGCAGGAGTACGGGATTTTCCTGAAAAGGACGTCTTCAGAACGCTTTATTGCTGTACTTAATGAACATATCTTAACTGAACTCGAAAATTCGAAGTTTTCAATTCTAGATGAGGTTCGGGAAAAAACCTCATTTGACGGTGTAGCACTGACGTTAAGCGTCGGAGTCGGGGCTTCAGTCTCCTCGCTGAAAGAACTTGGCGATTTGGCGCAATCCAGCTTGGACTTAGCGCTGGGGCGCGGCGGAGACCAAGTAGCCATTAAGCTGCCGAACGGCAAGGTGAAGTTTTACGGAGGTAAAACCAACCCGATGGAGAAACGAACAAGGGTGCGGGCCCGCGTCATTTCTCATGCCTTAAAGGAAATTGTCTCTGAAAGCAGCAATGTGATTATCATGGGGCATAAATTCCCTGACATGGATTCTATCGGCGCAGCGATCGGGATTTTAAAGGTGGCTCAGGCAAATAATAAAGATGGTTTTATCGTCATTGATCCAAATCAAATCGGATCTAGTGTGCAGCGTTTGATTGAGGAAATCAAAAAATATGAAGAGTTGTGGTCAAGGTTTATTACGCCTGAAGAAGCGATGGAAATCTCCAATGATGACACGCTGCTTGTGATCGTTGATACACATAAGCCGTCACTTGTCATGGAGGAACGGCTGGTCAATAAAATTGAACATGTCGTTGTCATCGACCATCACCGCAGGGGTGAGGAGTTTATCAGAGATCCGCTGCTCGTTTATATGGAGCCGTACGCTTCATCGACAGCGGAATTGGTGACAGAGTTGCTTGAATATCAGCCGAAGCGCTTAAAAATCAATATGATTGAAGCAACAGCCCTATTAGCTGGTATAATAGTGGATACAAAGAGCTTTTCTCTCCGCACTGGTTCGCGGACTTTTGATGCGGCTTCTTATTTAAGGGCAAAAGGCGCCGACACGGTGCTTGTGCAGAAGTTCCTGAAAGAGACCGTTGATTCCTATATTAAACGGGCGAAGCTGATCCAGCATACAGCCCTCTATAAAGAGAACATTGCGATTGCTTCTCTTCCTGAAAATGAGGAGGAATACTTCGACCAAGTGCTGATTGCGCAGGCGGCCGATTCGCTGCTGTCGATGAGTGAGGTAGAGGCTTCATTTGCGGTGGCGAGACGGGATGAGCAAACTGTTTGTATCAGTGCGCGGTCACTTGGCGAGGTCAATGTACAGATCATCATGGAGGCGCTGGAAGGCGGAGGGCATTTAACAAATGCGGCGACTCAGTTGTCCGGCATTTCAGTTTCTGAAGCGCTGGAACGGCTGAAGCACGCCATAGATGAGTATTTTGAGGGAGGCGTACAGAGATGAAGGTTATTTTCTTACAAGATGTAAAAGGAAAAGGAAAAAAAGGCGAAGTCAAAAACGTAGCAGACGGTTATGCGCATAACTTTCTGATTAAAAAAGGCCTCGCGGTTGAAGCAAACGCGTCAAACATCAGCGCGCTGAACGGACAGAAACAAAAAGAGAAAAAAGAAGCCATTGCCGAGCTTGAGCAAGCAAAGAGCTTAAAAGAAACATTAGAAAAACTGACAGTTGAGCTCAGCGCGAAATCAGGTGAAGGCGGCCGTTTATTTGGTTCTGTGACAAGCAAGCAAATTACTGAACAGCTCCAAAAAGACCATAAAATTAAAGTAGATAAACGGAAGCTTGAACTGCCGGACGGCATTCGTGCATTAGGATATACAAATGTGCCTGTGAAGCTGCATCCTGAGGTTCAGGCTGTGTTAAAGGTACATGTGAAAGAAGAAGTTTAAAAGAAAAGAGGCTTGGAGCAATCCAAGCCTCTTTTTTTATTCCACGAGATAAAGAGTTTGCTGGCTTTTTTCGCCTGGTCCTCTTCGCAAGCCTTGCTGGTTGCTGTTTGAGCTGCTAGAGGAACTGCGGTACTCGTCAGATGATATTTCTTTTCCACTTTTCTTAATCCAAGAAACAAGTTCGCTGTTTCCTGAGTTATTTCCTGATAGAAGGAAGTATTTCACTTTCCCTTCTTTGACCCATTTTTTTAGCTCGGACACAGTCAGTATTGGATCTGTGCCGTTAAATCCGCCCATTGCCATAACAGATTCATTTTCATGAATGATGTATGGCGCAGCCGTTACAGTTGTCAAAGTAGCAAATAGATACTCTTCGCCGGTATTATGCTTTCTCAGATAGGACAAGAGTCCGGTGTCAACCTCTGAGGAGAACATGTTCCCGCCGTTTGCTGAGCTTTTGAGCTGCGGGCCGGATTCAGGAAGAACGCTGTTGCCTCCGTATAGAAGCGGCGTTGCTGACCAGTAGATTGGCGTGAGCAGCAGAACACATAAGCTGATGATTGCTAGCTGCTTGCTGAACGGATGGCTGCGTTTAATCACCAGAAGCGCAAGGGTGATGCCTAGTCCTAAGAGTCCCAGCACGTACATCCATGCACTGCCGATTTGGCTTGTATAAGCGCTTAGAATATAAACCTGGAAAGCGGCTGTGATCAGAACGGCTGCCGGCAGAAGATAGCTGGCCCAGTCTTTATTGTTATTGTATAAACGGTACATCGTATGCCATCCAATACCGGAAAGTGCGGCAATCGGAGGTGCCAGCATAATTAAATAGTACTGGTGGAAAAAACCTGCAACGCTGAAGAAACCGGCTACAGGAACGAGCCAAGCCGCCCAGAATATCGATTCTTTCACTTCAGTAGCTTGACCCCGGCGATTACGGTACCAGTTGATGAATCCGCCCAGCAATCCGATCAATGCGAATGGAAGCATCCAGCTGATTTGGCCGGATAGTGCCGATTGGAAGAGACGGAGCGGTCCTGCATCGCCAGTGCCGAACATATTCGTGCTTTTTCCACCGCCAGGTCCGCCGTTTCCAGGGCCGTTGCCGCCTGTTGGAGGTGTGCCTCCGCCATTGGGAACGCCATTTTGACCGCTAGGCGGCTGAGGCCCCTGTGAATTGTGTCCGAATGATTGATTGGCGGTACTTTCGTCAGACTTGCTGTTTCCCGAAAAAGATGATCCGTTGCTGTTTGGCGGTTGCATGGTGCTATTATTCTGCATGTTACGGCCGTCAGCAGTATTCATATCACTCCTTGCAAGGCCGGTGGTTTGTCCAAGCAGCCGCTCTGTGCCGTTGTAACCAAAGGCCAGTTCTAACACTGAATTGGTCTGGCTGCTTCCTACATAGGGCCGGCTGGACGTTGTGGTTGAATCTACTACAACCGCCCATGAGAGCGAAACGCCTGTCAGAAGGACGAGAGACAGTATCAGAGACCCGATTTTTTTCTTCAGAGAAATCCGAGATGCAATCAGGTAGAGTAACACAAATGCAGGCAATACCATAAACGCTTGCATCATCTTCATATTAAAGGCGAGCCCAATCAGGGCAAATGCTGCCAGGAGCCAAACCAGCTTGCTTTGTTTGACGGATCGAATCAGGCATGATGAACCGAGCAATAAGGTAAAGACAAGCATGCTGTCAATATTGTTTGTCCGGCTGACGGCTACTGCGATAGGCGTCAGTGCCATGACAAGTGCGGCAATGCGGGCAGCTCCAATTCCAAAAGTCGGTTTGATCATTCTGTATAGAAGGAATACAGATCCAACTCCGGCGAGAGCTTGGGGAATGATTACACTCCATGTGTGAACGCCAAAAATCAGTGCGAAAATCGTTTGAATCCATAACACAACAGGCGGTTTATCTACTGTCACAAATCCAGTAGGGTCAAATGAGGCATAAAAGAAATTGTGGAAGCTTTGCGTCATGCTTTTCACAGCCGCCAAATAGTATTGGTTCGCTGTGTCATCCTGCCAAATGTTATACGCATTAAGAAAAGCCGCTGTAAGCAAGATGAGAATAAGGGCCACGTCGAATCGTTTGGTTTTCATCGTTTTTCACCTCTTTATGGTGTTTATTGTAAAAAACAAATATGAAAAACTTATGAATAAACCATAAATATTCGAAGAATGTCAAAGGAAAAAGCGGAGATATCTTCCCCACTTTTTATGCTGAATTTCTTTGCTTCGCTGACTGAAGAATGTATCGGTCTCGTCCGGCTCCCAGTCCGGCTGCTCCCATTACGATCAGGGCAGCAATAAGAAGCACAATCGGCATTGTCCATGAATGTGTCTGGTCAAAGAGATAGCCGACAAAGATTGGACCGACAGCTGCAAGCAGGTAGCCGAATGACTGAGACATACCTGACAGCGCAGCGGCCTGCTGTGCATTTTCACTGCGGAGACCGATAAGAGCGAGTGCCAAACTAATGCTGGAGCCTTGTCCGATACCGATAATCACCATCCAGATAGCAAGCGTTGTATGGCTGCCGCCCGCTAATAATCCGCATAGGCCGATCAGATAGACTGCGGCCAGCGCCGCAACGATACCGCGCTGCTGTTTCACACGGTCGGCTAAAACCGGTGTCAGAAAAGTGGAAGGCAGACTTGCAAATTGCATGAGTGACACCATCCATCCAGCTGTTGATGTATCAATCCCGTGTGAACGGAGAATTTCAGGAAACCAAGCGATGCTGCTGTAAAATAAAAATGATTGCAGTCCCATAAAGATGGTGACAAACCATGCCATTCTGGAAGCCCAAACGGAACTGGTTTGAAGCTTAACCGCTTTATTTGCTGTATCCCGGTGGCGCAGCTGAGGTATCCAGATCAGCAATGCAAGGAACGCCAGCCCGCCCCATAAGAGAAAGGCTTGCTTCCATCCGCCTTCCATTTGTGCCGCCAGGGGTACGGTGACACCTGATGCCAAAGCAGCGAATATATTCATTGATGTCGTATACAGGCTGATCATGATCCCTGACTTTCCAGGGTATTTATGTTTGATTAAGCTTGGCAAAAGAACATTCCCGATTGCAATTCCGACTCCAATGAGTGCCGTTCCGAAAAACAAAGCGGCAGTGTAGCCGGCAGAACGAATCAAAACGCCGATAAACAGGACCAGGAGACCAAGCCATAAGGTTCGCTCATTTCCGAGGCGCTGTCCGAGCTTAGGCGCAAGCGGAGAAAGAACTGCAAACGAAAGCAGCGGCAGTGCTGTCAAAAACCCGGCTGCCCCATTGGACATGTGCAGCTCTGCCCGAATAGAGCTGATGACCGGACCGACTGAAGTGATCGCGGGCCGTAAGTTAAACGCGATAAAGATAATGCCGGCAATCAGCCAAAACGATTGGATTTTTTTATTTTGTGGATGTGGCAAAGCAGTTACTCCTTCTTTCTAACATATACTAAATATCATTCCGTAAGATGAAAGCAAGTATGCCAACGAATGCTACGATTGTTTTTCTTCTTTCTGTATTTCAGCCATTTTGGCAAGCAGTATATGCTGAGGCATATGCATGATCTGTTCAAGCGGCAGATGTAAGGACTCTGCAAGCTTTTGGGCAGTTTCAGCAGAAATTTGCAAAGGTCTCACAAAAGATCCCTCCTCTCTTCTGTCCATTGTACAAGAATCAGATGTGAAATGTAATAAGATGTCACAAAGGAATGGAACAATCCGTAAATGCCCGTTATAAAAGAGGGAAGGAGGGTTCTTATGCAAGCACCGTTGTCATTTTTAAAACAAATGCTGACTGAGCATCAGATAGATACTGAGAAGGCTGTCACCTTTGAAGAATATATGGCTATGAGGCGGAAACTTCAGGAGCTGATGGGGAAATTTGCTTCATTCGAGGAGTGGGATCTGTATCAACAAGCGGCAGATCTGATGATGCATACAGGCTTCCAATGGATGAAATAAGCTGATTCACGAAAAAACCCCCGCTGCAGCGAAGGGGTTCCATTCATCAAAATGAGTATTCTTCTTCCACATTTTTGAACTGGTCATAAATCACAAGAGTTGCTGGACTGTTTTCTTTTGCCATCTGTTTGGCTTTTTCAATTGCGGCGTCTTTAGATGTATACAAAGCTGTCGGCGCCACATTCTCCACCTTAATAAACCAGCCGTCCGCATCAACATTAGGTGTAACCGCATATTTTTTCATCATCAATCATTCCTCCCACAAGTTTTATTGCATTTTTCCCGCCTTGTTACTGTCCGAAACGATCCAATCGGCTAGCTGAGAAAAACAGGAAATAGACAATTTTTCTATTTTTTTTCTGCAGAAATGGTAGAATGGAGTTTGGAGATTTTTTAATGAGAGGACGGTGCTTAGCATGACAGACCTTCTGAATGATCGGCTTCCTCCGCAAAATATAGAAGCCGAACAAGCCGTGTTAGGCGCAATTTTTCTACAGCCGTCTGCTTTAACGCTGGCTTCAGAAGTATTGATTCCAGATGATTTCTATAGAATGTCCCACCAAAAAATCTATAATGCGATGCTGGTGCTCGGTGACCGCGGTGAACCGGTTGATCTAGTGACGGTAACGTCAGAGCTTGCGAATACAGACCTGCTGGAAGAAGTGGGTGGTATTTCGTATCTGACAGATATCGCAAACTCGGTGCCGACAGCGGCTAACATAGAATATTACGCGAAGATCGTTGAAGAAAAATCAATTCTTCGCCGATTAATCAGAACAGCGACAACCATCGCTCAAGACGGGTATACCCGTGAGGATGAGGTCGAGGATTTACTCAGTGAAGCTGAAAAAACGATTATGGAAGTGGCGCAACGCAAAAACACGAGTGCCTTCCAAAATATTAAGGACGTCCTTGTCCAAACCTATGACAATATCGAACAGCTCCACAATCGAAAAGGCGATATTACAGGAATTCCGACAGGGTTTACAGAGCTTGACCGGATGACGGCCGGTTTCCAGCGCAACGACTTGATCATTGTGGCTGCCCGTCCGTCAGTGGGGAAAACGGCCTTTGCCCTGAACATTGCACAAAACGTGGCGACCAAGACCGACGAAAGCGTAGCAATTTTCAGTCTTGAGATGGGTGCAGAGCAGCTCGTTATGCGTATGCTCTGTGCCGAGGGAAATATCAATGCCCAGAATCTCCGTACCGGCAACCTGACCGAAGAGGATTGGGGCAAGCTGACGATGGCAATGGGAAGCCTGTCAAACAGCGGAATCTACATCGATGATACACCGGGTATCCGTGTGAGTGAAATCCGCGCCAAGTGCCGCCGCTTAAAGCAGGAAAGCGGACTCGGCATGATTTTGATCGACTACCTGCAATTGATTCAGGGAAGCGGACGCTCAAAGGATAACCGTCAGCAAGAAGTATCAGAAATTTCACGTGAACTGAAAGCGATCGCGAGGGAGCTGCAAGTCCCTGTTATCGCGCTTTCTCAGCTTTCCCGGGGCGTTGAGCAGCGTCAGGATAAACGCCCGATGATGTCTGATATCCGGGAATCAGGAAGTATCGAGCAGGACGCGGATATTGTCGCGTTCCTTTATCGTGATGACTACTATGACAAAGAAACCGAGAATAAAAATATTATTGAAATCATTATTGCCAAACAGCGTAACGGCCCGGTAGGAACCGTGTCACTTGCGTTCGTAAAAGAATACAACAAATTCGTCAACCTGGAACGGCGTTTTGATGACGCAGGTGTTCCGCCCGGAGCATAAACCCTCAAGAGCTGATCTTGGGGTTTTTTTTCATACGAAAGATGGTAGGAATACCGTACGCTCAGCGGATGTAAATTTGAAAGCGTTTTAATAAAATGGAGTAAAAAGGAGATGGTAACCATGGGAAACTCTTTTTTACACTTTCACGCGGCGCAAATCAGGATTGCGCGGCCTACGAGCCAGCTCAATGAAATCATTCGGTTTTACGAAGAGGGACTGGGCCTGAAACGGATTGGAGAATTTTCGCAGCATAACGGGTATGACGGTGTCATGTTCGGCCTTCCTCATGCCGATTATCATTTGGAATTCACACAATATGAGGGGGAAAGTACTGCTCCCGTTCCCCATCCCGACAGTCTCCTCGTTTTTTATGTGCCGAATGCAGATGAACTGACAGCGATCACTTCAAAGCTAAAACACATGGGCTATCAAGAGGTTGAATCTGAGAACCCGTACTGGAGCCATGGAGGCGTGACGATAGAGGATCCGGACGGCTGGCGAGTCGTTTTTATGAATACAAAAGGGATATCAGGCAAGTAACTCTTTTCTGTGCTAAAGGACAAAAGTTTCACGAGAATTTTAGGTCAATACGATGAGAAAACGCTTATAAAACGAATGGAAGCGAACGAATATTGATTTACATTAATTTAATGTTCGGATTTACAATTGACTTTCTGTTGCTTCACTGATAAACTTGATTTGTTTGAATAGAATCGTTTTGAAAGGTTAACGGAGGTGCACGGACATGTCTTCAGTAGTTGTAGTAGGTACGCAATGGGGCGATGAAGGAAAAGGCAAAATTACAGATTTCCTTTCAGAAAATGCAGAAGTGATCGCCCGTTATCAAGGCGGAAATAACGCAGGACATACAATCAAGTTTGACGGAGTCACATACAAGCTTCACTTAATTCCGTCTGGAATTTTCTACAAGGATAAGACGTGTGTGATCGGAAATGGAATGGTTGTAGATCCGAAAGCATTAGTCACAGAGCTTGCGTATCTTCATGAACGCAACGTTAGTACAGATAACCTGAGAATCAGTAACAGAGCTCACGTCATTCTACCGTATCATTTGAAATTGGATGAAGTGGAAGAAGAGCGTAAAGGGGCTAACAAGATTGGGACAACGAAAAAAGGAATCGGCCCTGCTTATATGGACAAAGCGGCCCGCATCGGGATTCGCATCGCAGATCTGTTAGACCGTGACGCGTTTAAGGAGAAGCTTGAACGTAATCTTGAAGAAAAAAACCGTCTGCTTGAGAAAATGTACGAGACAGAAGGGTTTAAAATTGAGGATATCTTAGACGAATATTATGAATACGGCCAGCAGATTAAAAAATATGTCTGCGACACATCTGTTGTCTTAAATGATGCTCTTGATGAAGGGCGCCGTGTATTGTTTGAAGGCGCGCAAGGGGTTATGCTCGATATCGACCAAGGAACATACCCGTTTGTTACATCATCTAACCCTGTTGCCGGCGGTGTTACGATCGGTTCCGGTGTCGGTCCGACCAAAATCCAGCACGTTGTCGGTGTATCAAAAGCATATACGACTCGTGTCGGCGACGGTCCTTTCCCGACTGAGCTGAAAGATGAAATCGGCGATCAAATCCGTGAAGTCGGCCGCGAGTATGGAACAACAACAGGCCGTCCGCGCCGTGTCGGCTGGTTTGACAGCGTTGTTGTCCGCCACGCCCGCCGTGTGAGCGGAATTACAGATCTTTCTTTGAACTCAATCGACGTTTTAACAGGAATTGAAACACTGAAAATCTGTGTGGCGTACCGCTACAAAGGCGAAATCATTGAAGAATTCCCAGCAAGCCTTAAAGCACTTGCTGAATGTGAGCCGGTATATGAAGAAATGCCAGGATGGACTGAGGATATCACAGGAGCGAAAAGCTTGAGCGAGCTTCCGGAAAATGCGCGTCACTATCTTGAGCGCGTGTCTCAGTTGACAGGCATTCCACTTTCTATTTTCTCTGTCGGCCCAGACCGTTCACAGACAAATGTCCTTCGCAGCGTGTACCGTGCGAACTAAATAGATTTTGTTTAAAAGCCCCTAATTCAGGGGCTTTTTTTTGTTTGAAAGCCGCATATAAGTTGGTCTGAGAAAAAAATATGAAAAAAAACCAAAAAAGTTATTGCCACTTCTATTTGTTCGTGATATTATAAATCTCGTTGTTACGGAAACTGCTTCAATAGAGTACAAGATAGAACTTGATCCAAGTCGTTTGCTCTATGGAAATTCCGACATCTTAAGAGCCATTAGCTCAGTTGGTAGAGCATCTGACTTTTAATCAGAGGGTCGAAGGTTCGAGTCCTTCATGGCTCACCATTTCGTGAAGGCCCGTTGGTCAAGCGGTTAAGACACCGCCCTTTCACGGCGGTAACACGGGTTCGAATCCCGTACGGGTCATTGATTTACTTTAGCGTTATTGCTAATTCCTTATTTGTCTGCGAGGGCTGACACGACAGCTCTCGCGGCAAATTACTGTAAGGTCCGGTAGTTCAGTTGGTTAGAATGCCTGCCTGTCACGCAGGAGGTCGCGGGTTCGAGTCCCGTCCGGACCGCCATTTTACTTTACTTAGTAGAGAAAAATAAAACATTTGGCTCGGTAGCTCAGTTGGTAGAGCAACGGACTGAAAATCCGTGTGTCGGCGGTTCGATTCCGTCCCGAGCCACTTACCAAACGCATCTGCAATCGTAGGTGCGTTTTTTCTTATAGGAAAAAGGTAAACATGAGGAGTGTTATAATAGAAGAAAAAGGGAGAACCGGCCCTGCGGCCGGTTCAAAGAAGAAGACGTCAATGATAAAGACGCACTCCGGTGAGGAGAGGTTTCAGTAAAGTTAGCTAATTTTAAAAAAAGTTGACTAGTATGACAAAAAATAAACAATGAGCGGATAAAGGTGAAATATGTGTTTTTTTCCAAACCTTTATTTTTTTTTATCTTTTGACCTTAAACCGTTATAATAGACAAGGACCCTATGTTTACACGGGCCATAAGTGATGAAACGAATGTTATATAGATGAAATGAAGTCATTCGGCAGGAGGAAAATCAAAATGATGGATAAAAAGATCCTTGTAGTAGATGATGAAAAACCGATTGCAGATATATTGGAATTTAACTTAAGAAAAGAAGGCTATGAGGTGCACTGTGCCCACGACGGAAACGAAGCTGTTGAAATGGTAGAAGAGCTTCAGCCTGATTTAATTCTTTTAGATATTATGCTTCCTAATAAAGACGGTGTTGAAGTATGCCGTGAAGTCAGAAAGAAATACGATATGCCGATCATTATGCTGACGGCAAAGGATTCGGAAATTGACAAGGTCATTGGGCTTGAAATCGGTGCTGATGACTATGTCACAAAACCATTCAGCACACGCGAGCTCCTGGCACGTGTAAAAGCGAACTTGCGTCGCCAGCTGACAACAGCGCCTGCGGAGGAAGAGCCGTCCTCTAACGAGATTCATATCGGCTCTCTCGTCATCTTCCCTGATGCGTATGTCGTATCAAAACGAGATGAAACAATCGAATTGACTCATCGTGAGTTCGAATTGCTTCATTATTTAGCAAAACATATCGGACAAGTGATGACCCGTGAACATTTGCTTCAAACCGTTTGGGGCTATGATTACTTTGGCGATGTCAGAACGGTTGACGTAACAGTCCGCCGGCTTCGTGAAAAAATCGAGGACAACCCGAGTCATCCAAATTGGATTGTCACACGCCGCGGCGTAGGTTATTACTTGAGAAACCCAGAACAGGACTAATGCCCCTATGAATAAGGTTGGTTTTTTCCGGTCGATCCAATTTAAGATTACCTTGATTTATGTGCTTTTGATTATTATTGCCATGCAAATCATTGGTGTGTATTTTGTTAATCAGGTAGAGAAATCGCTGATCAGCTCGTATGAACAATCGCTGAACCAGCGAATCGACAACCTTTCTTACTATATTGAACAAGAATATAAAAGCGATAACGACAGCACCGTCATTAAAGATGACGTTAGCCGTATTTTGAATGACTTCACGAAAAGTGATGAGGTCCGGGAGATTAGTTTTGTCGATAAAAGCTATGAAGTGGTCGGTTCTTCAAAACCGTATGGTGAGGAAGTAGCGGGGAAACAAACGACCGATCTGATCTTTAAAAGAATTTTTTCTACTAAACAATCGTATTTAAGAAAGTACTATGACCCGAAAAGCAAAATCAGAGTTCTCATTTCCGCGAAGCCCGTCATGACTGAGAACCAAGAGGTTGTCGGCGCGATCTATGTTGTCGCGAGTATGGAAGATGTCTTTAACCAAATGAAGACGATCAACACGATACTGGCATCCGGCACAGGTTTGGCACTTGTTTTGACGGCTCTTCTCGGTATTTTTCTTGCAAGAACCATTACCCATCCGCTTTCGGATATGAGAAAGCAGGCAATGGAGCTTGCGAAAGGGAATTTCTCGAGGAAGGTTAAAAAGTACGGGCATGATGAAATTGGACAGCTTGCCACTACGTTTAATCACTTAACGAGAGAGCTTGAAGATGCCCAGGCGATGACAGAAGGAGAACGCAGAAAGCTTGCCTCTGTTATTGCCTATATGACAGACGGCGTTATCGCCACAAACCGAAACGGAGCAATTATTCTCTTAAACAGCCCGGCGCTGGAGCTGCTGAACGTTTCACGTGAAACAGCCTTAGAAATGCCGATTACGAACTTGCTTGGGATTCAAGAGAATTATACATTTGAAGATTTAGTGGAGCAGCAGGATTCTATGCTGCTTGAAATTGAACGGGATGATGAATTAACGGTGCTTCGTGTGAATTTCTCTGTGATTCAAAGGGAACATGGCAAAATCGATGGCTTAATCGCTGTCATTTATGATGTTACCGAGCAAGAGAAAATGGATCAGGAACGCAGAGAATTCGTTGCAAATGTATCACATGAGTTACGGACGCCGCTCACGACAATGCGTAGTTATTTAGAGGCATTAGCTGAAGGAGCGTGGGAAAATAAGGACATTGCTCCGCGTTTCCTAATGGTGACGCAAAATGAGACAGAGCGTATGATCCGGCTTGTCAATGATCTGCTTCAGCTTTCGAAGTTTGACAGTAAGGATTATCAATTTAACCGGGAATGGATTCAGATTGTCCGGTTTATCTCACTTATTATTGACCGTTTTGAAATGACAAAAGAACAGCATGTGGAATTTATCCGAAATCTGCCGGACAGAAATCTGTACGTCGAGATTGATCAGGATAAAATTACGCAGGTGCTCGATAATATTATTTCCAACGCTTTAAAATACTCACCGGAAGGCGGACATGTCACATTCTCAATAGATGTAAATGAAGAGGAAGAACTCCTCTATATCAGCGTCAAGGATGAAGGGATCGGAATTCCGAAAAAGGATGTCGAAAAAGTCTTTGACCGCTTCTACAGGGTTGATAAAGCGAGAACGAGAAAGCTCGGGGGCACCGGTCTGGGGCTGGCGATTGCCAGAGAAATGGTTCAGGCGCACGGCGGAGATATTTGGGCGGACAGCATAGAAGGAAAAGGCACGACGATTACATTTACTCTTCCATATAAAGAGGAACAAGAGGATGATTGGGATGAAACGTGAAAATATAAAAACGATATTACTTACGGTACTCGTCATCATCAGTCTTGTGTTTACATGGGGGATATGGACGTTCCAGCCAAACTTTTCTGAAGGCTCTTCATCAACGGAGTCTACTGTGCGTGAGAAACATAAAATTGAAAAAAACACCCAAAAGTTGTCTGAAACGGTAAGGCCGAGGGACATGTTTATCTATGATGACGGCGCTCATTACAAAGTGGGTGATGAAGCCCTCTATGAAGAAGTATGGTCTGACTTGCCGCATTGGGATGTAAAAGGAATTAAAGATATCTCGGATCAGTATGATAAGGTTGGATTCAAGAGCTGGTTTTATGGAATAGGCGGATATGAAGCAAAGCTTGACTTGCAATTCACTGACACGATTCCGATTGATATTTTCCAAACGCTGTTTAGATGGTCTAATCAGTCGTTTGAATACAGTTCGTTTGATCATATTCTGATTCCGTTCAATGAATCAAAAGCAAACAAGAAGATTTATTTGGTGTCTTACAGCAAACAGCTCATTCTGGAAGTGACCGTTGAGTCAGCAAACTACCGGAACATTATGAGCGACTTGAAAAACAGGCAATCAAACATGCCGGCGTACAGTTTGTTCTCAATCGGTTCCAAGAAAGAATTCTTGCTGCCGAACAAAACGCTTACGATGGACAAAAAAGAATTTGTCACAGAGTCGATTAAAACAAATACCTTTAAGCAGGCCTTGTTCAGCGATCCGAGCATTGTAAGGGAAGATTCGAATTACAACAACAGAAATGTGCTGACAGATGGGATCAGCCGTTTAGATGTGAATTTAAGCCAGCGCCAGGTGCAATTCCAGCAACGCAATTTAGTCCAGAGCACATCTTATCAAACAGGTGAGTTAATCAAAAAAAGCCAAAAATACCTTGAGGATACGGGAAGCTGGACGGATCACTATCAGTTTTTCAATATCAATGACAGCCAGCAGCTGAGCTTCTATATCTTTATGGATCAGATGCCGGTCATTAACAGCATTGCCAAACCGTTCGGAGCGACATCGGCGATTACGTTGCAATGGGCGAACGATGATATTCTCAGCTATAAGCGGCCGAACTACAGTCTTGGAACGAATCCGATCAAAACAAGCGAGACAGAGCTGATGAGCGGCAGCGAAGTGAAGATGCTGCTTTCTAAACAAACCAAATATGATATTGACAAAATTGATCAGATCTTCCTTGCTTATCAATTGGTATCAACCTCAACCAATGATGACCCTCTTGTTGAGCTTGAACCGGTTTGGGCGATGAAAATAAACGGAAAAATGGTGCCAATTACAAAGGATTTGTTGACGAAGGAGGGGGCAAACAGTGGAGTGGAATAAGACAAAATCAATCTTCATCGTTGCCTTCCTCATTTTAGATATATTCTTAGGCTATCAGTTTTTCCAGAAATGGCAGGCTACCAGCAAAGAATATGAGGTCATCAAAAATGATGTCGAGCATGACATGAAAGCCGACCATATCACGTATGAAGGCCTGAATAAGGGAGCAATAGAAGGCTACCGGATCACAGCAAATCAAAAGGCCTTCACCAAGGAGGAAATTGAGGCACTCAAGGATCAAAAGCCTTTGATGGACATGCCAAGTGATGATCGTAAAGTAACGACCTTGAAAATGAAGTTTACGAGTCCGATCGGCCTATCAAAGAAAAATATCGAGAACGATGCTCAAGCACTTGTTTCTTCGAAGATCCAAGATGGTGAAAAATATAAACTTTGGAAGGTTGACAAATCAAAGAAAGAAATTATTTTCTTCCAAACGTATGAAGGCGATTATATTTACCAGCAGACCGACAATTCTTCTAATATGATCGGGCAAGTGGTCCTGCACTTAAACGCTAAAAACGAGGTTGTGTCATATGACCAGACTACGCTTGAGACGTTCAAGCAAATTCAGAAAGAAAGCTTAATTACTGAAATGGATGCGGTTGAGCTATTGTACTATCAAAATCAATTAAAAGAATACAGCACTGTGAAGAGCTGTAAATTCGGCTACGTTGCACAATATCCGCTGACAAGTACGCAGGTGCTGGCACCGGTATGGAGAATTACGGTCGAGTACGATAAAAAAGTGAACGGCGAGAAAAAGACAGTACAAGAGTATTTTACTGTGAATGCTTTGGAGAGTACGATTTTAGATACAGATCAATGAAAAATAATGGAGTGAGACAAACATGAGCTTGCAATTTAGCGTACTTGCGAGCGGGAGTACGGGAAATGCGTTTTATCTCGAAACAGAGGATCACGCATTTTTGGTGGACGCCGGTTTGAGCGGGAAAGCCATGGATGGGCTAATGGCGCAAATCGGGCGTAAGCTGGATGATGTAGACGGCATTTTTGTGACGCATGAGCATAGTGACCATATTAAGGGCCTCGGCGTGGTTGCGAGAAAGTACAAGCTTCCGATCTATGCGAATGAGAAGACATGGAAAGCGATGGAGAACCAGATCGGCAAAATAGACACCGATCAAAAGTTTGTGTTTCCGATGGAGACGGTGAAATCGTTCGGCGGACTTGATGTCGAATCGTTTGGCGTCTCCCACGACGCGGCGGAACCGATGTTTTATGTGTTCCATTATAACGGCCGGAAACTCGCATTAATGACAGATACGGGATATGTCAGCGACCGGATGAAAGGCATCATCCGCTCAGCGAATGTGTTTGTATTTGAAAGCAACCACGATGTTGGGATGCTGCAAATGGGAAGATACCCATGGAGCATTAAGCGGCGGATTCTAAGTGACGTCGGGCACGTTTCAAATGAAGATGCTGCCTTGGCGATGACTGATGTCATTGGCGACGAGACGTCTCGTATATACCTGGCGCATTTGAGCCAGGACAACAACATGAAGGAGCTGGCGAGAATGTCTGTGCAGCAGACATTGGCTTCAAAAGGATTCTTGACGGGTGAGACATTTGATTTGTATGATACCGATCCGAAGAAGGCCACTCCGCTTTGTGCTGTATAATTTTTCTATGTAAATCATGACTATTATAGGAGCTTCTAACCCACAATATAACCATATTAACGTTCTTGGAAAGGATGGAATATGGTGGATTACGATCGTGAGGAAGAACATACTACTCCTGAACAGCCAAAGAGAAGCAAAAAAGGATATTTTCTTTCTAGTCTGATTGGCGTGATTGTCGGTGCCGTATTAATGGCGTTTCTCATGCCGTACTTTTCAAATGAAGGGTTAGATACGGGTACGGGTGCCTTAGATCAGCAGCAGCAGAACAACAATGGCCGGGAATCAATCAGAACGGTGAATGTCAGTGTCAACAATGCAGTCACCAAGATTGTCAGCAATGTGTCACCTGCCGTTGTCGGTGTTGTGAACATCCAAAAATCAGATATTTGGGGAGAAAGCGGTGAGGCTGGGAGCGGATCCGGCGTTATTTATAAGAAAAATGACAACTCCGCTTATGTCGTGACCAACCATCATGTCATCGAGGGCGCTTCCCAAATTGAAATCAGCTTAAAAGACGGCTCACGTGTATCGGCTGAACTTGTCGGCAGCGACCAGCTGATGGACCTTGCTGTTTTACGGGTGAAAAGCGACAAAATCAAAGCTGTCGCCAATTTCGGAAATTCAGATAAAGTTAAATCTGGTGAGCCGGTTATCGCAATCGGGAATCCGTTAGGCCTTGAGTTTGCAGGCTCCGTCACTCAGGGTGTTATCTCGGGTACGGAGAGGGCAATTCCTGTTGATTCAAACGATGACGGACAGCCTGACTGGAACGCAGAAGTCCTGCAAACAGATGCGGCCATTAACCCTGGGAATAGCGGCGGCGCTTTGTTAAACATGGATGGGAAAGTCATTGGCATCAATTCAATGAAAATTGCCGAATCGGCGGTTGAAGGGATTGGCCTGTCGATTCCGTCTAAGCTTGTGATCCCTGTGATCGAGGATTTAGAGAAATACGGCAAAGTCAAACGCCCGTTCCTTGGCATTGAAATGAAATCGCTAAGCGACATCGCAAGCTATCATTGGGATGAAACATTGAAGCTTCCTAAGGATGTCACCAATGGAGCGGTTGTGATGGGTGTAGATTCCTTCTCACCTGCCGGAAAAGCAGGGCTGAAGGAACTGGATGTCATTACGGAATTTGACGGATACAAAGTAAATGACATTGTTGATCTGAGAAAACGACTTTATCAGAAAAAAGTCGGTGACCGGGTGAAGGTGAAGTTTTACCGCGGCGGAAAAGAAAAATCTGTAGACATCAAGCTGTCCTCCGCAGACCAATTAGGCAGTTAATCAAAACAATCTGGCACCGTTGCCAGATTGTTTTTTTATGCAAAAAACTGAACGAGGGTCACGCCCGTTCAGTTGAAAAAGGATATATCGAATATGAAGAAAAATACAAGATGGGTGTTACACGTGAAACAGCAGGCAATGCCTGTTAGCTGCAAATCCTTCCGTTTTCAGCATTGACTTTAATGGTTTGCGCCTTATGGTTGCTAGCTGTGATTTTAATGATGTACACATAGACGCCATTTTCTTTCTTCAATGTTGAAGATGTTACGGTGCCGTTGCATTTGTTCAGCGCAATGCTTTGTGCTTTTGCTTTTGTGACTGCTGCTTGTTTGTTGTCAACGTGATGCTTGACGACTTTTCCGCTGCTGCAGTTGACGTTGAAGGTGTGAACTTTTCCGTCTTCACCGAGCACTTTAATGACATAGACATAAACCCCGTTTACTTTCTTCATTTGAGCCGATTGAACCGCGCCGTTACAGTTGTGTAATGCAATCGTTTTCGCTTTAGAAAACGTAATAGAAGCCTGCTGCTTTGTTTGGACTTTAGCTGTGTACTCTTTATGAAGAACAGCCGCGTGTGCGGATGATAAAGAACTGATTGAGATGACAGTGCCTAAAGCAGCTGCAGATAATATTTTTACATTCATTAGTATTCCTCCTTAGTGAGATAATGTAAAAAGAACTGAACGCGGGTCACACACGTTCAGTTTAAATGAGTATTTAGAAAAAGGTAGACATGAACTTAGAACTTCGTGTTAAAACAAGACTGGTGTTACACGTTGAAATGGGCAGTTGTTTCACTGCTGGCAAGTATCAATTTTTATTTGCAAATGCTTCCGTTTTCAGCATTCACTTTCACTGTTTGCTCAGTGTGGTTTTGGGCAGTGATTTTAATCACGTAAACGTATTTACCGTTTTCTTTCTTCAAAGCAGAAGATTTGACTGTGCCTTTGCATTTGTTTAGTGCGATTTGATGCGCTTTTGTTTTCGTAATGGCTGCGTTTTTCTTTTGCACTTGTTGTTTTACAATTTTACCGCTGTCACAGTTGACATGGATTGTATGTGTGCTGCCATCTTCGCCCAGCACTTTTACAACATAGATGTAAACGCCGTTTTCTTTCTTCAGTTCAGAAGATTGAACTGCGCCTTTGTATTTGTTCAGTGCGATTTGATGCGCTTTTGTCTTTGAGATATGTGCTTGTTTCTTTTGCTCGTGTTTTGCGACTTTGCCGTTGTCTCCATTGATATGGAACGTGTGAAGGCTTCCGTCTTCACCCATTACTTTCACGACATAAACGTAAACACCGTTTTCTTTCTTCAGCTTAGAAGATTGAACCGCACCTTTGCAGTTTTTCAGTGCGATCGATTGAGCTTTTGACTTGCTGATATAGCTTTGTTTGTTTTGAACGTCGTGTTTCACAACCTTGCCGCTGTCGCAGTTGACGTTCATCGTATGTTGTTTGCCGTCCTCACCGAGAACTTTCACAACATATACGTATGTGCCGTTCACTTTCTTCATTTGGGCAGATTGAACAGTACCCTTGCATTTGTTCAAAGCAACTTGTTTTGCTTTTGCTATTGTGATGGAAGCCTGCTGCTTCGTCTCAACCTTCGCTGATGTGTCATCCTTTTGAATGACAGCAGCATGGGCGGAAGTTAAAGAACTGATTGAGAGTATCGTTCCCAGCGCGGCTCCTGATAAAACTTTAGTGATATTCATATGATGTTCCTCCTTTATTTCATTGTTGGCTGAACCAACTAAGGCTATTGTATAGGCCGAAGCTGAAAATCAAATGAGGGCCGGCTGAAAACTTGCTGAATTCAGCTGATTTTTAGAGAAGATTCAGTTGGTTTTCAGATAAAAACGAATAATAGGAAGGGAAGGGAAGGGAAAAAACTAATCAGAGGTTTATGCCAACTAAGGAGAGAGCACAGCATGAATAAGATGAAAGGCATCAAGATTTTGCTCGTGGACGATGAACCGGCGATATTAGATTTTTTGACAATGGGTCTTGAAAATGAAGGCTTCAAGATTAAGACAGCGGCTGACGGATTGACAGCGATGAACATCGCAAAAACATTTCAGCCGCATGTGGCTATCCTGGATGTGATGATGCCCGGTATGGACGGGCTGGAAGTATCGAAAATGATGAAAAAAACCGGCCATACCGCCGTTATTATGCTTACGGCAAAGGATGAGGTGGGAGTTCGGGTAAAAGCCCTGACAGAGGGTGCTGATGACTATATGATCAAACCATTCAGCTTTGAAGAGCTGCTGGCACGTATTTATGCAAGAATTCGGGATCACTTCCCTAACCTTTTCGAAGAAGTGACACTCGGCCCGTTTCGGATTGATGACCGGCGCAGAGAAATCCGCTATCAGGAAGAGGTGCTGAAGCTTTCGGCAACGGAATACGAGCTGCTGAAATTGTTGGTGCTGAATCACGGCCTTGTGCTCAGTAAAGCTAGGATTTTAGATAAAGTATGGGGCTATGACTTTTACGGGGAAGAAAATATTGTCGAAGTGTACATCCGTTCCTTGCGGGAAAAATTGAATGACAAAACGCATGAAGTGATCCGCACTGTACGCGGTGCGGGCTATCGGGTGGATATTGAATGAAAAAACGATTCAAAACGCTCCGTTTTCAACTTTTATTCCGTTCGTTATGCATTCTCGTTCTACTATTGTTTTTTGTCGGCGCCATGCAATATGTATTTGGAAAACGCCTCTTATATGAAAACCGCGCTGTCAGCATTCAGAGTTATATCAACTCGACGGAGCCGACCATATGGAAAAACATTAAAGGATACAAAAGCCATCCCGACAGCTCGGACAAGCCAGATGGCGCTGTCCGTCCGGCCTTTTTTTATCCAGGTGTAACAATCGTCTTTATTGATAAAAAAACAAAAGACCGCACGGTATTGTCGACGGACCCATATGCAGGAGCGCCACCGACATTTAAAAAAAGTGTATATAATGAGGCATTGAAAGATACGATGGCCTTGCATTACAGAATGACGAAAAATGAATCCGGTGAAGAAGTTCTGGTTGTGTTTCAGGCTATTTCTATTGATGGGAAAGAAGCAGGCGTGATCCAAATGAGTGCCTTAACATCACCGTTGAAGGACGTGCTGCTCCGGCAAATCAGCATTTACTCCACGCTCTCGCTTGTCGCGCTCCTGCTCGGGCTTTTTACATTCCTGCCTGTTGTCAGACATACACTTAAACCGTTATCACACATGGTGCATATGATGGGGCATATCAATGTTGGAAATTTGAATAAAAGGCTTCCCGTTTATCGAAAGCAAATGGAGATTGATACGCTTGCTATCTCGTTTAATCGCATGCTGGAGCGGATTGAAACATCATTCAAAGCTGAAAAAGAAGCGAAGGAGCGGATCCGGAAGTTTGTATCAGACGCCTCGCATGAGCTGAGAACGCCATTAACGTCCATACACGGCTTTATCGAAGTGCTGCTGCGGGGCGCCGCGGTTCAGCCGGAGCAGAGAGATAGAGCGCTGAATAGTATGTATGAAGAATCGAAGAGAGCCACTCGGCTGATAGAGGATCTGCTGTTTCTGGCAAAAATCGACCGGGTGCCAAGCTTTGAAATGAAGAAAAGCGATCTCAATTTGCTCATAAGGGAAATGGAGCCGCAGCTCAGTCTGCTTGCGAAAGAAAGAAAACTGCAGCTGCTGCTGGAGGATCACGCTGAAGCGGTGTTTGACCGGGATAAAATGAAACAGGTCATTCTAAATGTGGTTTACAACGCGGTGCAGTATACAGATGAAAAAACCGGCGCCATCACCATCTCGCTGCAAAAAGACCATGACGGCGTTATGCTGATGATAGCGGACAACGGCACAGGCATCGCGCCGGAGCATTTGCCGCATTTATTTGACCGGTTTTACAGGGCAGACCCATCCCGCTCCCGAAAGTATGGAGGCTCGGGACTGGGGCTTGCCATTACGAAATCGATTATCGACAGCCATAATGGGACGATTGACGTGAAAAGTGAGATCGGCAGAGGCACTGTTTTTCTGATCAGGCTTCCTGCGCCGGAATAATGCTGTTACTCGGCAGGCGGTTGAGAAAATTTCTTCAGCCTGTATTGTAGGCTTTGTCTGCTGATGCCAAGCTCCTGGGCAGCTTGCGAGATGTTATGGCCGTGTTTTCTTAACACGTTCTCAATCACATATTTTTCGAAGCTCTCCATTTTTTCCTTTAAGTCCGCGGCTGGTTGGTGTCTTGGTGTTTCAGGCTCTGGGATATCAGCTGGCTTGATTTTCATGCGGTATTGATAGGGCAGATGGGAAGCCGTAATGGTTTGCTCGTCCGTCATGAAATTCATTGCGCCTTCGATCATATGCTCAAGCTCACGAATATTTCCCGGCCAGTCGTAGGATAGGAAAAATTGCTTCACATCTTCGCTAATGTGTTCGACATTCATTTGGAACAGATGGTTGTTTTTCTGGATAAATTCAGACGCAAGAAGCAAAATGTCTTCTTTCCGTTCCCGAAGAGGCGGGATGATCAGCGTCACGACGCTCAGCCTGTAATACAAGTCCTTCCGCATTCGTTCTCCCGCAATCGCATCAATCGGGTCTTCGTTCATTGTGGCAATAATACGCACGTCAATCGGCGTGTCCTTTGTCGAACCGATGCGCCTGATTTTCCGTTCTTGAAGGGCGCGCAGCAGCTTCGCCTGAAGGCTGAGATTCAGCGAGTTAATTTCATCTAACAGCAGCGTGCCGCCATGGGCTTGCTCAAACAGGCCGGGCTGATCGACAGCGCCGGTAAATGCCCCTTTTTTCGTCCCAAACAAAATGCTTTCCACAAGGCTGTCTGGCAGTGCCGCGCAGTTTTGTGAAATAAACGGGCCGCCTGAACGGTCGCTGCCATTATGGATACTTTGGGCGAACAGCTCTTTTCCCGTGCCGGTTTCGCCTGCGAGAAGGACAGATGATGACGTCCGCGTTGCCCGCTTGGCGTTTTCGATGACGTCTTGAATGGCCGGGCTGGTGCCGAGAATGCTGTCAAATGTATAGGTTGTGTTGCCCTTTTTGTTCATATTCTCCCTGATCAGCCGTTCAAGCTTTGTCACATCCTTCGCAATTTCGACTGCTCCCCTAATTTTGCCGTCCTTGACGATGGGATATGTATGATTGATCGTCGTGATTTCCTGCCCTTTATTATTGAAGTAGCTCTGTTTGACGTTTTTAATCGTTTTGCCTTCCTGAAGGGCCTGTACAAGTGTGCTGTCCTGCTGCTTTGAAAACATAAACACATCCATCAGGTTTTTATTCAGGACGTCATGCTTCTCCATATCTTCAATTTGCATCATTTTATTATTATAAACGATTGTGTTTCCGTGCTCGTCTACCACGTGCAAGCCAACATCGATTTCATCCAAAATGCTCTGAAACATTAACGTGAGGAATTCGCTGTCTTTGACCACTGTATAAACCTCCCTCAATTATTTTCTTAATATTGCTTCTATTTTATAAAAGAATGAGGAGGATATGCAAAAGAATTTTGCACTAGCAGAAATTTTTGCTCGAAATATCTGAAAGTTTTTGCACCTTTTCCACGAAATTTGTAGAAAACACACGAAATCTTGATTTGGCACAGAACTTGCATTTATAAAAAGGGAAAGCAGGATAACATGTTGAAACAGAAAACAAGGGGGAATTCAAATATGCCAGCTTTATCTAAATCCAAAGAAATTATTGATCAGACGTCTCATTATGGAGCCAACAATTACCATCCGCTCCCAATTGTCATTTCTGAAGCGCTGGGTGCTTGGGTAAAGGACCCGGAAGGCAATGAATATATGGATATGCTGAGTGCTTATTCTGCGGTAAACCAAGGACACAGACACCCGAAAATTATTCAGGCATTGAAGGATCAGGCTGATAAAATCACCCTCACATCACGCGCGTTTCACAACGATCAGCTGGGGCCTTTTTACGAAAAAACAGCTAAGCTGACGGGCAAAGAGATGATTTTGCCGATGAATACAGGAGCTGAAGCGGTTGAATCTGCCGTGAAAGCGGCAAGACGCTGGGCTTATGAAGTGAAAGGCGTAGCCGACAATCAAGCGGAAATGATCGCATGTGTCGGGAACTTCCACGGCCGGACAATGCTGGCGGTATCTCTGTCTTCTGAAGAGGAATATAAAAGAGGATTCGGCCCGATGCTTCCTGGAATCAAATTAATTCCATACGGAGATGCGGAAGCGCTGCGTCAGGCGATTACGCCGAATACAGCGGCATTCTTGTTCGAACCAATTCAAGGGGAAGCGGGCATCGTCATTCCGCCTGAAGGGTTTTTACAGGAAGCGGCGGCGATTTGTAAGGAAGAGAATGTCCTGTTTATTGCGGATGAAATTCAGACTGGTCTCGGCCGTACAGGCAAAACGTTTGCAAGTGACTGGGACGGCATTGTTCCGGATATGTACATCCTGGGTAAAGCGCTTGGCGGCGGTGTGTTCCCAATCTCCTGTATTGCGGCGGACCGCGAGATCTTAGGCGTGTTTAACCCTGGTTCACATGGCTCCACATTTGGCGGAAACCCGCTTGCCTGTGCGGTGTCTATCGCCTCATTGGAAGTGCTGGAGGATGAAAAGCTGGCGGATCGTTCTCTTGAGCTTGGTGAATACTTTAAAAGCGAGCTTGAGAGCATTGACAACCCTGTCATTAAAGAAGTCCGCGGCAGAGGGCTGTTTATCGGTGTGGAATTGACGGAAGCCGCACGCCCTTATTGTGAGCGTTTGAAGGAAGAAGGGCTTTTATGCAAGGAAACGCATGATACTGTCATTCGTTTTGCACCGCCATTAATCATTTCCAAAAAGGATTTGGATTGGGCGATAGAAAAAATTAAGCGCGTGCTGCAAAACGCATAAATCCGCACCATGGCGGGATATTCACTTCGTTTGTATAAATTTACAACAGAAAAATCAGCACTCCCTATTTGCTCAGCTACAGTATTTTAGTATAATGTATCTTTATGAGAAGAAGTGAATTTTATATTAAATAGATAGAGACTCTTTGGACAGCAAACTGGGATATGCACCATGATAGATGTTCCAGCTTAGATCCAATACAAGTTGCTGAAGGGGTGCAGAATGTGAATACGAACCAAGATAACGGAAATCAGCTCCAGCGGACAATGAAATCTCGTCACTTGTTCATGATTTCATTGGGCGGAGTGATCGGAACCGGTTTCTTCCTTGGAACCGGATTTACCATTAACCAGGCGGGACCGCTCGGCGCGGTTCTGTCCTATTTAGTGGGCGGCTTTATCATGTTTTTGACCATGCTTTGCTTAGGGGAGCTGGCGGTCGCCTTTCCTGTGTCGGGGTCCTTCCAGACCTATGCGACAAAATTTATCAGCCCGGCCTTCGGGTTTGCGTTCGGCTGGCTGTACTGGCTCGGCTGGGCGGTTACATGTGCTATTGAATTCTTATCAGCGGGACAGTTGATGCAGCGTTGGTTTCCGCATGTGGAGGTCTGGATTTGGTGTCTGGTGTTTGCGGCACTGATGTTTTTACTAAATGCGATAACCGCGAAAGCCTTTGCAGAATCTGAATTTTGGTTTTCCGGGATTAAAATCTTGATTATCCTTTTATTTATTATACTCGGCGGAGCTGCCATGTTTGGCCTGATTGACCTGAAAGGCGGAGAGCAGGCACCGTTTCTGACACATTTCTATGAAGACGGATTTTTTCCGAACGGCATAAAGGCAATGCTGATTACGATGATTACCGTGAACTTTGCGTTTCAGGGGACTGAGCTGATCGGGGTTGCTGCAGGAGAAAGTGAAAACCCTGAAAAAACAATTCCGCGGTCGATTAGACAGACAGTATGGAGAACGCTTGTCTTCTTTGTTCTTTCCATCATTGTCATTGCCGGCATGATTCCGTGGAAGCAGGCTGGAGTCGTGGAAAGTCCGTTTGTTGTCGTATTTGAGCAAATTGGAATTCCGTATGCAGCAGATATCATGAACTTTGTTATATTGATTGCGCTCTTATCTGTTGCGAATTCAGGTTTATACGCATCGACACGTATCCTGTACGCGATGGCGAATGAAGGACAGGCCTTCAAAGCGCTGGGCAAAACAAATCAACGAGGTGTGCCGATGTACTCGTTAATCGTAACGATGGCTGTGGCCTGCCTGTCACTTCTGACAAAATTTGCGCAGGCTGAAACCGTATATATGGTGCTGTTATCATTGGCGGGCATGAGCGCACAGGTCGGCTGGATTACGATTTCGCTTTCCCAAATCATGTTTAGACGCAAATATATCCGTGAAGGCGGCAAGGTAGAAGATTTGAAATTTAAAACACCGCTATATCCGGTGCTGCCGATTCTCGGCCTGACGTTAAATACGGTCGTTCTCATCAGCCTAGCATTTGATCCGGAGCAGCGTATCGCGCTGTATTGCGGCGTACCGTTTATGGTCATTTGCTACATCATTTATCATGTCGTCATTAAAAAACGCCAGCAGGCAAATCGTCAGCTAGAGCTTTAAAAACGTTGTCCTCAAGTCATCTTTGTTATAACCCGCATAGGACATTATCTTATATGTTGAGGTGGAATCACAGATGGATAAAACGATTTCGGTTATTGGAATGCCAATGGATTTAGGACAAGCACGACGCGGAGTGGACATGGGCCCGAGTGCCATCCGGTACGCTCATCTGATCGAGAGGCTGTCAGACATGGGCTATACGGTTGAAGATCTCGGTGACATTCCGATCAACCGCGAAAAGATCAACAATGACGAGGAACTGAAGAACCTGAATTCGGTTTTGGCGGGAAATGAAAAGCTCGCTCAAAAGGTCAACAAAGTCATCGAAGAGAAAAAATTCCCGCTAATCCTGGGCGGCGACCACAGTATTGCGATCGGCACGCTGGCAGGCACAGCGAAGCATTACAATAATCTCGGCGTCATCTGGTATGACGCGCACGGCGACCTGAATACACTTGAAACATCACCTTCAGGCAATATTCACGGCATGCCGCTTGCCGTCAGCCTCGGCATCGGCCACGAGTCACTGGTTAACCTTGAAGGCTACGCACCTAAAATCAAACCGGAAAACGTCGTCATCATCGGTGCCCGGTCACTTGATGAAGGAGAGCGCCAGTATATTAAGGAAAGCGGTATGAAGGTGTACACGATGCACGAAATCGACCGTCTCGGCATGACTAAGGTGATCGAAGAAACCCTTGATTATTTATCAGCATGTGACGGCGTCCATCTCAGCCTTGATCTGGACGGACTTGATCCAAACGACGCACCGGGTGTCGGAACCCCTGTCGTCGGCGGCATCAGCTACCGGGAGAGCCACCTGGCTATGGAAATGCTGTATGACGCAGGCATCATCATCTCAGCTGAATTCGTGGAGGTCAACCCGATTCTTGATCACAAAAACAAGACTGGGCAAACAGCAGTAGAGCTCGTAGAATCCCTGCTAGGGAAGAAGTTGCTGTAATAAGAAAACCCCCGCATCCCGCGGGGGTTTTTCATTTATCCAATCATTTTCTCAGCGACTTTCATCTCCTGTGAATCGGTTTGATGATCCGCAATAAACCATCCTGATAAAATTACCGCTGCGACACCTGCACCAATCAGAAACTTTTTCATTTATATAACCTCCGTTCGTTTAATCAATTCTTCAATTTGTAATGCTTCATAAAAAAAGTGGGTAGCTTCTTTGTAAAGCTCAAGTTCCCTATACCGTTCGCCAGCCAAAATGGAAAGTTCTCTTACACTGTCATACTCTTTCTCGGACAATAAGTCGTCCATATGTTGTTTGCATAAGTGAAACGTTTCCGCATGACCCCCTTCTGCATAAATGGCATATAAGATGTCTATTTTTGCTTCACATATTCTATTCGGCTTAGCAGCCAATTTTTCCTTCACATCGTGGTAATAAGATAAGGCATAATGTTTCTTTTTGATCTTAAACAGCTCTCGTATGAGCAAGTAGGCAGAATGATAGTAATAGGCCGAGCGGGCATATTCTTCATTTTGAAGGGCCTCTTCTAATTTGGAGACCGCTTCTTCTGGCTTGCCGCTTTGCGCATGGAGAAGTCCAAAGTTATGCAAAAGCTGTGCTTCAAAAAAATGATCCTCTAATTCTCTCGTAATTCGAATCGCTTCGTCCAAATACGTTTGAGCTTCTTCAAACTGCCCCATCTCAGTAAAATTGCCTGACATGGTGATCAGGGCTGAAGCTAGTTTCTTTTTATAGTCTGTCTCTTCCCTAAACGTTTTGACCGCTTGCCGTGTATGATTGAGGGACACAATATTTTGTCCCAGCTTATAATAAAGCTTTCCGACCTTCAGGTGAAATTCGGCTTTCTCAATCGGATCGGGGATGTTGTCGAGATACTGCTCGGCATCTTTATAAAGCCCAATAGCAATATCGTAATTATTTTTATAGGCCTCATACATGCCTTCAAACAGAAAAAAGTAATATTTCAGCATGTCTGACGTAGCATTCATATGAGAAGGCTCCTCATGCTGAAAACCCTGGCCTCTCGCCTCGTGAAGCAAAACCTTGTGGCGCAGTTCCAATAAAGAGAAGTAGGCAAGCACCTCCTGATCCTCTTCCATGTCATCCAATAAAGGCTTCACTTCTTCAAACAAACGGGTGGACTCTTCAACTTCATGTTTCTTGATCGCAAGGTACCAATCGTTGAGAATGTTAGCGATTTCTGCGGGTGCAATTTTATTCATTCGAAACTCCTTTCTCTAGTGACTTATCAATCTTAGTTGCTTATTCTGATAGTAACACCTCTTTCTATTTTAAGTAAAATCCTCTAGTCAATATATAAAGGAGCGATGAGATGACAATCATGCTGACCCCGATGCAGACAGAAGAATTTCGGTCTTATCTCACGTATACGGCCAAGCATTACGCCGAAGAAAAGGTAAAAGCGGGAACATGGCAGCCTGAAGATGCATTGCTTCTGTCTAAGCAGACCTTTTCTAATCTTCTTCCGAAAGGTCTTGAAACACCTCATCACCATGTATGGAGCCTTACGCTGAATGAAAAGGAAAGCGTTGGCTGGCTCTGGATCCATACTGAGCCGGAGCATCCGCAGCAGGAAGCGTTTATTTACGACTTTGGGTTATATGAACCATACCGAGGCAAGGGCTATGCAAAGCAAGCATTAACAGCTTTAGAACAGATGGCAAGAAGCATGGGAATCCGAAAGCTGTCCCTCCACGTCTTTGCCCATAATCACACAGCACGGAAGCTATATAAGCGGACGGGATTTCAAGAAACGGATGTGGTGATGAGTAAGAAACTTTAACAAAAACCTGGTAAAGGCTTTTTTTCATAGACAGCCTTCTGTAAATGAATTCTAAAAATTCTGTAAATCACCTAGTTACTTTCCTTATTTTCCTAATATAATGTGGGTGAGGAAATCACCTTTCCTACATTTACAAGAAAAGAGGAGATGTAATGAAGTTGAAGAAACGGGTTTCATTGTTTCTGGTAGCGCTCACAATGTGCTGCGGCCTGTTTGTTTCTCCCGTCAAAGCTGTAAAGACCACAAACTATGCTGAAGAAATCGCCGCACTGCAGCCAGGCACAACACCAGAGGAAATCATGAAGTCCGCCAGCCAGATTGCCAAACAGCAGCACGTAAAGCAAGACGTTATTCTAAAACAGTTCTATAAAGAAATCACAGCTGATAAAGCAGAAGGCGACAGGCTCGCGAAGGAAAGCGGCATGTCGATTATGGGCGGCTCGTCAGGCACGAAAAAACTCCCGACAAGCGCGAAAGGCAATATCTATTACACTAACTCCTACACAGCCTACTACAATCACGGCCACGTCGGCATGTACTCTGCCGCTGACAAGATTGTTGAATCTGTTCCGAGCGACGGCGTCAGGCAGATCGCTTATAATGCCAGAGACGTGGAAGATAACTCCATCGTACAGACAGTCAATGTCACCTCTTCACAGAAAACATCTGCTGCCGACTGGGCGGTATCAAGAGTCGGAGACCCATACTCATTTAACTTCGTCAATAACAGAAATACCGGCCATGACGGCGCTAAAAACTGTTCAAAGCTCCTATGGTCTGCCTTTTTACTGAAAGCAAACATTGATATAGACAGTAACGGAGGCTTAGGCGTATATCCGCGCGACATCACAAGTTCTTCCTACACGACAACCATCATGACCATTAACTAAGGAGAAGGATATGAAAAAGTGGATGATCACCATTGCTATGCTTGTTCTCGCAGGAATCGCACTATTTGTCTTTATTTCTCCTCTCAAAAACCAAAAAGCCGTAAGTCAGCAGGATCTCGGAGACCCCAGTTTTCTTGATGACAAAGAAGTCCTGCTGTATTTCTCAACCTCTGCGGATCAAGATGCATTTGGCGGCGGGAAAAGCTACGCTTTGTTTAGCAGCGAGGACGGGTCGCTGTCTTCATTTAAGATGAAGGGTCTTGAGTTAGGCTCAGCCAAGGTTCACGGCGACAGTGTGATGCTGGAGGACAAAAACACGATTTATACGATTAAAGACGGCCTGCACTCCCATAAAAGAGCCTATCAGCATACAGGCGACAGCGCGGGTTTTCTGCAAAATACGAACGGCTTTTACACCCTATACAACTCCGGCTACGACAAAAAGGGAGACGGATACCGCTCAGAGCTGTACCGCCAGTTGGACGGGGAGTGGAAAAAAGACGTCATCCCCTACTACATCCGAGCCTCCGGTTCACATGACGGTACCATTTACGCACTCGTCCCGACAACTGACGAAAAAGGCTATCAGCTCCTCCAGATTCAAGCGGATCAACAGAAGCTCACCTATCACACGATAACGGAATGGCAGTATCGGGAAGGAGCCTCAATCGAATCTCAGCTTGCTGTGGACGACCAAGCGGTTTATGTTATGATTCGCGGCCAAAAGGCGCGCAATCTTTATCAAATGGTCAAATTCAACAAGAAAAGCGGAAAAGTAGAGCTTCATGACATCGCCGAATACAAAAACGACGAACAAACGATATACAGCTCCATGCCCTTCAGCTTTAAAAAAAGCTTCTTCTCTCATGATGGATACTTGTACTTCATTGACGGCTTCGGAAAGGTATACAAAATCAATGCAAAGACAGGAAAAACAAGCATCGCCTTCACTCTTTCGCCAGAAAAAATGAAAGCCGATTTTAAAGAAATCACCCAAAAAGGCGGCAGCCTCTATTTCTTCACATACACCTATAACCAGCCTGCAATCATTGAACAGTACAGCCTGAAAACCGGAAAGAAAGTAAAAGAAAAAGAGATTAGGAAGGTAAAGGATGTCGTGACGCCGAAGAGTCATTTGAAGCTATATGATTTTGAGGTGATGAAGGGGTTTTAAGGGCAAGGAGGTTTGTATGGGAGCTATCGCCGTTTAATTTATCGTTTTTGGTTTCCAATCATTGCAGGCGTATTTGGTATAGCAGGTCATTTTTATTTAAGAGATTTTGGGTGGCGCCGCTCATTGTCCTTATCATGAGTTTGATATTGTTGTTTACGTTAGCTTCGGGCAACAGTTTTTTCATGTTTTGGGTTGTACTCTATACGGCAATTGCGTTAGTCACCAGTGTTGCCACATTATTTCTCAGGAAATGATTTTTTAACTAGCGCTGCTTAAAAAGAGACTGGTGAAGTCTCTTTTTCTTTGATACATATATATGTACGAGCCCTGCAATTAACTGCGGGTAAGGTATAGGAAACGAATGTAAAGGAGGAATTACATGCGCAATAAACAAGTTATTCTTCAGGCAATCATCATCGGCCTCACCTCGGCGGTTACCGTGTTCCTGTTAAACGGAGGAAAAGCGGGCTGGTTGGACATCGTCGGAACCATTGTCGGGTGCTGGCTTGGCATCTTTATTGTCGTTAGAATGCAGAAAAAACAATCGTAAAACAGGGAAAGGGTCATGCTGAACCGAAGTCATGTGCAAGGACGCAAAGTCCAAAAACATGAATGGGAGGAATGGCGTTGACAGGAAACAAAGCGGTTGTGTACAAAGGCAAAGGAAACGTGGCGGTGGAGGATATCGGCTATCCGGAGTTAATCTTGAAGGACGGGCCCGGCGTTCCGAAAGCAAATGTCAATCGAAAATGTGAGCACGGCGTGATCCTGAAGGTCATCACCACCAACATCTGCGGAAGCGATCAGCACATGGTGAGAGGACGGACGACAGCGCCGGAAGGCTTAGTGCTCGGGCATGAAATCACCGGTGAGGTTATCGAAGCCGGCCGGGATGTTGAATTTATCAAAAAAGGCGACATCGTATCCGTTCCTTTCAATATTGCCTGCGGCCGATGTGTCATGTGCAAGACGCAGAAAACGCATGTCTGCCTCAACGTAAATCCGGATCGGCCGGGATCGGCTTACGGCTACGTTGATATGGGCGGATGGGTCGGCGGACAGTCGGAATACGTCATGGTGCCGTACGCCGATTTTCAGCTTTTGGTATTCCCGGATAAAGAACAGGCGTTAGAGAAAATTCTCGATTTAACGATGCTGTCCGATATTTTCCCAACCGGATTTCACGGCGCTTATACAGCGGGTGTCCAAACCGGATCAACAGTCTATATCGCGGGAGCGGGACCTGTCGGCTTAGCCGCCGCGCACTCCGCCCAGCTTCTCGGCGCTTCTACAGTCATTGTCGGCGATTTGAACGAAGATAGGCTGGCACAGGCGAGAAGCTTTGGCTGTGAAACCGTCAACGTGCAAAAACACGACCGCCTCGGTGAGCAAATTGAACAGATACTCGGCGAACCGACCGTTGATGCCGCCGTCGATTGCGTTGGATTTGAAGCATCGGGACACGGCAATCAAGGGGAAGCTCCCGCCGCGGTGCTGAACTCGATCATGGACGTCACCCAGGTCGGCGGAAGCCTTGGCATTCCGGGCTTATACGTGACCGAAGACCCCGGTGCAAAGGATGCGGACGCCAAAACAGGCTCTTTAAAAATCCGCTTTGGACTCGGCTGGGCCAAAGCCCACACCTTCGTCACCGGACAAACACCGGCCATGACATACAACCGCAATTTGATGAAAGCGATCCTGAGCGGCAGAGCGCAAATCGCAAAAGCCGTCAACGCCACCGTCATTTCTCTGGATGACGCGCCAAACGGATACAGCGACTTTGACAAAGGCGCGGCGAAGAAATTTGTGATTGATCCGCATGGAACATTGAAATAAAAAAAAGCCGGCCGTTCAATCGAACGCCGGCTTTATTGCTGATAATCGGTTTCTTCAAAGCGATCTCCTGATTCGTCTTGGACGATTAAATCCCCTTCGATTTTGTCCAGTCCAATCAGAATATAAGGGTTTTTCTCATTTTCCTCGGGAGACGGCTTTCGTTTCACAGTTACAATCGTTTCTTTAGGTGAGTATTTGACGTCTGACACCTCAAGCTTCTTATCCTTATCGCTGCTTCCGAGAGACACAATAACCATCTTTCTGCCTTCTAAAATGGTGAAGACTTGAAACATTTTACGTCATCATGTGTTTGAAGGTAATTTGCGTATAATTCTAGCTCGGAACTGCCTTCACCGATCCGATCCTTCTCTAACACCCAATAAGACGACTGACGCCCAGTAAGCAGCAACATGATCACAAAAAGCCAAACCCATCTGGAGCGCAAATGGAGACCTCCCCAAACATCGGTTACATCCAACCTAACACACGAGCGAAATAGAGTCATCAACAGCTTGTTTGTCGAATTGTGGATAAAACTCAGCCCGAAGCACTACTAACATGTGAATAAATAGGTTATATTGGGAAGAGAACATTTACAAAAACGCAAGAAACCATCGGAGGATTTGAACATGAAACAAACGTATTATTCCTGTGAAGAACACATCGAAACCGTGCTGGATATGTACATAGACGACCACGAGCTGCCGCCCGAAATCAGAAAAATCGAACATACTAACAGTTTATCCACAGCCTGTGAATTATGTGGAGACCCCGCAGTATATATAGTGGGGAACGAATGATCTTACACAAAATACAGAAAAGATATCCACAATTGTGGACAACGTATATGAATAACTTGTTTTTAAAGTGGGGATGACCTGTGAATATCAATATTGTGACAATCGGAAAACTAAAAGAAAAATACCTCAAGCAAGGCATTGAAGAATACACCAAACGACTTTCGGCCTACGCAAAAATCGACATCATCGAACTCCCGGACGAAAAAGCGCCGGAAAACCTAAGCAACCAGGACATGAAAATCATAAAAGACAAAGAAGGCGACCGCATCCTATCAAAAATCAGCCCCGACGCCCACGTCATCGCCCTCGCCATCGAAGGAAAAATGAAAACATCCGAAGAACTAGCCGATACAATAGATAAGCTGGCTACATATGGAAAAAGCAAAGTCACCTTCGTCATCGGCGGATCACTCGGATTGAGTGACGCGGTGATGAAGCGAGCGGATGAAAAGCTGTCGTTTTCGAAAATGACGTTTCCTCATCAGTTGATGCGTCTCATACTAGTTGAGCAGATTTATCGGGCTTTTCGGATTAATCGTGGGGAGCCTTATCATAAGTGAATGAGTTTTTATCTAATTATCCAATTATAGATAAAGATTGTTACTGCCACAGTTATCATTATTAATTTTTGATACAATATAAATAATTAAAATTTTCATCAGGAGTGTTAAAGAGAAAAATGAAACTAAATCCGCTAGAAATAAGATTAGATTCTATTAATCCAAGACTCTCATTATTTAATTTTAGTAATGAAGAGGAGGTAATACGACACTTAATCCAATATGAGAACCTATACTCTTTAATTGATTCTTTTGTAATTCACGGTTACAACACTTTAGGTGAGAGACTAATATTATTAGAGGAAAATAAAACTTATACAGTCTTGGAGGGAAACAGAAGAATTGCTGCATTAAAAAGTATGTTCATATACCAGGGGTTACTGAAAGCAAGTTATAGAAAAAAAGTATCTACTCTTAATCTTGAAAATTTTTGGGTTGATGGAGATGTAATAAAGAGTAGAGAAGAAGCAGATTATAAGATAGCTGCTAAACATATAGCAAGTATTCAGGATTGGAAACCAATTGACAAACAGGTTTACTATGAGAATATGTTTAATAGACTTCGAAAGCAAATGAACACGGCGCAGTCAATTTCTTATATTAAAGATACTACCCCAGATAAAGAAAGTGTTATCAAAAAGTCAATTCGATTTTATAAGTTTCTTTCATCTATTCATGCACAAGTAAAGATTAAAGATCCTACACTTAAGTCATTAACTCTTTTGAATAATGATGTATTAACAAGCAGGGTATACTCTTCTATTAAAAGAACACTAAATTTAAAAGAGAACTCGGATTTCGAATTAATACCAAGAGAAGGTAAAGAGGACGTATATAAAAGTATTCTTCAAGCTATAGGCTCTGCTGCTTGGGAAACAAATAATGAAATTAGGTTAAATACTAGGACGTTTAGTGTTCAAAAGGATTGGGACAGAATAATAAATGAGAATCAACTTATACCAGGACTAAAGTTATTAATTGAAGAATATTTACATGATGCCCAACCGCCCAACATAATGTCAACTAATGGAGAAAGAAATAATGTATCTAATGATGATAATAAAAATTCGGTTAAAAAAACTGGGGGAAAAACTGGGGACAAATCTAATCAAGGACCAATTCCTAATGAACCTAGAGTGAATCAAGAAAAGAAATATCGTTTATTTGTAATTAAGAACAAGAACATTGTCCAAAAACCTAAAAATGGGATTTTGTTTAATCTTATGGATGCTATTTGTTTATATGATGAATCTTCAAACGAAATCACAAAAAAGAGCTCTATATACAACAATATAAAGTTCACTACTCAAGAGAGTGATGACATACTAATTAAAGAAAAGTTTGTTCTTGAGAATTCAAAACCTAAACTATATAAATTTAATGCAAGCTATGAAAAACAAATTGTTACATTTGATTTGATAATAGAACCAGAACAGAGTAATCCACGACCTAAACAGGATTTACTTTTTGATGATGAATGGCGTATTAGAATGGAATCAAAGTTGGGTGAACAAATAGATTATCATAAGATAAGAGACGTAATTTATTCACTATCTTTATACAAAAACCTTTCAAAAATAAGAATGCACGATGTATTAATTGTTTCTTTCTTGATACGGGCACTTTTGGAATATCTCTCAAAAGCATATATAGATAGGTATCCTGAGTTAATGCAAAAGAATAATGGATCAGATAACTTGGGGAATAAGATTAAAATAGTAAGTGAGGATATGTATAATAAAAGTCATTCTTCATTTACCTTGGAACAAAAAAAGTCAATTAAGAATCAAGATGACTTGGAGTTAATTAATGGAATAGTACATGATTATAAGACAATACTTACAAACCAGGATTTCATTAGAATATTTAGGAAATATAAACCGTTTATAGAGTCTATTATAAATTTGCTGTAATATATCAGCTAGTTAGAGGAATAAATACGATGAACAAAAAAATTGATAATTATAGTCCTTTAAGGTATCCAGGAGGCAAGAATAAATTATATTCTTATTTAAAGTATATTGTAAAAGAAAACGGTGTTAGTACTTATATAGAACCTTATTGTGGCGGGGCGGCAATAGCATTAAAATTATTAATTAATCAAGATGTGAAAAAAATTATGATAAATGATTATGATAAATCTATATACTCTTTGTGGTATTCCATATTAAACAATCCAGAAGAAATGAAACAAAGAGTATATAATGCTAGATTTAATATGGATGAGTGGATTATACAAAAGAACATCCAGCAAAAAAAGGAAAATGCGTCTATGACTGAACTTGGCTTCTCTACATTATTTTTAAATAGAACCAATAGGTCCGGTATAATTAATGCAGGACCTATTGGCGGTAAAAAACAAGATGGCAATTACAAGATGGATTGTAGATTTAATAAAGAAGCATTAATAAGAAAAATAGACATTATTTCAAGTTTGGGTTCTAAGATAAATTTATATAACAAAGATGCTCTTGACTTTATCAGTACCAATATTGCTAAGACAAGAAACTCACTCACATTCTTTGATCCACCGTATTATGAAAAGGGAAGAAAGCTATATACTAATTTCTATGAACATGTTGATCACGTGGATCTAAGAAATAGTATTAATAAGACAATGAAAAACAAGAAGTGGATTTTGACATATGATTTATCTGCAGATATAAAGGATCTTTATTCAGAGTATGAATACTATACTTATTACCTTAACTATAGTCTTGCTAATTCGGGAAAAGGAAAAGAATTGATTATTTATTCACATAGTGTTTCATCATCTAATGTTGATAAATTTTTACAATTATAAAGCAGTGACATTACTATTTATAATTCCTTTAATCTTATTTCTCTAAGATAGATAATCATTAGAAATAAATTATAACATCAAAATCGAAATTTAAGAGATGATATAATATTATTTCATCCAAAAACATTAAATACAGAAATTAACCAGATAGTAAGCAATTAAAGAATAATAAATACTGGTGTTAATGGTACTGACATAAGGAAAAAAGATAATTCTCTCGCTTTAGTTATGGATCGAAGGAGTGCAATTTGAACTAGGTCAGAAAATCATTACCATTTCATATATTTAGTAAATATTTAAGATTGAATTTAACAGTAATTGGGGATAATAATAGGGTTATACTTACTTCATATTAAATTATAGCCCTCACATTTAGTTTTTTTATACATACCACATATAGATACATCAAAAATCTGTAGCACCAAAGGAAGTTGATTTTGGTCGAATTGAAGTCCCTCCATATGCTGATAGTATTATTGGATTGGTAGAGAGAGCTTCAGCAAGACCTCAAATGTATTTATATATGCCCCAACTACTAGACTTTATGGTGTTTGAGGAAGGAATTAAGGGAAAAGAGTATTCAGAAGAAGAGTTTATAAGAATATTTGGACATGGCATGTCTAATGAAAGAATAAAAGCTCCTCGAAATATTTTAGTTTTTATCAGAAGTATTTTGTGGGATATATTGGAATTATATTTGAGGTAAAAATCAAAATGACTCTACTGAACAATTTGGAGAAGAACTTTTGAAGAAAGGAGAGTGGGTTTCAAAAGATGAAAAAAATAGTGGAACCAAAACATTTAATAAATCAAGAAGGAAAAGAGATTGATAGCAAAAATAAATAAAATAATGCCACCAAACTTCCAATTGAAGAGGGGCGTTTTTATTAGATACTAACGTCCTCTGTATTTAAATTTACATACTAGTGAATGAGCAGATAGCCTAGTGTAAAACAGATACTTAAAAACCGAAAAAAAGAGCCCAGAGAAAGTCACCTCTGAACCCCACATCCCTCACTTCATATACCGATACTCCCGCAAACTCTCCAAAATCGCCACTTCCTGCAACAATTCCTCACCCACATTCGTTTCCTTCACTTTTTTCCGCTCAAGCTCTTTGTCCACTAACCGCTTCACCGTTAAGACGTCGGTTCCGGTGCTTAGGACTTCTGCCTTGGAGTTGAAGTGTTTATGGGCGACGAGCTGCATGCCGTAGGAGTTGTATAACAGCGTGTAGCCGGCGATGCCTGTTGTAGATTGGTAGGCTTTGGAGAAGCCGCCGTCGATGACGATCATTTTTCCGTTTGCTTTGATTGGGTCTTCTCCTTCGATTTCTTTTACGGGTGTATGGCCGTTGATGATATGGCCATGATCTGGATTGAGGCCGAATTCTGCCAGGATGTTTCGGCAGGTTGCCTCGTCTTCGCGTAAATAATAATACGGGTTTTTCTTTTCTTTATGCGTTTCCTTCTCTTTAATGAAATACCGCTCGAATGTCGTCATGGCGCGTTTTCCGAAGAGGGAGGAGTACTCGCCTGTCCATAAATACCAAGCCATATCTGTCGCCAGGTCATCGGTTTCTTCCGGGTGGGCAAACGCTTCCCGTAAGAACCGTTCAAATACATCGAGTAGCTCACGGCCCGCATACGGTTTATCCTCAATCATCATTGTTTCCATATTGCCGTTTTCATCGACAGGAATACAGCCGTGAATCAACAGGTTGCCGTTATATTTTAAATAAAGGCTGCCTTTTTTCATCATAAAATTCATATGGCGGCCCAGCTTTTCGGAATGCTGGACAGAGAATAGCAGCTTGTCTATGACTTCTGCCTCTTCTTCTAATAGCTCATCCGGCTGTTCTGGATTAATCGTCGCAAAGCAGGTGTTTTCCAGTTGATATGTTTTTCCGTGCAGCGTGATTTCGTTTTTGTCGTAATGTATTTTCTCTAATAACAGCCGCTCTTCCATATTAAAGTTTGGCCGTCTCTTGATAATCGGGCTCTCAAGCTTGAATTGGATCATCGCAATCGCTTGATGAATTTTTGTGATTTGCTTAATCTCAGCCTCTGGTCTGTTTTCGGCTGCTTTTGGACGGAATGCTGGATTATCGTCATAATATTTTTCGGCCAGGTTCAGCAGCGGTCTCAGGTTGATGCCGTACACGTCTTCAATAATATCCAGGTTGTCATAGCGGGCACAGATACGGATAATATTGGCCAGGCATACTTTTGAACCGGAATAGGCGCCAATCCAAAGGACATCGTGATTTCCCCACTGAATATCGACAGAATGATAGTTGATCAGTTCTTCCATAATCCGATCCGGCTGCGGTCCGCGGTCATAAATATCGCCGACCACATGCAGATGGTCGACCACCAATCGCTGAATGCTGTAAGCAAGACCGATGATCAGCTTATCGGCTTGGCCAAGCTCAATGATCTGATCAATGATTTCGGAGTAATATTGCTCCTTGTTGCCAGCTTGTTCTGTTTTGTATAGCAGCTCCTCCGTAATATAAGCAAACTGGGCAGGCAGTGCTTTACGCAATTTGGAGCGGGTATACTTCGAGGAGCAATAAGAAACAAGCCTAATCATTCGGTTAATCGTTTCTTTATACCACTCGTTTAACGCTTCTTTCGCATCAAAATCATGTTTGATTAACTTCAGTTTGTCTTCCGGATAGTAGACCAATGCTGCTAATTCGTCAATTTCTCTATCGTAAATGACACCGCTGAAAATGTCGCGTATCTTCTCTTTGACTCGTCCTGAACCATTTCGCAGCACGTGCTGGAATGCCTGATACTCCCCGTGCAAATCACTGACAAAATGCTCGGTGCCCTTTGGCAGGTTCAGTATCGCTTTCAAATTGATAATTTCCGTTACCACTTTTTCTTCACAATCATATTTTTGTGCGAGTAGATCTAAATACTTGCTTTCCAAAATCGTCCATCCCCTTTTTAGAATAAACCCCTATTTATGAGCATGTGCATGATAAGTTGAAATGAAAAGTATGACATTGTTTTTCATCATTGTACCTTTATATGATAGTAACGCATAATTCCTTTTAGAGACAATTGAAAAGAGGGAAAGAGGCGCAGAGGTAAGCGGAAGACAGGAGAGAAAGTGTAAGGAAGCAAGAGCCAAAAAGAAGGTTTTGCAGATTTGGTTAGTGCTAATTAATCATAATGGGAATTAGTCTTTCGTTGAACTTTGAATACTATATATTGTAAAATAGAGAAAAAGACTCCGAATTCCTCCTTGCGATGGACTAAATCGCTAATCAGAAGAGTTGCCGAAATACAAAACATGAAAAACCCAGAGCGGAACTTATGTCAATATTTTTAGGGAGTATGCATATGAACATAGCAAATTATACGTTAAAAGTGAAAGGTAAGACGTTACTTCAGGATACAGACTTACATTTTTCGTCTGGAAAAATGAATCATATCGTCGGAAAAAATGGAGTCGGTAAATCACAGCTTGCTAAAGATTTTTTGTTGAATACTAGTAAACGAATTGATAGAGATATTCGTCAAAATGTTTCTTTAATTTCCAGCTCGTCAAATATACCTCATGATGTTTCTAAGGACTTTTTAATAAACTTTTTAAGCGAAAAGTTTGATTCAGAAAAGATAAATAGGATTGGACATTTACTTAATCTTAATAATATTGACGGTAAAGTTCTTATCAAAAATTTGAGTGATGGGCAAAAGCAAAAATTGAAATTGCTTAGCTTTTTACTAGAGGATAAAAATATTATTATTTTAGATGAAATAACGAATTCATTAGACAAAAAAACAGTTATAGAAATTCATGGCTTCCTAAAAAAATACATAAAAGAGAACCCGGAGAAGATAATCATTAATATCACACACGATTTGTCTGATTTAAAGGCGATAGAAGGGGATTATTATATGTTTAATCATCAAGAAATCCAACAATATCACTCAGTGGATAAATTGATTGAAGTGTATATAAATGAGTAATAAAACAGTGGGGGCTTAAGATGAAATTAGAGTTTAAAAAGAGTATAAGCAACAAAGTTTTCATTATTTTAGGATCTATGTTCGTGTTTTTATTTTTACTGGGTTATTTTTTACTGGTAGGAATTGATAAAGTCAGCCATGTCACACCTGAGATGTTTTTCTTTAGCTCCTATACCGTTGCGACCCAGTTTGGTTTGATGTTATTTTCATTTGTTATCGCTTTCTTTATTAATAGAGAGTATACAAATAAAAATATTCTCTTTTACAAACTCATAGGGGAAAACATCTATACCTTCTTTTATAAGAAGATAGCTGTCTTATTTTTGGAATGTTTTGCGTTTATCGCGATTGGTCTGCTCATCATTTCGTTGATGTACCATGATTTTTCCCATTTTGCATTATTGCTCTTTTTATTTTCTGCCGTTATATTGCAGTATATTTTAATTATTGGAACTATAAGTATGTTATGTTCGAATATATTAACTAGTATAGGTGTTAGTATCGTTTATTGGATTACTTCAGTTATTTTAGTAGCAATAAGCAATAAAACGTTTGGTTTTATTGCTCCTTTTGAGGCAGGTAACACTATGTATCACCGAATAGAAAACGTGCTGCAGTCTGATCATATGACACTTGGTAATCATGATATTTTATATATTATATTATATTTAATTTCAATCATGATAATAAACGTAATTGTACTTCGCTTTTCTAAAACGAGATGGGTCAAAATGGGCATTTAACAAAAAGGAAGCTACTTCACGTTGAAGTAGCTTTTTTTGTGCGATAAGATGACGTGCTGTGATGAGTTATGTTAATATGGGGTGTTTTTTAGCTTTCATCAACCATCTTTCCCCAATCTATTGTTGTTTTTCTTTCACCATCTTTATAAAGAGAAAGAAGAGAATGAATACGATAAAGTAATTCATTGGATTCTTAAAGATACTCATATCGAGTGAGAGCTGTAATAAAATCCATAGGGCAAATATGGCTAGTATTGAAGGAATGATGATTTTGTACATTTCGATCACCTTCTATCGTTAGTAAAAATGAGGGAGTGACCCTCTTTTAAAAGCAAGATGCAGCAGCCCCTGTCATTGCACCGCCAACAGCGCCAGTAATTGCACCAACGGCACCAGCACCTACAGTTCCAATGCCGGGTATCGTGACTGTTCCTACAGCAGCGCCAGCAAGACCCAGAGTACCTCCACCAGTTATCGCACCACCGCCAGTACCTAGAATACATTTTCCAACCGATTGGGTTCTGACTGTACCGGTGGTTTGTCCAGATTCTTGGCTTACTAGTTTGACCAGAACGCCATGATCGATTTTTTCGTATTGTAGTGTAACAGGATCACCATTTTTGTCAGTTGAGTTTTTAGGGAGAACTTGCTCTTCGCCCGCTACGTGATCTTTTAGTGTAGCATTTCCATCAGCGTCAATATGAATATCTGCATGATCGAACGTCATCTTCAGCACACTATCGTTGAGGTTTTCAACTTTATATGTAGCTTGGGATTCTGCGGCATCTGCAGCATTAGGTAAAACCGGGAGGGCTAAGGCACCTACTAGGAATACCAAGGCTGCAAGTTTTACTTTGGTTAGCTTTATTATGTGCATAATTATCTTCCTCCTTTGGTTGCCATACTAACAGAGACGTTTCGCCTGTTAAACCCTTTATTAAGAAATGACTGAAATTTCATCATATCGAACTACCCATATTTGCATTTCCACTTCAAAAGTTATAGATAATTGAAGAGGTTTTTCATTCTAATATCATCACTAATATCTTTCTAGTTACGAAAACCAAATTTTTTCTATTTAAATATTGGTAAATGACCTTTGTTGTCCTATTACATAGGCAAAGGGTTGTTAAAGTAAAACAGTTTCACAACAAAAAACTATTCGCCTGCACCACAAACTGTGACTGCTCATAATGATAAGAGATTTTCGAGAAATCAAACGGCTGCCCATTTGTCAGATGAAAAATACTCTCTATATACAGCTTCGGCAGTCCAGCCTCTAACCCTAAATACTCCGCTTCTTCCTCATTCAGCTGACCCACGTGCAGAAACAAATCAGAAAAACCGATTTTCAATCCCAATCCTTCACGGATGTAATGGAAGATGGAGTGGGAGACGATTTCGTTGTTTAAATACGTCACGATGGATTTATTGTAGTAGGATTCTTCGTAGCATAGGGTTTGGCCGTTGATGTAGCGGACTCTTTTGACATAGTAGATGTCCTCGTCAACTCCGATGTTGAGGTTTTCTGCCGCTTCCGGAGTCGGTTTCCTCACGTCTAGTTCAATGACCTTTGAGGTGACATTGAACTCCTCGAGGTCTTTTTTAAATCCTTGATTCGACAGGAGGCTGATGTAGCCTTTTCGTTTATGCTTTCTGACGAAGATGCCGCTTCCTCTGAGCTGAAAGATCGCGCCTTTTTGCTCTAATAGATCTAGGGACTTTGTGATTGTGCTTTTGCTGACTTCAAACTGGGCCATGAGGGTTTCTAGCACTGGCAGTTTGTCTCCCTGCTTCAGCTGGTGTTCTTCTATATATGTTTCAATTTCCGCTGCAATTTGCTGGTACTTTAACATACGCATTCCTCATTTATTCGTTTAGTTTCACTTGCCAAAATTATAGCATAAACCGCTTACAATGATAGTTAGTGTCAAAATGTTTTGTTAGGGTATTGATAAATTATACCGGTACAATTATAATGAAAGCGCAACCAAAATAAAGGGGTGGGTGAAAATGTCGGGGAAAGTGAGAGATTATACGAGACTAGCGAAAGACATTTTGGAGGCCGTAGGCGGGGAAGAGAATGTGATTGGAGCTTCTCGCTGCGCGACCAGGCTTCGGTTGGTGCTAAAGCGGTCTAACCCTAAAGCGAAGGATATCGTGAAGTCGATGCCCGGCGTCATTACGGTGGTGGAGAACAGCGGCCAATTCCAGATTGTCATTGGACAGCATGTTGGGGAAGTCTTCGAGGAATTTTCAAAGTGGGTCAATATTGATCTTTCCGGCGAACAGAGTGAGAATAAAGGAACGATGTTGAACCGGATCATTGCGACGATGTCAGCGGTGTTTGCGCCGTTTGTCTACATTCTGGCCGCTGCTGGTATTTTGCAAGGCGCATTAATTATTATTAACTTATTGTTTTCCGGTTTTGAGAAAACAGGAGTATATCAGGTTTTTAGTTTCATCTCTTGGGCACCGTTTACGTTTTTGCCTATTTTTATCGCGATTACGGCATCAAAGCATTTTAAGACCAACACGTATATCGCTGTAGCATGCTGTGCCGCGTTAGTCAGTCCGACATGGGCGGAGATGGCAGCTCAAATCGCAGATGGAAAGAGCATTTCTTTCTTAGGGATTGCTTTATCGCAGACGACATACACGTCTTCCGTGCTGCCGCCATTATTTTTAGTGTGGATCTTGTCTTATGTTGAACGATTCTTACATAAGAGAATGAACGAAGTGGTCAGACCGTTATTTGTTCCGTTTCTATGTATGGTCATCATGGTGCCGTTAACGATAGTCCTCATAGGCCCTGTGACAACATTAGGCGCAAACGGAATTGCAAACGGTTACAACTTCTTGGCGGAAAACGTGCCGGTATTGGCTGGAGCGATCATCGGCGCATTCTGGCAGGTCATTGTCATCTTTGGTGTACACTGGGGCATCACGCCGATGGTATTGGCAAACTTTGATTTATACGGCCGGGATTCATTCCAGGCGTATCAGACAATAGCGGTCGTTGCGCAGGTTGGTGCCGTGCTTGGTGTCATCCTGAAAGCGCGAAACAAGGAAACGAGAAAAGTCAGCGTTTCGGCTGGCGTCACAGGATTGTTTGGCATTACAGAGCCGGCGATCTACGGTGTGACCTTAAGATTTAAGAAGCCGTTTATCTTTGGCTGTATATCCGGAGCGGTTGGCGCAGTCGTAGCAAGCTTTTTTCAGCCGTATTACTTTGCCTATGCGGGACTTCCGGGACCTCTGACGATCGTGAATGGCATCAATGAACAATTCCCGACATCCATTTGGGGCATTTTAATCGGTGCTGCGATTGCGGTGATTCTCCCTGTTGTACTGATTCAGATCTTTGGCTACGGTGAAGATACTGCTGCACAGACGGAAAAGGCCAATCTTCAAGCGGAACAGGCGAATGAAGAAACAGTATATGCGCCATTTAGCGGCAAGGTCATTCCGCTTTCTAAGGTGCCTGATGAGGTATTCAGTTCAGGCGCAATGGGACAAGGCTTGGCGATTGAGCCATCTGATAATAAACTGTTTGCCCCGTTTGACGGGACCGTCGTCATGGTGGCGCCTACAAAGCATGCGTTCGGCCTTCGTTCGGTGTCTGGCGTCGAATTGCTTGTGCACATCGGACTGGATACGGTGACATTAGACGGTACTCCTTTTGCCTTGAAGGTGAAAGAAGGCGATATAGTCAAAAAAGGCGAAGTGCTTGTAGAATTTGATAAAGCTTTCATTGAAGAGAAAGGATTAACAACGATTACCCCAGTCATCATCACGAATTCACATGCGTATCAAGAAATTCTCATCGAGGATCTTGAAGAAAGTGCGTTAGACAAAAAATTATTTACAGTCGTAAGCTAAGGAGGAATGTAACATGGGAAACATGCCGAAGGATTTTTTATGGGGCGGCGCTTTAGCTGCCCATCAATTTGAAGGCGGATGGAATCAAGGCGGTAAAGGGCCGAGCGTCGTCGATGTCATGACAGCGGGGGCACACGGTGTGCCGAGAAAAATCACGGATACCATTGAAGAGAACGAGTTTTATCCGAACCATGAAGCCATTGATTTCTATCACAGATATAAGGAAGATATCGCGTTGTTTGCGGAATTGGGATTAAAATGCTTGCGGACATCCATCGGTTGGAGCCGGATTTTTCCGAAAGGCGATGAGGCCGAACCGAACGAAGCGGGTTTGCAGTTCTATGATGACGTGTTTGATGAATTGCTGAAGCATGGGATTGAGCCGGTCATTACGCTGTCTCACTTTGAAATGCCGTTGCACCTGGCCAGGGAATACGGCGGCTTTAGAAACCGGAAAGTCGTGGACTTCTTCGTCAACTTTGCAGAGGCTTGCTTCAACCGTTACAAAGATAAAGTGAAGTATTGGATGACATTTAACGAGATCAACAATCAAATGGACGTGAACAATCCGCTGTTCCTATGGACGAATTCAGGTGTTCTGGTTGGCGAAAACGAAAACGCTAAGGAAGTTATGTATCAAACGGCGCACCACGAGTTAGTAGCGAGTGCTTTAGCAGTGGCAAAAGGAAAGGACATCAACCCAGACTTCCAAATTGGCGCCATGGTGTCACACGTGCCGATTTATCCCTTCTCCTCCAATCCTGAAGATGTGATGCTGGCTGAAGAAGAAATGAGACAGCGCTACTTCTTCCCGGATGTGCAGGTTCGCGGTTACTACCCAAGCTACGCGTTGAAGGAATTTGAAAGAGAAGGCTATCACATTACATTTGAAGACGGCGATGATGAGATTTTAAGAAATGGAACCGTTGATTACTTAGGCTTCAGCTATTATATGTCTACAACTGTGAAAAGTGATGTGGAAAATGATAATACGGGCGATATCGTCAACGGCGGTTTGCCGAATGGTGTAGAAAATCCGTACATCACATCGAGTGACTGGGGCTGGGCAATTGATCCAACTGGGCTGAGATATACGTTAAACCGTTTTTATGATCGGTACCAAATCCCGTTATTCATCGTTGAAAACGGCTTTGGTGCGGTGGATACGCTGGAGGAAGACGGCAAGATCCATGATCCGGAACGAATTCAATATTTGAAATCACATATTGAAGCATTGGAAAAAGCGGTTACTTACGATGGTGTAGATTTAATCGGCTATACGCCGTGGGGGATTATTGATATTGTCTCCTTTACAACAGGGGAAATGAAAAAACGCTACGGCATGATCTATGTTGATCGTGATAATAAAGGAAACGGATCTATGAAACGATATAAGAAAGATTCATTTGAGTGGTACAAAAACGTCATTCAAACGAACGGCGAGGAATTATAAGCTGCTGGCCTGAATCGAGTACTTTTACTGAAGTGCTTGGTTCGGGTGATTTATTTACAAAAAAACCGCTATCCTGCCAATCTGGCAAAATAGCGGTTTTTTATCAGTTACGGATAAGGTAATCAAACGCGCCGAGAGCGGCAGTTGCACCTGATCCCATCGAAATAATAATCTGATTGTACGCACTGTCTGTGCAGTCGCCGGCAGCAAATAAGCCTGGTACGCTTGTTGCGCCGTGTTTATCGACAATGATTTCGCCCATGCGATTGCGTTCAACCGTTCCTTCTAACCATTCTGTGTTTGGAACGAGACCGATTTGGACGAATACACCTTGGAGTTCAACATGTTTTTCTTCGCCTGTTTCGCGGTCCACGTATGTGATGCCGTTAACGCTCTGGTCACCTGTGATTTCTTTTGTTTGTGCATTTTTCACGACAGTGACATTTGGCAGGCTGTAGAGACGTTTTTGCAAGACTTCGTCTGCTTTCAGTTCCGGCGCGAACTCTAGCACAGTGACGTGATTGACAATACCTGCAAGATCAATCGCTGCTTCGATACCAGAGTTTCCGCCGCCGATAACCGCTACGTCTTTGCCCTCAAACAATGGTCCATCACAGTGCGGGCAGTAAGCGACACCTTTGTTTTTGAACTCTTGTTCACCAGGTACGTTGACATTGCGCCAGCGGGCACCTGTTGAGAGGATCACTGTTTTACTTTTCAGGACAGCGCCGTTTTCAAGTTCAAGTTCGAACAGATCTTTCTTCTCAAGGCGTTTGGCACGCTGAAGGTTCATGACGTCAATATCATATTCCTTCACATGCTCTTCGAGACTTGCAGCAAGCTTCGGACCTTCCGTCGCTTTGACGCTGATGAAGTTTTCGATGCTCATTGTGTCGAGAACCTGTCCGCCGAAGCGTTCAGCGACAACACCTGTGCGGATGCCTTTACGCGCAGTGTAGATGGCTGCACTTGCGCCAGCAGGCCCGCCTCCGACAACAAGAACGTCAAACGGCTCTTTGCCGGCAAACTCAGATGCATCTGCGCCGCTGCCCATTTTTGCAAGAATTTCTTCAAGCGTCATACGGCCGCTTCCGAAGGATTCGCCATTCAGGTAAACGGTCGGCACTGCCATGATATTTTTGCTTTCAACTTCTGATTTGTATGCTGCACCGTCGATCATCGTGTGCGTAATGTTCGGGTTCAGCACGCTCATCATGTTTAGAGCTTGTACAACGTCAGGACAGTTGTGGCATGTCAGGCTGATATAAGATTCAAAGTGGTATTCACCGCTGATCTTTTTCACCTGGTCAATGACTTTTTGGTCTACCTTAGGCGGTCTGCCGCTCACTTGGAGCAGCGCCAAGACTAATGATGTGAATTCGTGGCCCAGAGGGATACCGGCGAATGTAACGCCAGTGTCTTCTCCGACACGATTGACACTAAAGCTTGGTGTTCTGTGTAATTCAGCTTTTTCAACTGAAATTTTAGATGACATGGAAGCCAGCTCATCAACGAGAGCCAGCATGTCCTTAGAAGTGTCATCTTCGCCTGCGCTAACTTTGAGAACAATATCATTCTCAATTAGCTGCATGTATTGATTTAATTGTGCTTTGATATTTGCATCAAGTACCAATGGAATGCACTCCTTAGATTTTACCTACTAGATCAAGGCTAGGTGTAAGAGTTTCGCCGCCTTCTTCCCATTTAGCTGGGCAAACTTCACCTGGGTTTTGACGAACGTATTGTGCTGCTTTTACTTTGCTGATCAGGTTGCTTGCGTCACGGCCAATTCCGCCTGCATTGATTTCTACAGTTTGGATGACGCCATCTGGATCGATGATGAATGTTCCGCGGTCAGCAAGACCAGTTTCTTCGTCAAGAACATCGAAGTTGCGAGAGATCGTTTGAGATGGGTCACCGATCATTGCGTAAGTGATTTTGCCGATTTTTTCAGAGCTGTCATGCCAGCCTTTGTGTACGAAGTGAGTATCTGTAGAGATAGAGTATACTTCAACACCTAATTCTTTAAGTGCAGCGTATTGTTCTTGAAGATCTTCAAGCTCAGTCGGGCATACGAAAGAGAAATCTGCTGGATAGAAGCAGAATACGCTCCATTGGCCTTTCAAATCTTCGTTTGTTACATCGATGAATTCACCGTTTTTGAATGCTTTTGCTTCGAATGGAAGTACTTCTTTACCGATTAAAGACATAATGTATATTCCTCCTAAAAATGTTTTAGAAAGCATATTCGCTTTCAATAATAATTCTAATTATATATTAATTAATAATTAATATATAATTTTTGTCAAGCCAAAACCCATTAATAACTTACTTTTTTTCGTCTTGTGTTAGGTGTGATAGGAAAGATTTAGGCATTTCTTTTATAGCAGATAAGAATGTTAAAATGGGTTGATTCTCAATTAGACAAGGTTTTCAGCGACTTTTATCCATCAGAAGGTCAGGCTTGTTAGAGCATTTGAACATTTTATGACAGAGTGAGCAAGGGGTGAATCGTTTGATCATTTCTCTCAATAAAAAAAGCTGAGTAGAACGGAACAGCAAGCATGCTGTCACACGAATAATTGGGGGATTGTTTCTAGCTATTATTGTATCACTGTTTATGATATTTATAATATTGCTTATGTCTCTAGCTGTTTGGATCATTGTGATAGTACTGGTTCTCTTTCAGAATAAGAAGAAATCAAAAAACACGGTTCAGTTGAACTGACCGTGTTTTTTGATGGCTGTTATTCAGACCAATTCGTATGGAAAACGCCGTCCATATCTGTCCGTTCGTACGTATGGGCGCCGAAGTAATCGCGCTGCGCCTGCAATAGGTTTGCATTGGAACGCCCTGTGCGATAGCCGTCGTAATAAGAGAGCGCTGTGGTTAAGCATGGGAATGAGATTCCTGTGCTGATGCCCTCACAAACGACTTTTCGCAGGCCTGTTTGATAGGCTTGGAGCTTATCTGTGAAATATGGCGCGATCAGAAGGTTTGCCAGATTTGGCTGCTCGCTGAATGCTTCGCTGATCACATTCAGGAAGTCTGCGCGAATGATGCAGCCGCCTCGGAAAATCAAAGCGATGTCTTTGAGCGGCAGGTTCCATCCGTAAAGCTCAGAAGACATTTTATATTGGGCAAAGCCTTGTGCGTAGGCGCATACTTTTCCCATATAAAGAGCCTGTCTGACGTATTCAATCCAAGTGTCTTTATCAAAGTGTTTTTCTTCGGCTTCCGGGCCTGCTAACACGTCTTGAGCTGCCACCCGTTCTTCTTTTAAGGATGACAGGTAGCGGGCGAACAAGGACTCTGTGATGATTGTGGACGGGATGCCGTTATCAATCGCCTGCATGCTCGTCCATTTCCCGGTGCCTTTTTGGCCTGTTTTATCAAGGATGACATCGATCAGAGGCTGTCCTGTTTTTTCGTCTTTCTTGCGTAAAATCTCAGCTGTAATCTCTATTAGATAGCTTTTCAGCTCACCTTGATTCCATGTTTCAAAAATAGATGCAATTTCATCAAGCGGCAGACGAAGCGTTTCTCTCAGAAATGTATAGGCTTCTGCAATTAGCTGCATGTCGGCATACTCAATGCCGTTGTGCACCATTTTTGTAAAGTGCCCTGCCCCTTTGGGACCGATGTAAACACAGCACGGATCATCTCCGACCTGAGCTGCGATTTTGGTCAGGATAGGAGCGACTTTCTCATAGACATCGCGATCCCCGCCCGGCATGATGGATGGCCCTGTTAATGCGCCAACTTCCCCGCCGGAAATGCCGACTCCCAGGTAACCGATGCCTTTTTCTTTCAGCTCGTCATATCTTCTTTCTGTGTCCTCATAATGGGAGTTTCCTCCGTCCATGATGACGTCGCCTTCTTCAAGTAAAGGCATTAGTGATTGGATGACGGAATCTACGGGTTTTCCCGCTGTGACCATCAAAAAGATTTTTCTTGGTTTCTCTAACGATTGAACAAAATCCTCAAGCTCGTAATATGGGCTGAGAGATTGTCCATCCAGCTTTTGAACAAGGTGGTCCGTTAGATCTCTGGTGTAATTATAGACGGCGACGTTTTCACCTTTGTTTGCCATGTTTAAGGCGATATTGCTTCCCATTACGCCTAAGCCTATGACACCAATCGTATTGAACATGTGTTACAGCTCCTTCATCAATTTCATACAACTAAACTTAACAATAATATGAATCCCAGTCCAGCAACGGAAATAATCGTTTCCAGCAACGTCCATGTGGCAAATGTTTCTTTCATGCTTAATCCGAAGTATTCCTTGAACATCCAGAAGCCGGCGTCATTGACGTGAGAAGCGATGACACTTCCTGCGCCTGTTGCTAGCACGACTAATGCCAGGTTGACATCAGAATGTCCCAATAATGGAATGACGAGCCCTGTTGTGCTTAGCGCGGCAACGGTGGCTGATCCTAAAGAAATGCGCAGGATCGCCGCGATGAGCCATGCTAAGACGATTGGCGATAATGCAGTACCTTTGAATAAGTCTGCTACGTAATCGCCGACACCGCCGTTGATCAGCACTTGTTTGAAGGCGCCGCCTCCTCCGATGATCAGAAGCATCATGCCAATTTGTGAAATGGCTGTTGAACAAGAGTCCATCAGGGTTTTGACTGGAATGTTGCGTTTGATGCCCATTGTATAGACTGCAACCAATAACGAAATAATCATAGCAGTCGATGCGTTTCCAATCAATCGGATAAAAGCTAAAACGCCGTTATCCGCAAATCCGATTGTTTCTTGAAGCAGATCAATAATCGTCGCGACCGACATGATGATAATTGGAAGCATTGCAGTAAAGACGCTGATTCCAAAGCCAGGTGTTTCTTCAAGCTTAAAAGATTTTTGCGTACCGAGTGATGCAATATTGCCGTACTTCGCAAATGAGGCAGGAACGATTCTTTTCGCGAGCTTTGTAAACAAAGGGCCTGCAATGAGCACTGTCGGAACAGCAACGATAAAGCCGTACAGCAGCACTTCCCCAATGTTTGCGCCGTACTCACCGGCAATTGCTGTAGGTCCCGGATGCGGCGGCAGGAACCCGTGCGTGACGGACAGCGCTGCGACCATCGAAATCCCGAGATATAAAATAGAAATCTTCAATTCTCTTGAAATCGCAAATACAATCGGAATTAATAGAACCAATCCTACTTCAAAAAATAATGCAATACCAATGATGAATGAGGCAATGACAACGGCCCATTGAATGTGTTTCTCGCCGAATTTATTGACGAGTGTCATCGCGATGCGCTGTGCGCCTCCTGAATCGGCGATCAGCTTGCCCAGCATCGCACCAAGTCCGAAGATGAGCGCGATGTGGCCAAGAGTTCCCCCTATTCCTGCTTCAATAGAGGTGACAACTTTATCGAACGGCATCCCGAGTGCCAATGCCACGCCGAACGATACCACCAGTAAGGAAATAAACGTGTTTAATTTTAAGCCCATTATCAAAAGCAGTAATGCTAAGATCCCAATTGCAACGATAATTAATGGCATGGTAATGTCCTCCCCTTCATGTCATGGACTAGTTGTGTGTGATTAAGCCTCTCTGATAATCCGCAATCTGTGTATATTGATTCTCTAATGATCTTGAGAGATTAATAAAAATCGGTATTAATTTTCTGTATTCTTTGGCTGAGTCTTCAATCGGCGTATGTCTGTGCATACTGCCGACCATTTCAGACACGGCATCGAATGAATCAATTTTTCCTGTCGCATACAGGCCTAAAATGCAGGCGCCAAGACATGAGCTTTCGTAGCTTTCCGGAACGACAACCTCTGATTCGAAGATATCTGACATCATTTGGCGCCAAACCTCCGACCTTGCAAATCCCCCTGTCGCCTGGATGCGGGTAACCGGTCCTTCCATGCATTCTGTTAACGCCAGGAACACTGTGTACAGATTGTAAATGACGCCCTCTAATGACGCCCTTATCATATGCTCTTTCTTATGCGACATGGTCAGGCCGAAAAATGAGCCGCGTACATCCGGATTCCACAACGGAGCGCGTTCTCCGGCGAGGTATGGGTGGAACAGCAGGCCGTCAGAACCAGGTCTGACACGTTCTGCAATTTTCGTCAGCACATCATATGGATCAATGCCCAACCGTGTCGCTGTCTCGATTTCGGAAGAGGCAAACTCGTCTCTGATCCAGCGAAGGACGATGCCCCCATTGTTTACCGGCCCGCCAATGACCCAATGCTTGTCCGTTAAGGCGTAGCAGAATATCCGTCCCTTTTCATCGGTTTGCGGCTGGTCAATAATCGTGCGGATGGCACCGCTTGTCCCGATGGTGACAGCGATCTCGCCCTTTTTAATGGCGTTGACGCCGAGATTAGACAGTACGCCGTCGCTTGCGCCGATGACAAAAGGTGTTTCCGGATCGATTCCCATCTGTATCGCTAATTCCGGGCTGCAGTGCTGAAAGATCTCGGTTGTCGGCACGAGTTTGGATAAGTGATCCTGCGTGATGCCTGCGATACGCAGTGCCTCTTCGTCCCAATCCAAGTTTTTCAGATTCATCATGCCTGTTGCAGATGCCAATGAGTAATCAATGACATACTCATTGAACAGCTGTTTAAAAATGTACTCTTTGATGCCAATATATTTTTTTGCTTTGGAAGCGATTTCTTTTCGTTCGTTCGTGATCCAGGCAATTTTGCTTAACGGTGACATCGGATGGATCGGTGTTCCTGTCCGTTTGTACACCTCATGCCCGTTCCATTCATCTTTGATCTTATGCGCCCAGCCTTCGCTCCGGTTGTCGGCCCATGTGATGCAAGGCGTCAGCGGCTGGTCCTTTTCATCGATTGCGATGACGCTGTGCATGGCGCTGCTGAACGAAATGAATGAGATTTCAGGATGCTGTTTTGTAATTCTCGCTGTTGTTTGGATGACTGCCTGAAAAATCTCTTCCGGGTTTTGTTCAGCTGTTGAAATGTCCGGTGTATAGAGCGGATAGCCGATGCTTTCTTTCTGTATTACGTCTCCATTTTCACTGAACAACACAGCTTTTGTGCTTGTCGTGCCGATATCGATTCCTAACATATAACTAGTCATTGTTGTCTTCAGCTCCTTTTGCCAGCATTTGTTGTGAGAGCCACAGGTCTTCTACCTTTTCTTGCACATCATCAAAATTTTGGTGAAGGGACTGAATCATCAGCGCCCTATCCTTTGTTTTAATGGCCTGTATATAAAGCTCATGGTTATCTAAAATCCTTGTGAAGTCTTCATATTTTTCCTTTAATCGTGCCCGCATTGATAAAAGAATAAAGCTTTCCATTACGGGTTTTAGATTGTTCCAGATCATGTGAATGTATGAATGATCGATAGCCCGGATAATCGTTTCATGAAACAGCACATCTTGAAATGAAAATTCGTCAGCATCCTCGTATTTGATGGAGACTTTCATCATTTCAAGGATTTTGCTGAGATCCTTGACTAATGGCTCAGGGTCAATTTTGACAAGCCGTTCAAAGACGAAAGTTTCTAATAGTAAACGTACATCATAAATTTCTGCGATTTCCTTTTCAGTTAACCCAATAACAACCGCTCCCATTCGTTCTAAGCGGATGATTTTTTCAGATGCGAGTATTTTGAACGCTTCGCGAACCGGTGAACGGCTTACTGAAAACTCGGCGGCGATCGTATTTTCTGATAAAATGGTACCGCTTTCAATCATGCCTGAAATAATCCGCATTCTCAGCTCGTATGCAACACGAACACCAGTTGACGCTTTTGAGAGCCATTTTGCGGGATACAACAGGTTCTTGGAGTCTATCATACACTCACCTTCCTCACTCAAGGAGTATACTTGTATACAAGTATGATAACGTGAATGTTTTATTTATGCAAACACTTTCATTTCTAATTTTTAATTTAATTTCTACCATAAATGATGGTATGTATTCCCAGCGCTGGTGTGGTACATTGTAGATAAATAGGTTGCGTGAATCATGTTTGAAAGAGGCGATTTGGATGAAAATCATCATTGCACCTGATTCTTTTAAGGAAAGCTTATCAGCATTGGAGGCCGCTGACGCGATAGAAAGAGGATTCAAAACAGTTTTTCCGGGTGCTGATTACAGAAAATTGCCAATGGCGGACGGCGGCGAGGGTACGGTTCAGTCTCTGATTGATGCCACAAACGGATGGATCAAAGAACAGGTTGTTACGGGTCCGCTAGGGGAATCGGTGAAGGCGTTTTTTGGCATGATGGGAGATGGGAAAACAGCTGTGATTGAAATGGCTGCCGCCTCAGGGCTGCATCTGGTGCCCGTTGATAAACGAAATCCGCTCGTCACCACAACAAGGGGAACGGGAGAATTAATCGGAGCGGCTCTTGATGCGGGCGCAGAGCGTTTGATCATCGGGATCGGCGGAAGCGCCACGAACGACGGAGGGGCCGGGCTGATTCAAGCATTGGGCGGAAGGCTTCTTGATGAATCAGGCCGTGAGATTGGGCCCGGGGGCGGCGCGTTATCTCAGCTCGCATCAATAGATGTAAGGGGGCTTGATTCCAGATTGCAAAGTGTCAAACTGGAGGTCGCTTGTGATGTGGACAATCCGTTAACTGGGCCACGAGGAGCTTCGGCTGTTTTCGGGCCGCAAAAAGGCGCGACAGCCGACATGGTGGATGCGCTGGATCAGAACTTGGTCCATTTCGCGGATGTGGCAGAAAAAGCGCTCGGAACAGCCTGCAGAGAAACAGAGGGCGCCGGCGCAGCGGGCGGTCTGGGGTGGAGTCTGTTGGCTTTTCTTCATGCTGATCTGAAAAGAGGCGTTGATATTGTCCTAGAAGCGTTTGATTTTGAAAATGAAGTTCTAGATGCAGACCTTGTGATTACTGGTGAGGGGCGGATTGACAGCCAAACGATTTACGGAAAAACGCCGATCGGTGTGGCCAAAGCGGCAAAATCATATGATGTGCCTGTCATTGGCATTGCTGGTTCAATATCACGAGACAGTGATGCCGTCTATCAACACGGAATCGATGCGCTCTTCAGCATCATTCCCGGAGCTATGTCTCTAGAAGACGCATGTGAACATGCCGCGGAATATATGGAAAGAACGGCGCGGGACATCGCAGCGTCTATCAAGTTGGCGAAAACGATGTTTCTAATATAGCGCGCACACGCCAATGCATAGCCAGCCTCCTTTTTGGGTAGATACAGGTAACCACACAATGAGGCATTCATCCCAGAAGGAGGACGACGACATGACTGTACAAGAAATCAAAGGCAAAAAACTCGTAAAAGGCATTGCGCCAAATGTAGAGCCAGAAGCCCTGTTAAATGATAAACGAAAAGTATTTTTGTTTGGTTCCCCGAGTTACACAAACATTGGTGACCAAGCGATAGCGTATGCGGAAGAGAAATTTATCAAAAACCATTTTCCTTACTATGAATACATTGAGATTATGGATTATGCGACGGATGAGGGCATTGAACTGGTGAAGGAGATTATCAGTGAAGACGATATTGTCTGCTTTACAGGCGGAGGAAATTTAGGAAACCTCTATCTCGATATTGAGGAAGACAGAAGAAAGGTCTTCGCGGCGTTTAAAGACTACAAATCGATTTCTCTGCCGCAATCCGTTTATTTTGAAGATACAGAGGACGGAAATAAAGAAAAGAAAAAAACACAGGATGCGTACCATCAAAATCCAAACTTAACGATTGCTGCGCGTGAGACCCAGACACTGGATGTTGTAAAAAAAACCTTCAACTCCAATGTGATCTTTACACCGGACATGGTGCTTTCCTTGGATATTGTGCCGAGAGAGCTCGAGCGGGACGGCGTTCTCTTTATTTTAAGAGCGGATAAGGAGAAAGTGACCGATGAAGATTTTATTTCACACATGAGGAAATGGGCAGAAAAAACAACTTATACGGAGCGTACTGACACGGTGCTGGATACGGTCGACACGATTGATTACGCCGATCGCGAAAAGCATTTTATGGAAATGCTTGACCGCATCGGTTCAAGTAAATTGGTCATTACCGACCGCTTGCACGCAATGATTTTCTCGATTATCACCAAAACACCTTGCCTCGTCTTTGGAAACAGCTATGGCAAAGCCAAACATTCGTATCGGGATTGGCTCGAAAGCTTAAACTTCATTGAATACACAGATCAAAATGATATGAAGGAACTGGAGCGCATGATTGACCGCCTTCTTCAAGCCGAGCCGAATGACGTTGATTTATCAAAGGATTTTCAGCCGCTGGTTGATTTTTTCAAATCATAAAAGAAGAAAAAGCAGACTGATGACAGTCTGCTTTTTTGTGTTAATGATCGTTTTCCAAACGAACGATTTCATCAATGATCTGCGCTTGCTCATGCTCAGCCACTTCGTTTGAGATGATATCTTCCTTTGATAAGTTCTCGATCGCTTGGTATTGGGCGTATAACGAATGTTTTTTCAAGATGGTTTGCTGTTTGTTTTTGAGTTCCGGGTATGTTTCGAATAATTTGTTTGTTTGTTGATGGAGCTGGCTGACCTCTTTTTTGTACTGGTCTGTCAGTTCACTGGAGACAGCTTCGTGTATAAGCAAATTGTCTTTGACTTGCTGTACTTCTTTGATGGCGGTTTCTAAGCGATGTCCTTTTGCGAGCAATTCCTCGTATTCCTGATTGCCTTCTTCTTTTTGATTCACGCCTAACCGTTCCAGAAGCGGCTTAATGGTGAGCCCCTGAACAACAAGGGAAAATAAAACGACACTGAAGGCGAAAACCAGAATGTCTTCACGTCCCGGGAAGTCTCGTGGCAGGCTCAGCACAAGGGCAATGGACAGAGAGCCCTTCAGTCCGCCCCAATTGATGGTATGCTTCCATGTAACCGGAAATTTTTTGATAAAGGCCAAACTGATGTAGACGGCGGCACTTCGGGCGATGAGCACAATCACAATTGCCATAATGGCCAAACCCCATTTATCAGTCAGGTCAATTCTCGTGATCTCGAGCCCGACCATTAAAAAGACAAGGGAGTTCGCAAGCAAGGCGGCGACATCCCAAAAGTTATTGATATTCAGCTTTGTCGTCGGGCTCATGCCAATTTTGGCGCCATAATTGCCGAAAATAAGCGCTGCGACAACGACGGCGATTACCCCTGAGGCACCTGCCATCTCTGCCAAAAGAAATGAACTGTAAAACAGAATGATACTAAAAATAATTTCTAAGGGATAATCATCAAAATACTTGGTGAGCTGGGAAAAGACATATCCAAGAGCGCCTCCGATGATAAGGCCGAGAGAAATGACTTTGACAAACTCCCACAAGCCTAAACCGGCGCCTTGGATGCCGAGATCCAAATAAGTCATCAAGTAAAAAGCGGAAATGTTGAACAGCACAACCGCCAGCCCGTCATTGAACAGGCTTTCTCCTTCAACAACGATCGAAAGCTTTTTCGGTGCGCCTACACTTTTAAAAATGGACAGCACACTAACAGGATCTGTTGCACTCATCAGAGCGGCAAAGACAAACGCTGCCGGAATGGCCAAGTGCATCAGCCACATGGAAGAAAAGCCGACGATCAAAAACGAAATGAGCGTACCGCCGAAGGCCAGTGCCAGAACAGGCCGCTTATTTTCTCGCAAATGGGAAAAGGGCAGCTTCAGCGCAGCTTCTCCTAATAAAGCCGGCAAGAACAGCGTAATGATGACGAAGTTAAAGACTTCGCCCTCAGTGATAAAATCTTTCAGCGGTTCAAAGAGCGGAATATGTACAAGTCCAATGATCGTTCCGACAATCACGAGCGCGATGGGATAAGGCTGCCTGCACTTCTTGGCAATCGCAGTGATCCCTGCTGCAATCATGACCAGCAAAAAACCTAGTTCGAAAATATGATGCAAATCTAAGTGTTCCATTAGAACCTCCTTTTGTGAATTGTAGAACTAAAACATTACCCTCATTTTGTCATTTGTAATCATATCATATGTAAAACAGCCCTTTTCCAGTCTGCGGAAAAGCAAAAAAGCAGGCAAAATGCCGGCTTTGGGTTCTTTATTCTATAAGCCAATGGAATTGACTACACTCGATACTTGGGAACGAACGTTATCAAAAGATAGATGATCCTTCATCTTATCAGTGACACTGTCAATTGCTTTACCTGACATATGATGGCCGAGAATGTCCCGCTTTGTCTTAACTGCCTGCTCGGTATCTGTGATGTGATCAAGGATTGAAGACAGGTTTTTGCGGTCTTCCTGAAAAGCATAGCTTAGTTGTTTTTTGATTGAATTCATCAGCGCCAATTTTTGTTCTTGTCTTTTCTTCTCTTTGTACGCCGCCAATTGTTCTGGTGTCATTTCAGAAGTATCAAGATGGGCATTTGAAAGAAGTGAAGTGTTTGAATGCTGGCTTGTCACTCTTTGCATAAAACGGTCTGCATCTGTAGGTTTTTTATTCATAAAATCCATGTCTCTTTCTCTCCCTTATGAAATCCCCATCCGGCTTGCTAAGGCCAGATCTGCATCATGGTAAGCGTGTCCCATATGTCCAAGGTCATCTGCAACCATCTGAAGCAAGTGCTGTAAATGAAGCGCTGCATCTACTGCCTGATCATATTTTTCTTTTGAGTAAAAAAGGTGATGCGGTTTGTTCATTTTCAGTTTATTGATCAGATCATCGACATCAGAAACGGATAATTCATCATATGTACCAAAACCAACCATTCGTGTATGCATATTTCTGACATCTTCAATAGAATCCTTTACTTTGTCATCAATTCTTTCAATCTGGCGAATAATTCTAGACCATTCCGATTCTGCGATATGTTTTAACTGCGTGCTTGTATTCATCAATACATGCGACTTAATGAGGATTGAAACCCCTGTATTGGCTTTCACATTGGTTGACTTCATTTGCTTAAGCATCGCTAATGCAAAATCAGGATTGTTTTTTAACACATCATCAACTGTTTGGACAGAGCCGTCTGAATTGAAGTTATATCGGTCCAAACCGTGACTTCCCATCAAGGCTTCAACAAATAGTGTGACATCAAGAGATGGATTGCTGTAATGTTGAAGTGCAAGCCCCAGCTTTTTCTTCACTACAGCTGAGAGACCATTACTTTGTACACCACTTAATAAAGCCTCGTCATACATCACTTTCACTTTACCTACTTCAGCGGCATCCCGATTCAGCAAAGATAAGCCATCATTTAAATTAATATATTCTGTTAAACGGCTGCGGAAATCCCCTTTTAATGCTCGGGCTTTGGCATCCTCAGGCAGGTTTTCATATATGTTAGGATTTTCGAAAGTAACGCCGCGTTTGATAAAGTCATTCATCACGACTGCATAGCTTGCATTAGAACCGCCTAATGAGTGACCTGTTACTTGAATGTCAGCATTTTTAAAATCTCTATGTATTCTTTTGGCATATTGATCTGCCTGAATGGCCTGGTTTTCTGTCCCGTCATCAAAAGGTTTTTTACCAACCAAATAACTGGTGTCCATATGGATCCAATCCTGCAAAATCTCATTTGAATATTCAGGAACCCCTTGTACGTAGTCATAGAAAGAACCATCTTCATCTTTAGGAATGTTGATTCCCTTTTTCTCTACTTCTTTAATAAGCTGTTCCCTCTCATCACGGTATGGTTTTATTGTGTCTTGTAATTGGCCCGGGCTGATGGGTTCTGATCCTCGGTAGGCGATGATGGCGTTTTGGATTTTTTCTTTGTCTTTTCCATGGTTGGAAATTTTGTAATCTTTTTCGGATACTAAGGTAAGGGCATCAAGCCCCTTATTAGTTTTTTTATAATCAACTACATATAACTTTTGTCCATTACTTATCTCAATATTAGTACCAATATGATAGTTTCTTATATTGTATGCAGCACTGGATGCTTTATTATAATCTTCGTCAGTAAGTGAATTCTTTTTTCTAGCCATATCTTCACTCTCCAAAAACTTGTATATATTGTATAATAAATTAAAAAAGGATGAAATACCATGTCGTTTGTCAAAAAAATACTTATAATAGGTTCGATCGTAGTGACTATTCTATTAGGTATTTCTTATGAAATAGTAAAAAAAATGAATATATCGGATCAAACAACAGAAGAGACTGGAGGTAAACAAGTAGTGAAAAAAGAAGAAAAAAGCGATAAAGAAAAAGCAGAAGAATATGTAGAAAAGATGAAACCAAAAATTAAAGAACATCTTAAAAAAGAAGATATTCACAATTTTATTAAAACAATTGCATTTGAGGATAAGATTGAAATAAACCCAATGGGAAGAATAATAGTAAATGGCTATATAAATGACAATCCAGATAAGTTTTATTTCTCAGCAGATTTAATTTATGATTCCAATAAAGTGGACGGAATGAGTTACTCTGAGGATGTAGGTAATCGTTTTACAGATTGGAGTGAATATAGCAAAGAGGTAAAAGATAAATATATCAAAACCGCTTACCCAGATAAAAAAGAACGTGAACAATATTTAAAAGACATAGGGGAACTAAAATAAGAGGCCAAGAATTCCTTTCGCCGATTCGTATCTCAAAAAAGACTGCCCTCCTGCGGGGCAGTCTCTCTTTCTTAAATATGAAACAGCCAGACAACGAGCGGGCCGAAGAATGAGCCAAGCACCGCACAAAGCGTCATTGAGACGGAACTCATGGATACGGCCAGTTCCCCATATTCCAATGCTTTGGAGGTGCCCAGTGCATGGGAGGCGCTGCCTAATGCAATGCCTTGGCCAAGTGAGCTGCGTATGCGAAGACATTTTAGGACCAGCGGCCCGAGGATGACGCCTGAGAAGCCGGCAATCATGACAAATACGACCGTCATAGAAGGAACACCGCCAAGACCGGCGGCGATCTGAATGGCGACAGGGGTTGTGATCGACTTTGGCAGAATGGATAATAAGAGATCATGATCAATCCCGAAGGCTTCTGCGAAAATCAGCCCGCTGATCATTCCCATGCATAATCCCACCAGGACGCCGCCTAGGATGGGAACACAATGTTTTACAATGATATGCCATTGTTTATAAAGCGGATAGGCTAGCGCTACAACAGCGGGCCCAAGCAAAGAATTGATCCATTTCCCCCCGATCATATAGCCTTCATACGAAACATGGAACATAACCAAAACCGCGACAATCAATATTGTCGTTGTCAGAACAGGGATCAGAAATGGAAGCGGGAATCGCTTATAAAGCTTGACCATCGCTAAGTAAGCGGCAACTGTTAAAAGAATTATAATGATTGCGATACTTGCTTGCTGCATTTCTCTTTCTCCTCACGTTTTTTTGTTTTTTTCTCTAATAGCTGGCTGGCGAATCCAGCCGCAATGATCGTAACGATGGTGCTCAGAACGATTGTAATCAGCAGGATCAGGCCGTTGAATGAAATGAGGGACGGGTAATTCATCACTCCTGTCATTGCCGGGATGAACAACAATGGAAGAAAGGACAATAAAAACCCTGCTCCGTCTTGAATTAAGGAGACGGGAACAATACGGAGACCTAAACTGATCAGCAGTAATACCAATCCGACTATGCTGCCTGATACCGGTAAATGAAACAGATGCTGAATGGCTTCCCCGATCATAAAAAATACATATAATATCAACACTTGCAACATAATTCGAATGACTTTCACATCAAGTGCCGCTCTCCAATGAGAACTGCTTCCTCCTTTCTGGTGACTGGCTTCTAGGATGGTTCTGAGGAATCGCTTTACTTTCTTTTTATATAATTGTACTATACAAGTAAAATAATTAATTGATCATATAACGACTTGTATGTATTCATGAAATATACATTTGTATTATACAAGTATATATGGTGTTGTCAATGTCGGAGATTGGAATGGGGAGCGAGAACGATTGCAAAAACAACACCCAGTTGAATTAATTGAATATGAGCTGACGACTTTTATCAGGAGAGCCGTTTATCTGGATCAATCTGAGAAAAGAACAGGGAATTTGGAGAGATCTTCGTACTTATTGCTGAGACAATTGGATGAGTTTGGGCCTGCTCGTGTAAAGGAATTGGCTGAATCGTTTAAGCTTGATATTTCTACTCTTTCAAGACAAGCAGCTGCATTAGAGGCGAAGGAGCTCATCTATCGCTTCTCAGACCCTTCCGATGGGAGAGTCAGCCTGTTTACCATTACAAAACTCGGCAAACAAATATTAAAAGCCGATCAGCATAAGCGTCTTGAACGTTATGAACAGATGCTGAAAGAATGGTCAACAAAGGAAAAAGAGATGTTCGGCGAGCTCCTGCAGCGTATGAACAAGGCCTTTATCGACTAACATTAAAAAACCCATGTGTTCGATGGAACAGCATGGGTTTTTCCTATGGCCAGAGATTATTTGTATCGTTTGACGGCAGCCAAAGCGACCAGTCCGGCAACAACAGCCGCTGATACAATCGGGCGTTTCGTGGCTTTCGTGTAGTAGCTTTTTGAGCGCAGCCATCCTTTGTTTGTGCCCCTGTCATGCATGCCATAGCCGGCTTCATAAAGCGCGCTTTCTTCCCGCGGTTTGGACGGTTTTTCAGCATGCTGGCTGTGGTACATGATTTTCTCCATCAGTCTGTCGGTCAGCCGGGGGAAAAGAGCGCCCAGCATGGCGATGGCTTTTGCCTGTGAGCCGATGTACATGTCACGCTTCGGGTGTTCGGCGGCAAACAGGATGGCTTCGGCGACCGCTTCCGGAGGGTAGATGATGGAGCGATAATGAGCCGGCTGTTTGTCTAGGTAGCTGTGCGCGTGTTCGTTGTAAGGTGTGTCAATTCTGCCTGGGTGAATGAGCGTAACCGAGACGGGGGCTTGTTCTTTCTCAAGCTCCATCCGGATGGTTTCCGTCCAGCCGTGAAGCGCAAATTTGGCTGACGCATATGTGGATTGAATGACAGTTCCCCTGTCGCCAAACAGGCTGCCTACATTGATTAGTGCGCCCGGCACGCCTCTGCTGGTGTAGTGTTTGACGGCCGCTCTTGTTCCGTAAACAGGCCCCCAGAAGTTTGCGTCAAACATGCGCTTCATGTCTTCAACGGTGACGTCCATAGCGTGTCCGAAGATCGAGACGGCGGCATTGTTGACCCATGTGTCAAAGCGGCCAAATGTGCTGATTGCGGTTTCTGCAATGCGGTTGACGTCTTCTTCTTTTCCGACATCCGCTCTGACCCATATGGCGTCGTGCCCTTTTTCCTTTAGTTCATCAGCAAGTTCCTTCAACGCATCTTCATTTCGAGCTGCTGCGACGACCTTTGCGCCTTGTTCAGCTGCCATTCGTGCCGTGACAAGTCCGATCCCGCTTGTAGCGCCGGTAATGACGATCACTTGATCCTTAAGTTGTTTCAGTTTGATCTTCGTTTTCATGCCCGACTTCTGTTGTTCAAGCTTTTCTGTATTCGTGACTGAATAATCGTTTGTCATTGAGATCCCTCCTAGATGCTGTTTTTCTACATTTACCCCATCCGGGAGGGTCTTACCCATTTTGACAATCACAGGGTTCTTTTTTATATTATATAAGTCGCTCTACCATACCTAGGAGGGAATGTTTTAATGACTAGCAGAGGAGATTCACGTGAAAAAATCCTTCACACGGCGTCACGTCTGTTCCAGCTGCAAGGATATCACGCGACGGGTTTGAACCAGATTGTGAAAGAAAGCGGTGCTCCGAAGGGATCGCTTTATCACTTTTTTCCGAAGGGCAAAGAAGAATTAGCAATTGAAGCGGTTACATACACAGGGAAATTGATTGAACATCTGATACAGCAAAGCATGGATGAATTCTCTGATCCAATAGAAGCGATTCAGCAATTTATCAAAAAAACAGCCAGCCAATTTGACAACACAGAAAGCATTAAAGGGATTCCAGTCGGTTTGCTGGCGAGTGAGACAGCATTAATCAGTGAACCGCTGCGGACGGTTTGTATGAAGGTGTTTAAAAGCTGGGAAGCGGTGTTTGCCAAAAAATTAGTGGAAAATGGTTTTGCAGAAGAAGAAGCAAATCAGCTGGGAATACTGATCAATTCGATGATTGAGGGCGGGATCATGCTTTCGTTAACGAATAAAGACAAAACGCCTCTTCTTCTCATTGCCGAACAAATTCCAGTGCTGGTGAGAAAAAAAGGGTAGCAATTTGTTATCCTTTCTCCTACAATTATATAGAACGGTCTAGTCAGATAGATGAAAGTATACTGACTGGTCTACATTGGAGGAACGATATATGAAAAAATTATGTGAAAATGCATTACCTAAAGAAAAAATGCCTTATTTGCTCCGCAGCGGAGAAGGTGAGCGCTATTTGTTCGGCAGACAGGTTGCCACGGTGATGGCGAATGGAAAGAGCACCGGCGATCTGTTTGAGATCGTGCTGCTTGCCGGGGGAAAAGGAGATGCCTTTCCGCTTCACGTCCACAAGGACACACATGAAGGGATTCTCGTTTTGGACGGGAAGCTTGAGCTGACGCTTGACGGGAAACGCTATTTATTAATATCAGGGGACTATGCGAACATTCCGGCCGGAACACCGCACAGCTACCGGATGCAGAGCCACAGAACAAGACTGGTGTCTTACACGATGAAAGGAAATGTTGCCCACATGTATTCCGTTATTGGGAATCCATATGATCACGCTGAACACCCTCCGCACGCAAGCGAAGAGGTGTCAAACGAGCAATTTGCAGAAGCAGCTACAGTAGCTGACATTACATTTCTGGATGAAGAAAAGGCTGCCGGTGTGCCAACATTAGCGGAACTGGCAGAGCTTCCGGATGGACCGGCTCCATACGTGCTTGAGTCTGGAGAAGGCGACCGTCTAATAACTGGAGACCAGCTTCACCGCATTGTGGCTGCACAAAAAAATACAGACGGCCAGTTTATCGTCGTCGTATCAGACGGCCCTAAAGGCGACCGAATCGTTGATCACTACCATGAACATCATACAGAAACATTTTTTTGCCTTGAGGGGCAGATGACGATGTGGGCCAATGGCCAAGAAATTCAGCTGAATCCGGGAGATTTTCTGCATGTTCCTGCGAATACTGTTCACTCCTATCGTCTGGATTCCCATTATACAAAGATGGTGGGCGTATTGGTTCCAGGCTTATTTGAACCGTTTTTCCGGACGTTAGGTGAGCCGTATGAAGGCCACATCTTCCCAAGTGAGCCTCAGGCTCTGCGCTTTGATCGGGTTTTGCAGAATATTGAATCCTTAGATTTAAAGGTGATGAAACCATAAGGTGACAAGATTGTAAGGTTGCCATGCCTGCCTGACACCTAAATCGATGTTTCTGCGCTCCTTTTTTTCATATCCTTAAGGTACAGAAAAAAGGAGCGTGATGGCTATGTCTTCATTGCAGCCGACTTTGACAGATGAGCGGTTCGGCGTGCTTGATGTGCTAAGAGGAATAGCGATTTTTGGAATTTTATTTGTCAACCTGGCACATTTCAGTTATCCGGATATGTATTTGTCTATGCTTGGAAAAGAGAACTTTTTTACAGAAAAGTGGTCTGATGCAGATTTTGCAGCAACAGCCATCATGACATTCTTCATCCAAACAAAATGTATTTTATTGTTTTCTTTTTTATTTGGATTTGGCATGGTTGTCATGATGGAGAGAGCAGCAAGCAGAGGAAAACGGTTTGTTCCGCTATACGTGAGAAGGCTAACGGCGCTTCTCTTGTTTGGAACGGTTCATGCTTTTTTGATTTGGGACGGGGATATTTTAACGGAATATGCCCTGCTCGGATTCGTCCTGCTCTTGTTTCGAAAAACAAAGCCGAAAACACTGCTGATATGGGCGGTCTCTTTGTATCTTCTGTTTTCCATTCCGTTCATGTTTACAAGCTTTGATCAATCAAACGGGCAGGAATGGGCACAAGCGGTAACACAACAAGCAAAGCAAGCGCTCCATGTGTACGGAAGCGGCAGCTTGAAGGATATTGCGGAACAGCGGATCCATGATCGTCTTGTTTACATGTCCTCGAATGGCATGCTTACGTATAACCCGCTCAACTTCTTCTTTGCATCCATTCCTTATTTCAGCATGTTTTTGCTGGGAGCTGCTGCGGCGAAATCTCGGTACTTGCATGAACCGGGAAAGCATCGCAAAGGATTGAAACGAGTGTGGATGGCCGGGCTTATCATCGGCATCTCCGCCCAGGTGCTGTACACTGTAACAGATAAGCAAATATTCTTGCTGATTGGCGCGCCTTTCCTGATGTTTTTCTATGTCACAACGATTGTCTATCTTTATCATAAAACAAGAGTGAGAACAGTGCTGGAATCCTTCTCTGCTGTTGGGCGGATGGCATTTACCAATTATCTGATGCAGTCTATCGTGTGTACGTGGATTTTCTATCATTACGGCTTGGGACTGTATGGGAAAGTGCACCCTGCCGCCGGCGTGCTTATTACGATTGCCGTTTGTGCTATTCAAATGGTCTTCAGCCACCTTTGGCTTCGTGTTTTTCGGATGGGGCCGTTTGAGTGGCTGTGGAGAAGCGCTACGTATATGGCATGGCAGCCTATTGTAAAGAAAACAAAAGTCTAGATGCCTATTGGCTCTAGACTTTTTCTATTATTTATACACGACACGTGTTTTGCAAATGATGTCATGCAGGCCTTTTTTCTCTCCAAAGGCGATCATGATAAACCCGATATAAAAGATGATGCCAGATAAGATATAGGCAAAGTAACGGCCAATTGCCTGTCCGACAGAAACCCGTCCGCCTTGTTCATTGACCACTTTTAAGCCCAGAATTTTTTTGCCGAGTGTGCCTTGCATTTTAGAAGCTGTGAGCAGTCCGTAATATAACACACTGATGACGATCATGATCAGCATAGTAGGCAAAAATGCAATCGTCATGTATGTCACCATATACTCCTCTTGGGTCATGTAAGGGTCTGCTGCCACAGATCCAGCCACAAAAACCGTATTGATAATAAATAAAATCATATAACTAGGAACAGATACAATAATGCCATCAATAAAATAAGCTAAAAAGCGAATTCAAAATCCTGCTGGTTTTTCCATGTATTTTTCTCTCTCCTTTGAATGAATCTGGAATAGTATACTTTGAAAAAAAGCATGTGCAATATAATATGGTGATAAAACCCTGATAAGCCTTAAAAATGAGTCTTTTATCCTTTTTATTTACTATATAAATATACTAGTAAGAACCATATCGTTTGCGTATGTGTTCTGGGATTTTCTAGATATTGATGAATTTTCCATTTGTCTTAATTATAATAAAAAGGTTAATATTTCTATTTAAAGGAGGGATTTGATGTCTAGAAAAAAAAGCGTGGCGGTCGTAACAATCATTTCTGCGTTCCTTTTTTGCGTCATGATTGCCGCTGCTTCACTTTCACCGCTGGCCGAAACGGGAGGGGCGGCCAATCAGTTTAACTCAGTCGGCATGTGGGCAGCTATCGGAATGATCTTTGTGTTGTATCTCATTCCTTTTCTCATTTACATGCTTGGAGTTGATGCAATGAGGTATGTCATGGCGGTGCTTTGCGGCTTTGGGCTTTTGATTCATTTGTCTTCGGCCGGTTTTATCTTGATGTTTAGTTTGTTCAGTGACCATCTGCTTTCTGAGGTAATCCTTGTGATAGGGGTTTGTCTCGCTGCGGCTGCTGTAAACATCATTTGGTTTTTTGCAGCCTTTCGTTCAGCATCAAAAAAACCTGTTACAAGAAGTTTCAGAGTGTAGTGAAAAATAAAAGAGAACCTGCAGAATGATGCAGATCCTCTCCATTATGATTATTTAGCGGCTTGAATAAATACACCCTTCTCATGAGAAAACTCTTTAAAGCCATATACCCCGTGATAGGAGCCGATTCCGCTTGTGTTGACGCCTCCAAATGGCAGGTTGACATCACTGAAATGGACGACAACATCATTGATGGCGGCGTTGCCTGATGTCGTATGCTGAAGGACGTTGTCAATCAGGTCTTGGTTGTGGCTGAATATATAAAGCGCAAGCGGTTTATCGCGATCATTTACGTAATCAATGACCTCGTCGATGGTTTCATAGTTCATCATCGGCAGGATCGGTGCGAAAATTTCCTCCTGCATGATTTTCATGTCAGGTGTGACGTTTTTCAAAACGGTTGGCGAAATCGTGCGGTCGCTGGCATCAAACACGCCTCCGAATACGACTTCCGCCCCTTTTTCGATGGCGTCGTCGAACAGGTCTTTGACGCGGTTGAAGTTGCGGTCATTGACGATCTGCGTAAATTTGCTGCGGTCTGGGTTATGATCATCCTCCATAAATCCTGCGTTGACGATCGTTTGTAAAATGCCCGCGAACTTGTCCTGAACGTCTTCTTTAATGAACAGATAATCAGGTGCGATGCAGGTTTGGCCGGCATTTACAAATTTCCCGACTGCGATCTTTTTCGCTGCGTCCATGAGATCATATTCACTGTCAATGATCGTTGGGCTCTTGCCGCCAAGCTCAAGTGTGACAGATGCCAAATGTTTGGTCGCTGCTGTCATGACGATTTTTCCGACATTTGTGCTTCCAGTGAAGAAAATGTGGTCAAACGGCTGATCTAGAAGCTCGGTTGCCACCTCAACCTCTCCTTCAAAAATCGCGACTTCTTTTTCATCAAAAGCGTCTCGAATCACTTTTGCAGCAATGTTGCTTGTGTTCATCGTAAAATCAGACAGCTTCACAATCGCGCTGTTTCCGGCTGCGAGAGAAGCGGCAAGCGGCGCCATCGTCAGCATAAACGGATAGTTCCACGGACCGAGGATGAGCGTTACGCCTTTAGGCTCGTACATGAGAATGCCGTTTGCGTCAGGACTTAAAGATGAACCGACTTCTTTAGGCGTCATCCATTGTTCCAAGTTGTTCATAGTATCTCTAATCGCTTTTTTCGTCCCTTCGATTTCCGCTTTTTTAACCTCGTGATAGGGTTTGCGGACGTCTTTGCGGATCGCTGCGATGATTTCCTCTTCATGGGCAATGACAGAATCTAAAAAGCGCTGAAGCTTCTCTATGCGCTGTTCCGCTGTTGAAGCGCGCAGTGCTTTTTGCTGTTTTTTCTGAAGCTGAAAGACACGCTGAATGTCGTCTTTTACTTGCTGTTCCATTGTAAAATCCCCCTCATTTGCTTTCTTCTTTTCTCAGACCTATTATAAAGTGGTACCTTTTCTATAAGAAAGACAACGGTGAACCATCTATACGTTACCGTACATATATCGAACATCTGTCTAATGATTGGAGGTGTCTTTTGTGCCGGAATCTGCTGAAGCCCAAGTAAAACAGGCGCTGCTGGCCTTATTGGAAGAAAGGGATATTCAACATATCACAATGAAAGAAATTGCTGAGAAGGCCAAAGTGAGCCGCGGGACGCTCTACCTTTATTATGAAGACAAGTTTTCAATCATTGAGGATGTGATCGAAGACATGAAGGAAGGACTGGGCAAAGCGCTTTTTGACGCCTTCAGGCATATGGATACCCTCCATTTGAACAAAAAACGGCAAACCGTGCATCCGACGCTATCCTTTGTTCACGAACATCGATCGTTTTTTTATGTAATGATGAACAGAGGACATTTTCATCGTTTTTTTAAGGATGTGTTTCAGCAGGATGTCCTGCTGGCTCCGATCCATGTGAATTTGACGCCGAAAACGGGACATTTATGGACATTATCGGGCCTTGTACACGTACGCGATTATCCTGTATTGGCTGAATGAAGATGCGGCCGCGTCTCCTGAAGCCATCAGCCAGAAGGTATGGGAGCTTGTTTCTCAAAAGCGATTTTATTGGCTGTTTGGAAAAGCTGTGCCAGGAGAACGAGAGAAGGAGAAACAAATCGACAGGCGGGTGGTTCGAACGAGAGAGGCGCTGCAGAAGGCTTTGCTGGACGTATTGGCGGAGAAAAAAGATTACGCAGCCATCACGATTTCAGATATTGCCCGTAAAAGTAACCTCCGCCGCGCAACCTTTTATGATCACTATGCCAGTAAAGAGGAATTGCTGCAAACTATGATTCAGCAATCATGCGCGGAGATCATAGACCACCTGACGATTGCCTCCAGTCCGAGTGGGCTTTCCTTAGAAGAAGCAGAGACAGCGCTCACCAGTCTGCTTTCTGCTTTATCGGACCGCATGCCCATTGTTCATTTTCTCAATCGGGACTGGGGTGTTCCTCATGTGATACCCGAGATGATCAAAGCGCTGGAAACATTTTATCTGCATCAGCAGACTGAGATTCAAGCGGGAAAAAAGCTTTATGCTTATTATGTATCCGCGATGATTATCGGTCTGATTTTATATCGGCTGGATGAAGGGAAGACGCATGCGCCGGAAGTGCTGGCGAGGGAGTTTTTGCAGTTTTTGGATGTGAAGAAGTATAAGGTGGTCTTGCTGTAAACGAACCGAACTGGATATACATTTGCCCGGATACTCAGTCCGGGCTCTGTGTCGTTGTGTGACTCGGCTTGGTCTTTTGAGTTTCTCTCTTTTCTTTTAAGGTGTACTTTAAAAAGAGAAGGGCCAAAAGAAATAGAGCAATGTTTACCAACCAAGATGTCCAGCTTGCAGTAGGGTCTAAAATTGAATTGAGCGAGTGAAGGATAGAAGAGAATGATAAAATGAAAAATAATAGTTTGTTCTCAGACATAAATGACGTACCTTTCTATATGGAGAATGTGAGGTTTTAAACATTCAATAGCTGCCTTCACATTTTATCCTGCAAGATTTTATTTTAGTATTAATTTGAAGTTTCGGGGCTTTTAGCTCGTCTATATAAAAAAAGTGCAAAGTTAAAATAGATAAGATATAAAGCAAGATTAAAAATACCTAAATCAAAAAGGCAAGAAAGAGAAATGCTAGTGAAGCCTCCTAAAATGATATAGATAAATAGCAATTTCATTCTAACAACTCCCAATAAATTCTAAATCCATTGTAGGATAGGATCGACAATATGTAAAATATATAGAGTCATGCAGTCTGTTTTTTTCTGCAGGAGAGCGAAAAAAATTGAGGAATGATGAAGAGGGAGCTTATCCTAGTGATTAAGGAAAAGCTCCCTTTTATGATTGATATTTGATCATTGATAATGCGCAGACTATGTTTATTTCGTTTCTTCCTTCCACTTCTCATCAATCAGCATCTTCCCAGGCCATGTGTACGCCATGATGCCGCCGTCTGCGGTGATGTCTTCGCCTGTAACGTATGAGCTGTCGTCTGACGCGAGGAACAGCGCTACTGTTGCCATTTCCTTCGGCTTACCGAGGCGTCCGAGCGGTGTGATCTTGTTGGCTTCGCGGAATTTATCGCCCATTTCCTGCTCCTTGGTGCCTGCTAATTTGTCAATCAGCGGGGTTTCGATCGTTCCCGGAGAAATAGAATTGACGCGGATGCCGTTTCTTGCGTAGTCGATCGCCATCGCTCTTGTCAGATTCGTGATTCCTCCTTTTGCGGCATTGTAGCCGGAGCGGTCGAGGTCCGCGGCCCGGCCAGACATGGAGGAGGTGTTGATGATGGAGCCTCCTTTTTCGAGCATGAGCGGAATCAGATATTTGCTGCAAAGGAACGTGCCGCGCAGATCGACGGCGATAATGCGGTCAAACAGGTCAACCGGATATTCGTGCACTTTTCCGCCTTCATGATCAACCCCGGCGTTATTAAACAAAATATCTATCGTTCCGCAAGCATCCTTGATTTGATCAGCAAATGCTTTCACACTGTTTTCATCTGACACATCGAGGTGAAAGGCGTCCGCCTGTCCTCCATTTTTTCTGATCGCTTCAACGGTTTCTTTCATTTGGTCTTCATTGATGTCTCCGATCATCACACGCGCGCCTTCATTGGCAAAAACCTCTGCCGTCGCTTGTCCAATGCCTGTCGCGGCGCCTGTGATGACGGCGGTTTTGTTTTCAAGTCTTCCCATGACATGAGTCCTCCTTTTTCTATTTGTCTTCCCGCTATGTGCAGTGATAAACATGTGAGAAAAGAACTGCCAGTATATGTTAAAATGGATTAGAAATTGTTGGGAGGTTTATTTGTTTTGAAAGTACAGCATAAGAAGGAGCTCACGTTTTATTGCTTTGTCACGATTCCGTCGGCGTTTGTTGTGCTGACAGTCATTTCTTTCGTATTTCAAGAGATTCCGTTTCCGGTTACAGTGAACGCAGTTTTAAATGCTTCATGGCATAATCTATTGTTTCTGATCCCGTTCGGTTTGTTTTTCTACCCGGTGCATATATGGATGAAGCGGGAGTTTGGCCGCTGGAATGACGCAGAAAAAAAGAGAGGATGATAAAGCCTCTCTTTTTTATCAGGAGCGACTGAGAAAAAAGAGTGAAAATTCACCCAGCTAATGTTAAATTTACATATATATGCATCTATCAATCTAATTGACAATTGTCACCACATGTGATAAATAGATGCTGAAAAGAGTTTACATAGCGTAACAATATATCAAAAAGGAGCGATCTAGAGTGGCTAAAAAAGAGTTTAAAGCAGAATCCAAACGCTTGCTGGATATGATGATTAACTCGATTTATACCCAAAAAGAAATTTTCCTTCGTGAGTTAATCTCCAATTCGAGTGACGCGATTGACAAGATCTATTACAAAGCACTGACGGACGATACGCTTACGTTTAATAAAGACAATTACTATATAAAGGTCGCAGCTGACAAAGATGCGAGAACATTAATGATCTCTGATACGGGGATTGGGATGACAAAGGATGAACTTGAGCAGCATCTCGGCACAATTGCAAAAAGCGGTTCACTTGCGTTTAAAAAGGAAAACGAGCTGAAAGACGGACATGACATCATCGGGCAGTTCGGTGTCGGTTTTTACGCGGCGTTTATGGTTGCCGATGTCGTGACAGTCATCAGTAAGGCACTCGGCAGCGAAGAGGCGTATAAATGGGAGTCTGCGGGTGCTGACGGCTACACGATTGAGCCGTGTGAAAAGGATTCTGTCGGTACAGACATTATCCTGAAAATCAAAGAGAACACTGAAGACGACAGCTATGACGAGTTCTTAGAGGAATATCGTTTAAAAGCGATCATTAAAAAATACTCCGACTTCATTCGCTACCCAATCAAAATGGATACAACCATTAATAAGCCGAAGGAAGGCAGCGAAAATGAATTTGAAGAGGTACAGGAAGAGCAGACAGTCAACAGCATGGTGCCGATCTGGAGAAAAAACAAAAACGAGCTGACAGATGAGGATTATGAAAAATTCTATGCTGAAAAGCATTACGGGTTTGATAAACCGCTGACACATGTTCATATTAGTGTGGATGGAGCGGTTCGCTACAATGCGATTCTATTTGTCCCTGAAAACATGCCGTTTGACTATTATTCCAAGGAATACGAGAAAGGCTTGGAGCTGTATTCTAATGGCGTTCTGATCATGAACAAATGCGCGGATCTGCTTCCGGACCACTTCAGCTTCGTGAAGGGTATGGTCGATTCTGAGGATCTGTCATTGAACATTTCCAGAGAAATGCTCCAGCATGACCGCCAGCTGAAGCTGATCGCGAAAAATATCAGCAAAAAAATCAAAAGCGAGCTGGAAAGCCTGCTCAAAAAAGACCGAGAGAAATACGAGACGTTCTACAAGTCATTCGGCAGACAGCTGAAATTCGGCGTGTACAATGATTTTGGCGCGAATAAGGATCAATTGAAGGACCTCTTATTATTCTACTCTTCCAAAGAGAAAAAACTGGTCAGCTTAGATGAGTACGTATCAAGGATGCCTGAAGATCAGAAATATATTTATTATGCGACCGGTGATTCATACGATCGCATTGAGAAACTGCCGCAAACGGAAATGGTAGCGGACAAAGGCTATGAAATTCTCTACTTTACAGAGGACATCGATGAGTTTGCGATTAAGATGCTGGCATCTTATCAGGAAAAAGAGTTTAAATCCGTATCAAGCGGAGACCTTGGCATAGACACGGATGAGGATCAAAAGCAGTCCGAGGAAGAGGAAAGCAAGTACAAGGATCTGTTTGAAGAAATGAAAAACATTCTGTCAGATAAAGTGAAAAACGTCAGAATCTCAAAACGACTCAAATCACATCCGGTCTGCCTTGCCGCTGACGGCGAAGTGACAATCGAGATGGAAAAAATCTTAAACGCGATGCCGGACAGCCAACATGTAAAAGCGGAAAAAGTGCTGGAAATCAACCCGAATCATGAGGTATTCCAAACACTGCAGAACGCATTTGAACAAGATAAAGAGAAGCTGAGCCTGTACACAAATCTTCTGTACAATCAGGCGCTTCTCATCGAAGGCTTGCCGATTCAGGACCCTGTTGAATTTACCAACAATATTTGCAAGGTTATGGTGTAATAGAAAAAGGAATCGTCCCTTGAGGAGACGATTCCTTTTTTTATAATGTACGCTCATTCAGCACTTGGTTTTGGCTGCTTTTCTTCTTTTTAAACTGTTTTTTCAGGCTTGCTTCAATTTCCTCCAAGCTTTTCCCTTTGGTTTCCGGAACCATGTAGAGGGCGAAGAAAAATGAAAGCAGGCAGATTACTGAAAAAATGGTAAAGACCCATGCGATGCCCAGGGTGCTGAGCATCAGCGGGAAGACGAGCGACACAATCAGGTTGGTTGCTGATAATACCAAAGTAGTAAAGCCTGTTGCGGCTCCGCGTACTTTGGATGGGAAGAGCTCAGGCATCAGAACCCATACAACCGGACCCCATGTTGCCTGGTAAAATACGATATAGACTCCGAGAAAAACGACGGTCAGCCATGCTGTTGATGTAGAGAGCCCCAGTGTCAGGAGCACAGCTGCTAGTGCGGCCAAGCTCAGTGTAATGCCGACGCTTCCCCATATCAGCAGTTTTTTGCGGCCGATGCGGTCAATTAAGATCATAGCAGTGATACACATGATGACGTTGAGGACACCGATACCCATTGTGCCGAGTACGGATGCCGATGTGCCAAGACCGGCCTTCGTAAAAATGGTCGGCGCGTAGTAGATGACCGTGTTAATGCCGACAGCCTGCTGGAAAACGGCAAGGCCGATGCCAATCAGAAGCATGGGACGAATCCATTTTGCTTTTAGTAAACCGAGTGTTGTTTCTTTTTTTCCTGCTTCCGCTTCTTTCATATCCGCAAGTTCTTGTTCAATATTTTCTTGGCCATGAGTGATTTTCATGATGTTTTTCGCTTCATCTTCACGCCCGCGCTTCACGAGCCATCTTGGTGATTCAGGCATAAATGCGATCCCGATTAATAAAAGCACCGCAGGCACCGCAGCCAGTCCCACCATCCAGCGCCACGCTTCAAACGGCGTGAACAGATAGTTTACGATATATGCTAATAAAATACCGGTAACAACCATTAAGTTGTTCATTGTACCGAGTGTCCCGCGGATTTTCGTCGGTGCCATTTCTGACAGGTACACGGGCACAAGCGCCGTTGAACCACCGACGGCCAAGCCGAGTATCACCCGAGATGCAATCAGCATGCCGACTGTTTGAGAAAACGCGCAAGCGAGCGCGCCGACAATGAAAATGATGGAAAGGACAAATACAACTTTTCTCCTGCCCCAGCGATCGGAGCATGTGCCGCTTAAGGCAGAACCGAAAATTGCACCAAGGAGAAGCATGCTGACAACCAATCCTTCTGTCAATGTCGTTAAAGGAATATCATTGTTGATAAAAAGCAGTGCTCCAGAGATGACGCCCGTATCATAACCGTAAAGCAGTCCCCCTAAAGCGCCGAAAAAGTAGATCATATATTTCCTTGTGTTTGTCTTCACAAATGTTCCCCCTCAGTTGTTAGGCCAATGAGTATTTCTTATGTTTAACAAAGTTAATAGAGTAGTACCCATTTCCTATCTGATTTGAAACATTTGTTTTTTAAAAGAAGAAAACATTAAAGCCAAAACGAAGGATATTGGCGATTTTTGCGCAAGTTATTGATAATAAGAGCGAAGAGTACGATGATGACAGACCCAATGAGTACGGGAAATACTAAATAACTCCAAGCATATGCCCCTTGAATAACGACAATCGGGTCTGCGCCGGCAGGAGGATGAATGGTTTTGGTGAGCATCATCAAGCAAATGGCAAGCCCTGTCCCCAGTGCAAAGGTCCATGGGTGGGCGCCGAATATGTGAAGGACAACAATCCCTGTAAGTGCAGAGATAAAATGGCCGCCAATCACATTTCTCGGCTGTGATAATGGCGCATTCCAAGCGCTGAAAACCAGAACACAGCTGGCCCCAAAAGGTGCCATTAACCATAAGGTTGATGTATACGCGGTTAAAGAAGCGAGTGTCAGTATGGTGATAAATCCTCCAATAAGTCCTGTAACAGCGTCTTTGCCGTTTACCTGTAAAGGCGTTTTTCCTGTTCCTTTCATTTTCAAAAAGAAGTTTTTTTCCATATTTATCCCTCCAGTATGTATAGAATAATAGCTGCAAACTAACCTGTCAAGAATATTTTTAAAGGTTAATTTTTTAATTCAATAAAAAAACCGTTCGCTGGGGAACGGATTCTTATTCCTTATTCATTTTTTTCTGATGGCGTGAGACCTTATGTCTGTTGCCGCATATCTTCATGGAGCACCATTTTCGCCTTCCTGTTTTATCAAGGAAAAGCAAAATGCACTTTTCATTTGCGCACCGTTTCAGCTGTTGGATTTCTTTTGAATGAATCAGCCATAACGCATCATAAGCGATAAGCGATAAAATGGAATCATCTAGTTTTCCATTCGGAATGCGTGCAAGTTTGTCATCTGTGATTTGATAAGAAAAGGGAGCGGCGGCGATTTGATCTTGCAGGAATGTAATAAAAGCTGGAGAGGGTTCACTGCCTTCGGCGATACGCTCAAAGTGTTTTCTCAGCTCAGCTCGGAATTGATGAATCCGTTGCAATTGTTCTTGGACTTGCTGTAGCGTAAAAGAACTGAGAAAAGGAGCAGTTTCTCCCATTATTTCTAACCATGCCATCAGATCTTTGTCTGACTGGATGAGATCGTGCCGTTTATCATAGCTTATAATTTCAGTATTCACGAGATCGAGAGAAAGGTTTTGTGTAATAAGAGGGAATTGAGCATTTGCCATTGTAATCATTCCTTTCAATATCATTGTAAGCACGAAAGCCGTTATCAGCAAGGATGTGAGTAATGGAGGTTTATCTGTCAGGCGGGCTGCTGATGTGAAGGGCGGTGCTCTTCCTGTTTGCCGGAAAACAGACCGTTTCTGTACCTGCATTTCATATGCCGGAGGGGAAACGTCAATAAAACCTTACTCACAAGGAGGAGCAAGGTTTTGATTTTTATTCTCCCTCGTTGACGAAAACCAAGGCGGAAAATCCTTTTCTCTTATCAAATTGCAATTCTACTGCTGTAACGTCTGGATTGAAGTTGTGGTATTCCTCTAAGAACTGAATAATGCCTTCTGAAATGTCATCTGACACTAGCTGCTTGTGGTGCAGGCCATATGAGGCTTCAGCGAAGAATCCTGTCCGCTTGTTGTAAGACAGCTCTTTTACTTCAACGTCCTCAGGGTACACATCTTCTTCATGAGAAATGAACACACAAATCCCGTCTACAATTTCTTGCTCATTTAAGACTAATTTCATTACCTAAAAACTCCTTCTGTACGTCTTCGGTGTTTTGAATGCGCGAATCAGTGCGATGACAATGAGTAAAATAATGATCAAAGCGATGATATCAACGATCCAGGCAATGGGCGAAGCGCCGTAAGAAACATAGCCTGGACCCCCAACTGGATGATAGGTGTAACCCCAAGGGTGCATCATGCTGATCATGAACATGCCCGTTGTAAATCCGCTATAATATCCAAACCATCCCGATGGCGAGAATCCTGCATTGTAGTAATGGTTGACCGAAACATAACGTCCGTCAACATAAGCTTTAGACGTTTTTCCGCTGTATGTCTTACCGCTTACTTTTGAAGTGGCACCGGAAAATGTGCCTGATGATTTTTTAGCGCTTGATGAGCTGGACGTTTCCGAGGATTTCTTTTTCAGCGAAATTGATGAGGATGAATCGTCAGACGTCTTGTAATTTTTGCTTGAAGAGCTTGATCCTGAACTGTAGCTTGATTTTGGGCTGGATCTATAGCTTCCGCTGTATGATGAGCTTGAACTTCGGCTGCTGTAACTAGATGATGAGCGGCCACTAAAACTTTTTGCATGAGAAATGGTTGATGGCAGCAGTACACCTAAAGCAACAGTTACTGCAACAAAAGCTTTTACATATGTGAGTTTCATTCTTTTTCCTCCATAGACCCGAAACGGTCCATTAATCTGAACAGCAAATAAAAGTAGCTGTCCAGATTTTTTTATACACATGAGTCTATTATTTCTAGATGATACTAACGTTTCATATCTTGTTTTGCTTTTTCAATCACTTTCTTTCTGAAGTAACTTACCTTTATTTTATCGAATTTATGGCTCTTTTTGTAAGTTTTTGCTCCAAAATCAGTAATTCAGTGAAGCTCTTACGATGTTTTCTCATCATGCAATCATAGGATGATAGATGAATGTTGCACAAATAAAAACAGCCTTCTCATTGGAGAAGGCTGTCAGCTTGTAGAGAAAACGATGTTTTTCTACAAGCTTTTTTTGTTATACGCTGATTTTTTGGATATTCAGCTGATTTTAAAAACAGAAAAAGAGCTCCCG
>NZ_JALAYA010000048.1:0-38474 GCF_026796395.1 Bacillus sp. T17B1
ATCACAGGTTAAGTTCACCGCAGAATGCGGTGACACCTGTGTGACCTACGTCGTGCAGGCCTTAGTTTGACTGACTACGCACATCGCTGTGCGATTTTATAATAATGAATTAACAGGTACGTTTTGTCTTGTTTAGTTTTCAAAGATCATTTTTCACTTCTTGCCGAAGCGACTTTATTAATATAACATTTTGACTTTCTTTTGTCAAATGTTTTTTGAATTTATTTCTCCGCCGCTGTGAGCTTGTTTTTCAGAAGCGCATCAGCGACGTTTAATAATATAACACGGTCAAGAATCAGAGTCAATATCTTTTTTTAAAGAATATCCCCGATGATAAATAGCCTGTCCTTTTGTTTCTATCTGGCAGACGTTGATAAGTCCCTTGTCCGTCAGGTAATCAAGCATAACTCCAAGGTCTTGGGTAAAGTGCTTTAAGTCAGGATGCTGAAGAAGCTCACCAAATTGCCATATCCCTTTTTCTTTCATTACTTCAAAAAGATGAGCCGAACCGATCTCAGCTTTGGAATGGATGAGAAAATCATTTGCTAAGAATAATAATTCGAGTCTTTTTTCCAAGCTCTCGTGGCTTTCAATCAACTCGGAATATAATTTGTACACTTGGGGCTCCATCTGACGCACTTGGCTCCATACCGTGGTTTCCGGATGAAATCCCCTGTCAATTACTTCAATACGCGCTAAATGATGCAGCGCATGAACAACCGCGTTGTAAGCATCTAAAAATTGATTGGCTTCGAAAAAAGCCTTGCCTTCAACATATCTTCTTATTAATTTGCCATATTCAAGCCCAATCTTCAGTTTGCGTTCAGCAAACGGAAATGTATTCAGCCTGTCAATCAGCTCGACAATGTATTCGTTACGGTCAAACAAGACTCTGCCATTTACAATCCAATCTATGATTCTTCTATTTGTCCCGAGCAAAATCCATTCTTGAATCTGAGAATCTGTTACGACATGCAAAGAAGCTGTTTTTTGATCAAATTCATAATGCTTTATAAAAACAGGCTCGTCAGCCTCCTTTACAATCACCAGCAAAGCAGCATCAAAGTTATCTGTTAAGGAAGAGGTTTTGTTTCTTCTCTCAATCATAATGACAGCCAATGTATTGGGATGACTTGCTCTTTCTTGGTAAATTGGACGGAGAAGATTATCCATCACTATTCCTCCAATGCAATTGTTCAAAATTTTTTATTCTCTATTTGATTCAATTCTATGGTCAAAACGAAATCCCTCTTTTTCTAAACACATTGAACTATTATAAACAATTTCACAGTAAGTCTCCACATATAAATTCCAGTTCAACCGAAAACATGAAGAAAATCCCATTGGATTTGTGCTATAGTTAAATTAGAGGGGGATGGACATGGCGAAATACTCCAGCAAAATTAATAAAATCAGAACATTTGCGTTAAGTTTGGTTTTCGTTGGGTTTATCATTATGTACATCGGTATCTTTTTCAAAGAGTCAGTTTTGCTATCCAGTTTGTTTATGATACTTGGGCTTTTATCCATCGGTCTCAGCACAGTTGTTTACTTTTGGATCGGAATGCTTTCGACCAAAGCAGTTCGTGTCATATGTCCGGCATGTGCAAAAGAGACAAAGGTTTTGGGAAGAGTGGACATGTGCATGCATTGCAGAGAGCCGCTGACTTTAGATAAAGGTTTAGAAGGAAAAGAATTTGATGAGTCTTATAATAAAAAGAAAATGTCCAAATAAAATAAGCTGACCGTTTCGTGCGGTCAGCTTATTTTTAATGGTTTTCTTTTTTCGAACACTCTTGGCAGACACCGTAAATTTCTAAACGGTGGTGGCTTACTTTAAAGCCCGTGACATGAGCAGCGAGCTGCTCCACTTCATCAAGGCCCGGATAATGGAAGTCCACAATTTTACCGCAGTTTTCACAAATCGCGTGATAGTGATCGGATGTGACAAAATCGAATCTGCTGGAAGCATCACCGTATGTGAGCTCTTTTACCAAACCGGATTCTCGGAACACACGCAAATTGTTATATACCGTCGCTACGCTCATGTTAGGAAATTTCCCTTCCAGAGCTTTATATATATCGTCCGCTGTTGGATGAGCCATAGAGTTAACGAGATATTCCAAAATCGCATGACGTTGAGGAGTAATGCGAACTCCGGTTTCCTTCAACGTTTCTAAGGCTTCTTTTAGTTCATGTGCAGCCATCCGTCATGCACCTCTCTTCTAAAAAAAATTCTTACATTGTAATGTTTATAATTAGTGTAACTCTTTCTACGATAATTTGTCAATTGATATCAGGGTAAAAGTAAGCATATCATTTGAGGCTGATAGACGCATTTACTTTTCCGACATATCTTTGAGGGTTTGAAGCGCTTCCGCTACATGATCTTTCACTTTTACCTTTCTCCATTCTTTAATGAGCCGTCCTTCTTTATCAATTAAAAAAGTGGAACGCTCAATTCCCATATATTCTTTCCCGAAGTTTTTCTTAAGCTTCCATACATCAAACGCTTCCGCTAGCTTATGTTCGTCATCAACAAGAAGCAGAAATGGAAGGTTATGCTTCTCTTTAAATTTCCCGTGCTTTTCCTGGCTGTCCGGGCTGACGCCAATAATAACGGCATCCAGTTCAGCGAAACTTTCGTGGCTGTCACGAAAATCACATGCTTCAGTTGTGCACCCCGGTGTCATGTCTTTTGGATAAAAGTAAAGCACGATATACTTTCCTTTATAATCCGATAATGTTACTGTTTCCCCATGATCGCCTTTTAACTCTAGATCAGGTGCTTTTTGTCCGATTTCTATAGTCATTACGTTACCTCCGGATGTTTTTTTAATAAGCGTATCCAATTCTTGTCCAGATTACAACTGTCGGCCCTTGCATCTTAAGCCCGAATCCATTGTTCTTGTTCGGAAGCATGCTACAATAGAAAGGACGCATGGAGATATAGGAGGTTTTTATTCTTGCATACTAAATCAATTGAACTTCACAATGAGGCATTAGAGCACATTGTCGGCGGTGTAAACAGTCCGTCTAGATCATATAAAGCAGTCGGCGGCGGATCTCCCGTCGCAATGGAAAAAGCAAACGGCGCTTATTTTTGGGATGTGGACGGCAACAAATACATTGATTATTTAGCGGCGTACGGTCCAATTATTACAGGACATGCCCACCCGCATATTACAGAAGCGATTAAAAAAGCAGCAGAGAATGGTGTATTGTACGGTACCCCAACGAAACATGAGGTTACATTTGCTAAGATGCTCAAAGAAGCCATTCCTGCTATGGACAAAGTAAGATTCGTCAATTCGGGAACTGAAGCTGTTATGACAACCATCCGCGTGGCTCGCGCATATACAGGCCGGACAAAAATCATTAAATTTGCAGGCTGTTACCACGGACATTCGGATCTTGTGCTTGTCGCCGCCGGTTCCGGTCCATCTACTCTTGGCACACCAGACTCAGCCGGTGTACCAAAAAGCATTGCAAACGAAGTGATCACAGTTCCATTTAATGATATCGAAAGCTATAAAGCGGCTCTTGATAAATGGGGCAGTGAAATCGCGGCGGTTCTCGTCGAGCCGATTGTCGGCAACTTCGGAATTGTTGAGCCGAAAGAGGGCTTCTTGGAAAAAGTAAATGAACTGACACACGATGCTGGCGCTCTCGTTATTTACGATGAAGTCATTACGGCATTCCGCTTTATGTATGGCGGCGCGCAGGATCTATTACAGGTAAAACCGGATTTAACAGCACTCGGGAAAATTATCGGCGGCGGACTGCCAATTGGCGCCTATGGCGGTAAAAAAGAAATTATGGAGCAGGTAGCTCCGCTTGGGCCAGCTTATCAGGCTGGAACAATGGCAGGTAACCCCGCTTCCATCCTATCAGGCATCGCTTGTCTGGAAGTGCTCAAAGAGGAAGGCGTGTATCAAAAGCTTGATCGCCTTGGCGCTATGCTGGAGGAAGGCATTTTACAGCATGCAGAGACACATGGCATCACGATTACAGTCAACCGGTTAAAAGGCGCACTTACGGTTTATTTCTCTGATGAGAAAGTCGAAAATTACGAGCAGGCTGAACGCAGTGACGGAGAAACATTCGCTACGTTTTTCAAGCTGATGCTGGAACGCGGAATTAATTTAGCACCTTCTAAATATGAAGCCTGGTTTATTACAACAGCACATACAGAGCAGGATATTAAAGACACGCTTGCAGCGGTCGAGGATGCTTTTAAACACCTTAAAAACTAGAATCAGACAACTTGGACAGGAGCATTGAGCTCCTGTTTTTTTATGGATTCAAACAGCGTGTAGGATTTTGGTCTTTTTTTCTAGAAAAATAGCTTGAATATTTGTGTTGATCCCTGTATATTACTTAATTGTTTAGCAAATAAACTTACCGGGAATTTTAAGGATTAGCCATTTGCTATGTCACACAATTTACTATAGAAAGGAATGCACGCACAAACCAATGAAACTTGGTGCCCGCATTTTCAAAACCGGGATTGCGATTACACTTGCTCTTTACTTGGCTTCGTGGATCGGGCTTCCCGCGCCGATTTTCGCTGGAATTGCAGCGATATTTGCGATTCAGCCGTCGATTTACCGCTCTTTTCTCATTATTATTGACCAGGTTCAGGCAAATATCATCGGAGCTGTGATTGCCACAGTGTTCGGCCTTATTTTCGGACCAAGCCCGATTATGATCGGGTTAACAGCAGTTATTGTCATTACAATCATGCTGAAACTTAAAATTGAACATACCATTTCGATTGCTCTTGTAACTGTTATTGCGATTTTAGAATCCGCCGGTGACGACTTTTTAATGTTCGCACTGATCAGAACAAGCACAGTCATCTTAGGGGTGCTTTCTTCCTTTATCGTCAACCTTTTGTTTTTGCCTCCTAAGTACGAAACAAAGCTTATTCATAATACCGTCGAAAACACCGAAGAAATTTTGAAGTGGATCAGATTGTCCATGCGGCAGTCGACAGAGCATTCGATTTTGAAAGAGGATATTGAAAAACTGAAAGAAAAAATGATCAAGCTTGATCAGACATACCTTCTATATAAAGAAGAAAGAAGTTACGTTAAAAAAACAACTTATGTGAAATCAAGAAAACTTGTCCTGTTCAGACAGGCTATTATTACTGCAAATCGGGCGCTTGATACATTGAAGAAGCTGCATCGTCTAGAAAACGACATCTATCATATGCCTGAAGAGTTTCAGGAAACACTGACTGAAGAGCTTGATTACCTGCTTTACTGGCATGAACTGATTTTGATGAGGTTTGTCGGCAAAATCAAGCCACATGAAGACGCGGATGAAGAAGGCATCCGATATAAGCAGCTTTTAACAAAATCATTTTTAAAAAATCAGCAAAACACAGATGATGAGCTTATTGATTACAACATGCTCAATATTATGGCAAGTGCTGTAGAATACCGCGAGCAGCTCGAACATTTAGAAACACTCATCACAAGTTTTCAAACGTATCATCCGAAAGACTGTGAAATTGAAACAGAAGAGTAACCCGGTTAACCAGCCGGGTTTTTATATACAAAAAAAATCTTATATCCTTCGTTAAAAGGATATAAGATTGATGTTTAGCTCAAATTTTGAATGGTAAATAAGTGCTTATATTGACTGTCATAGTCCATGAGTTCATTATGGGTTCCGATTTCAATGATTGTCCCGTTTTCCATGACGACAATCTTATCGGCATGTGTAATCGTCGATAAACGGTGAGCCACAACAAAAGTTGTTCTGTCCTTCGCCAATTTATCCATCGCTTCTTGAATATAATGCTCACTTTCCAGATCAAGAGCTGAGGTCGCTTCATCTAAAATGAGGAGCGGCGGATTTTTCAGAAACACCCGCGCGATTGAGATGCGCTGCTTTTGTCCGCCTGACAGCTTAACGCCTCTTTCTCCCACCCGGGTCTCATACCCTTCTGGAAAACTCATAATAAATTCATGGGCATTGGCAGCTTTGGCGGCTTTCATAATCTCTTCAAGGCTGGCGTCAGGTTTGCCGATTGCGATATTTTCCCGAATTGTCTCACTGAATAAAAAGGTATCCTGAAGCACCATGCCAACCTGGTTGCGAAGGCTTCTCGCCTCATAATCGCGAATATCTGTTCCATCAATCAGCAGTCTGCCACTTGTCACATCATAAAATCTCGGGATCAGGCTGACGAGTGTTGATTTACCTCCTCCGCTCATGCCGACAAGAGCTACGGTTTCTCCTCTATTTACTTTTAAAGAGACATCATGGAGAATGTTCTCTTTTTCCTTTTCATATTGAAACGAAACGTTTTGAAATTCCACTTCTCCGTGGATTTGTCCAGCTTTAATGGCATTTGGTTTGTCAGTGAGTTCATATGGCTCGTCAATAAATTCAAACACCCTGTCCATTGATGCGATCGACTGTGTCAATGTTGTAGAAGAATTAATCAGCCTTCTCACAGGGTTGTACATTCTGTCAATATATCCGACAAACGCAACCATTGTTCCGACTGTCAGCGGTCCATTAATGACAAAATAGCCGGCGCACGCAATGACGATGAGCGGCGCCAAATCTGTAATGGTATTGACGACCGCAAAGGTTTTGGCGTTCCAATTCGTGTGGCTGATGGCTTTATCTAAGAAATGGCTGTTTTTCTCATTAAAATTAGCCTGTTCATGGTCTTCTATCGCAAAGCTTCTGATGACCGGCATGCCTTGGATGCGCTCGTGCAAATGTCCCTGCACTTGAGCAAGCGCCTGCGAGCGCTCCCTTGTCAGCTTTCTTAAACGGCCGTAAAAATACTTCACTGATATACCGTATAAGGGGAATAAAACGATAGAGATCAGCGTTAATTTAATGTCCAGTGTCAACATGATAGAGATCACAATCAAAATCGTCAGCATATCTAACCATATATTCATCAGGCCTGTGATGACAAAATCCTTTGTTTGTTCCACATCATTGATCACTCGAGAAATGACTTCCCCTGTTCTTGTATTCGCATAAAAACGAAGGCTCAATTTCTGTATATGGTCAAACAGCTTGGCTCTTATATCGTATAGCACCTTGCTGGCTGTCCACTGGGCAAAATATTGCCTATAGTATTCAACAGGCGGACGCAAAATTAAAAATAAGGCGAACATAATCGCCATAATGGTAAACAATGACGTTGTTTTGTCACTGGCCGTGCCGCCTCCTTGAATAATGTCGTCAACTACGTACTTCAGAAGCAATGGGAGAGCAAGCGGAATAGAAAATTTCACAATCCCGATTAATACCGTAACGAAAATCTGCTTCTTATAAGGTTTGACGAATTGCATGTATCGTTTCATAACCCCCACGTTGATGCCCCCTCTCTCTTTATCATGATGTGCGTGAGCCCATGTGAAAAACCTGTTGTACCCCGCAACAGGTTTTTACGTAACCATTATTTTGTATAGCGCAAATACCGTTCATACCACATATCGACAAACTCGGGCGCAAACGGTCCCTGACGCTGGTGAATCCAATGGAGCAGCGTGTTTAAATAGTCTCTTAAAATACTGTCGATTTCTTTTGGATAATTCATGGCTTTCCGATGATCATCATATTCGTCTTCATCGAGAATATTGTAGGTCATGTCAGGAAAAACCTTAACATCTAGGTCATAATCAATATATTTAATTGCTTCGCCATCATAGGCAAACGGAGAACTGATGTTGCAATAGTAATGGACCCCGTCTTCCCTCAGCATCCCGATGACATTAAACCATTGTCTTGCGTGAAAATAACAGATTGCGGGCTCTCTGGTTATCCATGTCCGGCCGTCTGATTCGGTTACCATCGTCCGGTCATTGGCTCCGATGACACACATTTCTGTACTTTTTAAGATTGTTGTCTCATTCCAAATTCTATGAATCAGCCCGTTATGCTTATAGCTGTGAATTTGAATGGTTTCTCCTTCCTTGGGATAACCCATATTTCTCCCCTACTTTCTATAAAGCCCTACAGTTAGTATGTCCAAATTTGCTTACCGACAACGTCTTTTACCTATTATAACGTTACAAATTGAAAAATGAAAATAAAAGAGCCATTCCGGCCGGGGAATGGCACATTCCTCTCTACACAAAGGAAGACGGCTTTTCTGAGCTGCGATAAGAACGAATCACTTGCTCTGTTTGTTTTTGAAACATATCCTGTATATCGGCAAGATGCTTCCGTTTTACCGCAATTTCATCCTGAATACCGCGCAGCCTTGCATCCCTTTCCAAATGCCGGAGTTCTGCTTCAATTTGTTTGCAGCGGTCGAGCTCTGATTGGAGATCGAGAAGCTTATCCATCGTTTTCATTTGTTCACTTACCAGCTTTTCAAATTCCGTCATCGGTTCCTCCTTCAGCCTGGTGAAAGTATAAACGTTTCCTCCTTTATTCATTTCGATCCCAATACAGCAAACCCTTTGACTCATTCTGTAGACCTTTCACAAGTTTTGTCGTTTTCAAACAGAAAAAAAGCACTTCCACCCGAAGATGAAGTGCTTTTTTCTGTTTCAGTGATTAGCTGTTTTGTTGTTTGTTTTGTTCAGCAGATTGGTTTTGCTGTCTTACCTGCTGAACGTTCGTTTCACTAGCGAATTCAGTGCCGAATTGACCTTGTTGACCAGAAGCTGATTGTTGGTTTTGTTTTCTGACTTGCTGAACGTTTGTTTCGCTAGCAAATTCAGTGCCAAATTGACCTTGACCAGCAGCTGATTGTTGGTTTTGTTTTCTAACTTGTTGTGCGTTTGTTTTGCTGAAATTGTTTGAGTTAGCCATTGTTATCACCTCCACGGTCATTAGAATGTGCAGGTGAGCGTATGGCTATTCCTTTTTTTAAAAAATTTTTAAACGAGCAGTGAGCGTCCGCCGTCAACAATAATTGTCTGTCCGCGGATCATGTCAGCCTTGGAAGAGACTAAAAATTCAACAGTATCAACCATATCTTTAATTTCCACCATGCGTCCTGCAGGCGTGTTTTGACGCGCATCCTCAAGCAGATCCTCTCTGTTCGGGAAGTGTTTAAGCGCATCTGTGTCAATCGCTCCGCCTGATACTGCATTGACGATAATTTGTTTTGGTGAAAGCTCAACCGCAAGATAACGGGTTAAAGCTTCTAACGCCGCTTTTGATACGCCAACTGTCGTGTAGTTTTCAAGGTAGCGAATTGAACCTAAAGAACTGATGCTGACGATATGTCCGCCTCCGTTCTTTTCCATTAGCTTGGCCGCTTCCTGAGCGCAGAAAAGCAATGCTTTCGCATTAATGTTCATCGTCCAGTCCCAGTGTGTTTCTTCTAGTTCCATGACAGGTCTCAGAACGCCTGAAGCTGCATTATTCACAAAAACATCAAGTCTGCCGAACGTCTCATCGATTTGCTGAAACATTTCTTTGATTTTAGCCGGCTGTCCTACGTTTGCTTTTACAATAAGCACTTTGACGCCAAGCTTTTCGATTTCCTCCGCTGTTTCTAAAGCGGCTTTTTTGCTGCGTGCATAGTTAATGACAATGTTATAGCCTTTCTCAGCAAGTCTGATCGCGGCGGCTTTTCCGACACCGCGGCTGCTTCCTGTTACGAGCGCGCATTTATTTTGTTCCATTTTTCCTCATCTCCTTGTAGCGTATAGTTCTTTTATTTCCACAAACAATAATGGCAAGAACTTAAAAGGGGGGTCTTCTGTTATGTATGTCGGACGTGATATGAGCGAATTAAACATGGTTTCCAAAAAAGATTGGAAAAACAGTGAACTCGCCTATTTTCATCATGCCTTTCAGCAAATTATGCCTTATTTGAACGAAGAAGGCCAATCAAAATACCGGGAATTAACGCAAGAAATTGAAGCGCGCGGCGGAATGAAGCGCAATGAAGCGGACTACAGCCACGGCACGCGCGTCACCTACGATTAACAATGTTTTACGGAGCAGCCGAGTATGCGGCTGCCTCCACTGCCATTTTCCAAATTTTTTGATGTGATACAGGGAACGCGAATTGTTCGAGCTCTTCCTTCGTTACTTTTTTCAGGTCTGCTGTTTCCGACACTTGTTTTACTTTACCGAAAAACACAGAAATATTCCATACCAGATGGGTGAAAACGTGCTCAACTACACCTTGCAGATCACTGATATTAGCTTGTATCCCATATTCGTTTTCTAAAAATGCTGTAAGCTGTTCACGCTCGGTTTTGATCCCTTTTTGTGTTTCAAGATTCGGGAATTCCCACAGGTTGGCAAGCAAACCTTTTGACGGCCGTTTGTGTATATACACTTGTCCATCTTCATCAGTCAGCACGATCGCGGCCATTGTTTTGATACCGGGCTTTTTCTTTTTGCTTTTTACCGGAAGCTCCCGTTCAGTGCCTTCTTCAAATGCTGAGCAATGCTTCTGAACAGGGCATAGCAGGCATGAAGGTGATTTTGGCGTACAGATTAAGGCTCCAAGCTCCATTAGACCTTGATTGAACTCCGATGGTTTTTCTTTGGAAATAAACGTACGGACTGCGTCTTCGAAGATCGCTCTTGTTTTCGGTTTGGCGATATCATCCCAAATGGAGAGAATTCTGGACATGACACGCATTACATTTCCGTCAACCGCGGGAATGGGTTTATTGTATGCAATGCTGAGCACCGCTCCCTTTGTATATGGGCCGACGCCTTTTAAGCCGCCAAAGTCTTTTTCGTCTGGAGGAACAATGCCCCCGTACTCCTGTTTCACTTCTTTTACCGCGCTTTGCAGATTTCTGACTCGCGAATAATAGCCGAGTCCTTCCCATGCTTTTAATACTTTTTCTTCATCAGCCTCAGCGAGTGCTTCCACTGTCGGGAATTGTTCCACAAAACGCAGAAAGTAAGGAATCACTGTCTCTACTCTCGTTTGCTGCAGCATCACTTCAGATACCCACACTTTGTATGGATCTTGATCCTTTCTCCACGGCAGAACGCGCTGCTCTCGTTCGAACCATGAAATTAAATCATCGCGAAATCGCTGTATGTCTTTTTGTTTTAATTTGTCTTCAAGTACGTTCATATGTGTTTCTCCCCAGTCTTTCGCGCCCCGCTTTTCTTTAGACTGTTTTTTGTTGTACACTAAGGGCACAGTACGATAATATGTTACATTAAATAGAACTAAAGAAAAAGCGGAAACATATGAGAACGATTGAATCGGGTTATATATTGGGTATATGAAAACGGGGAATATCTTACAAAAGTGAATGTGCAGGGCAATCCTGCAAGGAGGTCACCTATGGATACGGGCACACATGTTGTGATGGGCATCGCACTTGGCGGTATTGCGACGCTTGACCCTGTTGTCGGATCAGATCCGGCAATGGCTCACGCTGTTATGATCGCAACGCTTGCAGGCTCTCAGGCTCCGGATATTGATACTGTGTTAAAGCTTAAAAATAATGCTGTTTATATAAGAAATCACAGAGGATTCACCCATTCAATTCCTGCCGTTTTGTTTTGGTCTGTCATCATACCGGCGATCCTGTATTTATTTTATCCGCAGGCCGATTTTCTGCACCTGTGGCTGTGGACTCTGCTGGCAGTCGTTCTGCATGTCTTTGTTGATATATTCAACGCATACGGGACACAGGCCATACGTCCGTTTTCGAAAAAATGGGTTGCGCTCGGGCTGATTAATACGTTTGATCCATTTATTTTCATCAGCCATCTGGCGGCTATCGTGATTTGGTATGCGGGCGGCAGTCCCGGCATCACGTTTCTCAGCTTATATATCATATTGGCAGGCTATTATTTGGTGCGCCTGATCATGCAGTTGAGAATTAAACGGAAGCTACATGAGATGATTCATGATGAGATTGAAAGCATTATTATTTCACCGACGATGAAATTCAGGCAATGGCGGGTCGCAGTTACGACAGCCCATGCTTTCTATGTAGGAAGAAGCATGGAAGGACATGTTGTGATTCTGGATACGTTTAATCGGGTGCCTGTTCCTGAAACCGAAGTGATGCATGCTGCAAAGCAGGATGATAACATCGCGGCGTTTCTGTCATTTTCTCCGGTTTACCGGTGGGAAGTCGATACGTTTAAAGATCATTATGAGGTAAGATTTATTGACCTGCGTTATCGGAGCAAAGGCCATTATCCGTTTGTAGCCATCGTTCATATCGGCCATGATCTCACGATACGCTCCTCCTATACAGGATGGATATTCAGCGAGGAAAAGCTTCAGAAAAAATTAAAGCTCGGCTCTATTTAGAGCCGGGCTTTTTTTCGTCTTATATATAAAGCAGCAAATAGCAGACTGACGAGAGATATGAGCGCAGATATTTTAAAGTATGGCGGATAGTAGGCCAGCTCAATATGATTGTCTCCCTTTTGCGCCTTGAAGCCTATGAAAGCATAATCTGCTTTTTCGATCGTCTGTCGTTTCCCGTTGATTTTCAACTCCCAGCCTTTTTCATATGGGATCGGGAGCATGATGTACTGATTTTTTGGAAGACGATACGCGAACGTCAGCTTATTCTTATCCCATTTCAGATCGTCTTCTTTGTTGTCTGTTTTATTTTGCAGCACGGCGCTCTTCAGTGTTTGGTAATTTTCTTCATAAAGCGCTATATTTTTAAGCTCATACGTTCCTTTTGGGAGCTTGATTGAAATATGGTCTGATTTAGGCACTCTGACCGTGATATCATTTACTCCGGTTTTATAAATCGATTGGTTCGATTTCCTTGTTGTGACATAATCATTGACTCTTAACGTAAATCCTTTGTCCTTTGCTTTGCTTTTCAAATAAAAGCTGACATAGTAGTCTCCAGGAGAGGATGACGCCTGTTTCGGAGTGATGATTAATTCCCCTCCGTTTTCTCCAGTCACAGTAAGCAGTCCGTTTTGATACTGTGCATGTTTTGCAGTGGTGTCCGACTGAGGAATGAGATTCGCCAGTTTCGGTGTCTGCTCCGTTTTTCCCGATGGATTTGCTAATACAATTCCTTTCAGCATTGCCTGTTCTTTCGCAAGAGCGGGCAATTTGTCCAGCTGACTTTCACTGTATATGGCTTCGGCTGTTTTGATGAAAGGAAGTATGTATTGATTTTCATAAACCACATAATGCTCTGATTCCAAGTGCTTTTTGAAGCCGTACGGGACACTGGCTTCGTTTGTTTTTTCCGTCATATAGTACTTGCCGTAAAGTAGGCTATACAAATTTGCCCTGTCTCCTAATGACGCATAACGGCTGACGCTTTCTCTCCCCATATCGATGCTCAAATCATTCCAATAGAAAGTCAGCAGATGTTTGTTTAAAATGCTGGAATAGGCGCTGAATCCATTAAACCCGTAAATAATTGGCGTATTATTGCGAACCCCGTTCATCCAATCAATTCTCATGAGCGAATCATTGTCTTCCTTCTGCAAACGACTGATGAGCTCAGATGATTCTTGCCCTTTGTATTCCTCACCCGTAAGATATCCTTTAGTCACACTGTCCAGCCCGCCGCCTTCTGAGAGTGCGTATTTTTGATAGGAGTTGGCAACAAATAGTGAAGAAAGAATGATCACACCGTATACAGCCACCTTTGCCCTTTTTTTCGCAAAAGCTACAGCAAACAAGGCTGCAATTGTCAGGAACAATAGCAATAAAATGCTTTCATTCGCAGGCTTCCATATATCCAGCTTATATCTTTGGATATGATACAAGTAAAGAAGCAGGACAACAGCTATGGCCGGGAGCAGCTCTTTCCAATTCAGTTCAGACTCAGACAGCTGTGACAAACCAGCCGCAACTGCACCCGCAATGGTGAAGGCCAGTACATATTCAAACCGGTTTTGCGGGGCGGAAAAACCGTTAAATACGCTTGCCGTATACGGGCTGAAATGAAAAAGAATAAACAGCAGGCTCAATCCGGCAAAGAGACGAAACACGCGGTTTTTGTAAAAAGAAACAAGAAATAAAAACAGCAGAAAGGCGGCCGGCACAATAATGATCCGGCTCGAAAATAAAATATTATCATCAAAATTAAACCATTCTATTTTCTGGCTGTACGGGGGGCGCAGGTTGTTTAAATAACCGTATACCACCGGCACAAACACCACAGCACTGATGCCAAAAGAAATGAGGCCTGAAACCAAAAACATTCTGCATTGAATCCATTTTTTCTCTTCATGCTTTTCCAGTCGGATCAGCCACCTGAACAGCACGTAAATCCCGATGAATATGAGGTTTATGTATGCAAAGTAAAAGTTGTTGATTAACGTCAGCGAGCACGCAATGATAAACCATGCCGGACGCCGCTCCCTTATGATTTTTTCTGCTCCGAGAACAAGCAGCGGAAGCCAAATCATTGTATCGGTAAAGAATTCCCAATACGCTTCGTGGCGGAAATAAATGATTGAGGCACCGTATAATACGGCCCCCGTAAACGACGCCGCTCTATGTTTGATAAGGTAATGAAAAACAGCAGCGGCTGTAAAAATGATCAGACTCAGTTTAAAAATACTGATAAAAACAGCTGACTCCGCCCAAAAAAGCGTATCCGCTTCTCCGATTAGCTGGACGGCTTGAAGAAGCCAGACGGCGGCGGATACCGCAAGAAAAAGAAAGGAAGAAGAAAAATAATAGCCGAGTTGACTGAACGTGCCGCCGCCGAGCCCGAATGAATTATTATAGAAAAAATTCCCGTGTGTATATTGGTCAAATAATAATTTTTTAAATACGATCATTTGCGCAAGCCCGTCACCAGGACCTGTCATATATCTGCCGTCCGCCCATTCTTTCACAAAAAAAGCGTGTGCAAGAGCGGAAACCAGCAGACTGGCCGCATAGATCATGACATATTTTCTTTTCATATGATTTCTCCAGTCTTGCTTTTAAGATTGTAAGCACGCAAAAAAAGCACTGCCGATGGCGCTTGATGATTTCAGTGCATTTTTGTCAGACGCCGCATGCTTTTCAATTCGTTCGTTTCAGGCAGGTCTTTGTTCGGGATATTCGCTTCTTTAATCAAGTAATGCGGGCGTTTTTTTGTTTCATAATAAATTCGGCCGATATATTCACCTATGATTCCGAGACTTAACAGCTGAACCCCGCCGAGAAATAACACTGCAGAGATAATTGTGAAATAGCCGGGTACAGAAATGCCGTTCGTTAAAATTTTAAGAAATGTAGTAATGATATAAATGATGGAAAGCAGCAAGATGAAAATGCCGGTATAAAAGCATATTCTCAGCGGCTTATGGTTAAATGAAACGACGCCGTCCATTCCGTAGTTAAACAGACTGCTGAACGACCATTTGGATGTGCCGTTTTTTCGTTCGACATTTTCATAAAACACAATTTTCTGATCAAAGCCGATCCAGCAAAACAGACCTTTAGAGAAGCGGTTGCCTTCGCTTAGCTTCAAAAGAGCGTTCACAGCTTGGCGGCTTAACAGCCGAAAGTCTCCGACACCATCACGCAAATCAACCTCCACCGCTTTATTGATGAATTTGTAATAAAGAGATGACAGGAGTGAGCGGACAGGGCTGTCCCCTTTTCTGTTCCTTTGGGCAATGACTTGATCATAGCCTTCTTCATAGCCTTTGATAAATTCCTTCAGCAAATAGGTTGGATGCTGCAGATCGGCGTCCATAACAATAACCGCCTCGCCTTGAACATGTTCAAAACCCGCTAGAATTGCGGCCTCTTTACCGAAGTTCCGAGAAAAGGATATGTATTTTACCCGGCTGCATCCGGCTGCCAAGTCTTTAATCTGCTGAAGCGTGTCATCAACACTTCCATCGTTTATGAAGTAAATTTCATAGTCATAATGAATGGTCTTGAATTCCTTTTTCAGTGATTCATGAATGAGTTTAACATTATACCCTTCATTGTAAGACGGGATAATAATCGAGATTAATCCTTGCTTCATTAAGGCACCTTCTTTTTTTATTCTATTATTAAGTATTGCCTTAGGGAGAGTGGCAGGCAGATCTTCAGTAAGGCTATTCCTTTTTTAAAAGTCGTTTAAACCTGTTTTTTGTTACATTTTATGGTGACATTCATCGTTTTTATTTTGTCATGTTTAAAACAGACTATGAAAAAAACGCGCAGAAAAAGTCTGCCATTATGACAGACAGATGGAGAAAAATTATGACTTATTGTTTTTTAAGGTATTCCAGAATAAGCTGATTGACGATGGCTGGTTTTTCGTGGTTAATCCAATGGGAAGCTTCATCAACAAAAATGAGGTGTCCATTCGTGCAATGTCTTTCCGTCTCTTTCGCAAGCTTTCTGCTTAAAAAGCGGTCTTCCATTCCCCAAATCATCCGGTAAGGTGCTGTTTCGTAAGTGGTTTTCTCTGAAAGGCTTCCTTTTCTGAGGGCTCTATACCAGTTCAGCATAGCTGTCAGCGCACCGGGCTGTTTCCACGCTTCTTTGTACTTGCTGACATCCTCTGACGTAAAAAGCTCAGGACGGGCCGATAATCCAATTGCTTTGTCTAATGTTTCATATTCATTTTCCTTTAGTGATGCCTCCGGTATGTCGGGCAGCTGGAAAAAAGCGATATAAGAGCTTTTCAGCCATTGCGGCGGATAAATTGGCGTTACGGTTTTCATGATGTGCGGGTGCGGGATATTGATGGCAATTAGCTTTTCTAGATATTCCGGGCACGTGGAAGCCAGATGCCAAGCGACAGCTCCTCCCCAGTCATGTCCGATGACAATTGCTTTTTCATCTGTGAATTGAGAAATAAGTCCGATGATATCATCTCTTAATGTATCAATCCGATATGAATTAATTCCATCCGGCTTGTCACTGAGATTATAGCCCCGCTGATCAGGAGCAATGACCCGGTAACCCGCATCGGCGAGCGGTTTAATTTGATTTTTCCAGCCGTACCAAAACTCTGGGAATCCATGGAGCAGGACAATTAACCGGCCGTCCTCCGGCCCTGCGGCCGCAACGTGGAGTGTGATTCCGTTTGTTTTGACAAACTGGTATTTAACTCCGTCCACTTGTATCTCCTCCTTGACTGTACGTCATGTTTTTTAGCCTTTTCTCCGTTAGCATAAACGTAATGACACAGGCGGCAATCAGCAGGATAAGCTGAAGAATGATCAAGTTTGATCTCAGCAGCAAACCTAGTCCCGCAATGACCAAGCCTGACAGAATCATCAATGATGCACTGTAACGGTTCGCCTCATCCCATAATCTCTGATCTGACATTGAACGTCTCGTTCTGTATCCGTACACACTGCTTATGGATTCGGGAGGAAACAGTTTGATCAGTATACCCGCAATGATCATAAGCCCTCCACCGACTAAACCAGCCATAGCATCATCTCCTTTCTCATTGTTACGTGCGGAAAGAAGAAATGTTTCATACATAGGCAAAAAGACAAGCCACAGCTTGCCTTATTTATCATATTTGTAAGTCCTTTGTCTGAATATATCCCTTGACTCCGCCATAATCAACAAACGCCCATGTAAAGTCAAATCCGCCGTTTTCACTAAACCCCCATCCAAGTAATGTCACCTCTGTGCCGGATGAAAGCTGTTTTGCTTTCCCGTTTTCAGGTGTCGGTGTATAGAAGGCTGTCTGTTTCGCTGTTTTTGCTTGGCTTGCGGTTTTCATTAAGAGGTGTGTTGAAATATATGCTTTTTTTCCTTTGAATTGAATTTGAGCCCAATCAGCATTTTCGTAACCATTGACTGTGACTTTTTGTTCTGATGATAAAGTGCCAAGAATTTCACCTTTATGATTTGGCTCAGTCCGGACATTCAGCTTTCCTGCTTTTATGATGTAAGAATCAGATGATGGCATGCTGACAGATATGTTGTGAAGGAGCGCAGCTTTTGCTGCGGGAGCGGAATAAAGCGCTGTCAAACTCAGTCCTGCGGCAGCTGTTAAAGCGAGCATTGCTTGTTTCTTTTTCATATAAAGCTCCTCCTCGCATTTGACAAGATATAAGTGGTATTCCCTAATTGACAGGCGGATGAAACACGTTTTGTTTAGTTTTTCTGTCTGTTAAGATAATTTTAAAGAAATAAAAACCTGCCGGATGATAGCGGCAGGTTTTTTTAATGCAGGAGGCCTCTGCTTTGGTTTAAGTAATCATTTACATCATCACGAGGGCTTTGGAAAAGATGGAGCTGGCCGCCATAGTTTTCGATCCATTGTGTGACGATTTTTTCTGTCATTTTTTCACCCTGATAGGCGTGTCCGGCTTTTGCATAAGTTGCTTCAAAATCGCTCCATAACAATTCCACCCACGTTTTTGCCTGTATATAGCTAATCATATCGTTCTTTTCCAGAAGCAGATTTGTCAGTTTTTCAATATACGTATCCATGTGTGCAGTCTCCTTTCTTCAGGAAATAAATGACGCTTTAAAACGTGCTGTTCTCCATATACTAACCTTACGTCTTCATCTGGAAAGACGCAACTTTTTGATCTCGAACCTAGGGGGAAATGACATGGTCCGGAATAAAGCAAAAGGATTTCCTTACGAAAACGAAAACAAATTTCAGGGTGAACCGAGAGCAAAAGACGACTATGCTTCAAAGCGTGCTGACGGATCAATCAATCAGCATCCTCAAGAAAGAATGAGAGCCTCTGGCAAACGATAAAGAAGAACAGCTGCATGTGCTGCAGCTGTTTTTTTACCCTTTATTGACTTGATACTCATAGCCGCTCTTCTTTTCAGATAAATGTGCGAAGGTAGAAAGCACGAGTCCGCATGCGGTCATAAGCGCTCCGCCCGCGAACAGCCAGGAATAAGAGCCTGTTCCGCTTAAAATCAATCCACCGATCCACGCACCTAGCGCATTAGCAAGGTTAAACGCCGACACACTGACAGCAGCGGCAATGGTTGTGCCGCTCTCAGATGAGGAAATGACCTTCGTTTGCAGCAGAGGAGGTGTACCGAATGCGCATGCTCCAAATAAGAATGTTGCAATAATGGCTGCAGCCGGGTAAATGGAGATGTAAGGAAATACGGCTAGCACACCGATCAAACCGATCATCACGCCGATCATCGTTCGAGTCAGTAGGGGAAGCGGCACTTTTCCCGCAAAAAAATTTCCTGCAACGCCTCCCAATCCGTACGCAAAGAGAGCACCTGTAATACCGACCGTGCCGAACCCAGCTGAATGTCTCAAAATCGGTTCGATAAAGGTGTAGGCGATAAAGACGCCGGAATAGCCTAAAATTGTAATCGCGAAGGAATACAGCACTTGTTTGTGTTTAAATACCCCCCACTCATTCATAAGCATTGGGATCACTTTTGGTTTTCTGTTCGGCACAGCAGCCATGAGGCCTAAAAATCCGATGACACCCAGGGCCGTAATAATGGAAAATACAGCTCTCCAATTCAGGACATCTCCGAGAAAAGAACCGAATGGAACGCCGAGTATGAGAGCTACTGTCAGCCCGCCATTCATTGATGCAGCGGCAGCTGCACGCTTTTCCGGCGGAACCATTTCACTGGCAAATACCATGGCAATCGCGAAGAAAGCGCCATGAATGGATGCAGATAAAACTCTTGAGACAGCCAATACCGCAAAATTCGGCGCCAGCACGCTCATCAGATTAGAAAGAATAAAAATCGCCATCAACCCAAGCAGCACAGGCTTTCTCGGGAGCTTGACGGAAATGATGGTGACAATCGGGCCAGTCAAACAAACGCTTGCCGCATAGGCCGTGACAAGAAGCCCCGCAGATGAAACTTGTATATGAAAGTCATTGGCAATCGACGTCAAAATACCCATCACTGCGTATTCTGTGTATCCGATTGAAAATGTACAAATCATAAGAACAAATATAATAAATTTTACAGATGGGTTTTTGATACGCAACGTCATCGCCTCCTTCGATTTTTAAAAAACAACGAGTTTCATCTTAAAAGATTTTTGGAGTGAGTTCAATGATTTTTTCTTTAAGATTTTGTGTGAATGTGCTGCATATAAAAAAGAGGCTGATAGTCAGCCTCCCTGTTACGCTTGCTTCTTTTCTTGCAATACTGAGATTGGCAGCGCTTCCTCTTGCTGAGGGGATGAGGTTCTGTATCCCCATGCGAAAACGCCATTTAAATAGCTGATCGTAAACTCGTCTTCAGAGTCTCCCACACGATAAGTTTCTCCCGGTGAGAAATCTACCGGGTTCAGCAAATATGCTTTTGCCATCGTAATTTTCCGTTCGAGCACTGCCAGCTCGTTTATGATGCCGTGTTGTTCAGCTTTTCTTGCTTTTTCAGAAAGTGATGCGATTTCGGTATTGAGTTCGTGCGGTGTCATTTGACTGTATCGTTTCTCCATTTTTTTTCAGCTACTCCTCTTCCTGCAGAAATTGATCGATTAAATCGAGTGAGAATCCTTTGCGGAATAAAAATTGTTTGACCTTCATGGCACTTTCATATGAGCCGTCATAGCGGTATTTTCTAAATGCTTTTTCCGCGTGAAGGCGCAACGCCTCTTTCTCTGTGTCTTCATCATTTTCATATTCAATCTGCTCCAGTGCCGCGGTGATGACATCAAATGAGAAGCCCTTGCGCTGTAGCTGCATCTGGGCACGCTGTTTGAGCTCTTTCGTCGAGAGCTTCTTATCTTTTTTGAGAAGCTTTTCAACGTGCTTGACCGCTTCTCTCGTCTGGTCTTCAAAGGAAAAGGAACTAAGCGCCTCCTTAATTGTATCGTCGTCGATTCCCTTTGCTCTCAGCTCTCTGAACAAAACGTCAGGGCCTTTTCCATTCGTTTTTTTGTGGGTGCTGACATAGGCCGCGGCAAATTCCTGGTCGTTTAAGTACTTGTAGTCGTTCAGCTTATGGATGACTTCCACAATGACGGGCGCCGAGGTTTCTTTTTTCTTCAAGTGGTCCTCAACCTCTTTCGTTGACCTCATCCGGTAGGATAAAAATTCAAGCGCACGGTTGAAGCCTTTCTTTACTTCATCGCCGTATTGAATCTCAATGATGTCAAGGTCATCAAGTTCTTTTCCCTTTTTGAGGTCAAATTTCACGAGCACGTCCGCGTCCACACTAAAAGCGTATTTTTCATCGAGAAAGATATTGAAGCGTTCCGTATTCTTCTTTTGCGTTGATATTTTTGTAATAAATGGCATCTTATTCTCCCTTCTCAGGCCTGAAACGCGTTTTCTTTTATTAAAATGAGGTAAAGTATATTTACTAGAACGATGAGGAGAGATATTCATGAATATAGCAATGACGGGCGGAACCGGTTTTCTCGGCCTGCATCTGACAGGCGTTCTTACCCGACAGGGACACCATGTTTATATTTTATCAAGAAACGCAAGGGAAACTGAACAAAAAAATATGACATATGTCCAATGGCTGACGGAAGGAGCCGCGCCGGAGCATGAACTTCCTCCTATCGATGTTTGGGTGAATCTTGCGGGAAAATCGATTTTTGGCCGCTGGACAGAAAAAACGAAGCAGCACATTCTCTCCAGCCGTATCAATGCGACGCGTGAAGTCCGGCGGCTAATTCTTAAACAAAATGAAAAACCGAAGGCATTGATCCAAGCCAGTGCCGTGGGTATTTACGGCACTAGTCTTGAGAAAACCTTTACAGAGGAATCTGTAACATCAGATGAGGATTTTCTCAGCCATACTGCGCATTTGTGGGAAAAGGAAGGACAGAAAATTGAGGCGATGGGCATCCGGACGGTTTATGCGAGATTTGGTGTGATGCTTGGAGAAAAAGGCGCTCTTCCGCTCATGGTTCTTCCCTATAAGCTTCTGGCCGGCGGAACGATCGGAACCGGCAGACAGTGGCTGTCATGGATTCACGTCGAGGACGCGGCCCAGATGATCCGTTACGCAATAGAACACACCGGAATCTCAGGACCCATGAATGTCACTGCGCCCAATCCTGTGGAAATGAAACAATTCGGAAAAACGATTGCACGGGTGAAGCACCGCCCGCACTGGCTCCCTGTCCCGGAATTCTTTTTATCAAAAGCATTGGGTGAAATGAGTCTTCTGATTGTAAAAGGACAGCGCGCTCTTCCTAAAAAAGCGATGATCTCTGGATTTCGTTTTTCATATTCGGACCTTGAATTGGCACTCTCACAGCTGATCACGGTCCGAAAGACTGTATAAAAACGGATAGAAGCGTCAACCTTAAGAATAACATGGTTGAAGGAGGTCCTTTTTATGGAAAAGAAGAGGGAGAAGCACCAGCAAGGCGCCAACCTGAAAAAAATGCAAGAAGTTCTTTATTCAGGCGAATTTAAAAAAGCGGAAAAAGCTGCTAAGCGGAAATAGGAATACATAGCCCCTTTATGCCAGATACTATGTTTGTTTGATATCACTTTTTAGGGGGAATTTGATATGGGCAGAAATCATATCCACAAAAACCGTGATAAAAACAAACAAAAGCTTCCTCAAGTTCCCGACGCATTAAAAAGGGAAACTGACGGCGTTTACGAAGAATATTCAAGCGAGCTTGCTGATGCGGATGACCGCGAAGCGCAAGAACGTGCAAAAGCAGCAGACAACAGAGTGAAAAAGAAAAACCGTTAATAAAAAACCCCTTGTCTCCGTTTGAGACAGGGGGTTTTTTACATGTCGGTGAACCGTTCACGGATCGGCGTGCGTTTTTTTACTTCGGGTGCTTCATCAGGATAGCCCGTTTGTATGATGGCCGCGAATCGTTCATTATCCTGTAAACCAAAGGCCTGATGCACTTCTTTGTCGTAAAGAATTTTTCCGCTTTTCCAAACCATGCCGATTCCTTTTTCCCAGGCAAGAAGCTGAAGATTTTGAATCAATGAGCTGGTTGCCGCAAAATCATCGTCTCGTGCTCTTTCGTTTTCATCTTCCTGAAACACGACGAGCAGAAATCCGGGGACGCGTCCAAGTGTGTTTTTGAAATTATGAAGCTTTTCCTCTGTCATATCCGGCTTGGATTTTTTAGAGAATGCTGCAAATGTGTTGATCAGATTTGTTTTTCCTGTTTCACTGGAAACGTAAATAAATCTCCATGGCTCTGTCACTCTGTGATTTGGCGCATATTTTGCGGTTTCAAGCATGTCAAGAATGACTGCTGAAGGCACTGGCTCTTGTTTAAATTTTCGAATTGATCTTCTGCTGCGTATGATGTCCCGCAGTGCTGAATGTTGTTCTATCTGTTCGGATTGAGGCATACCGTTTCACCTTCCTAAGCAATTGAAAATGATTATCATTCATAATGATAACGGAAAGTGCATCTTTTTGTAAACCATGACCTGTATTAGATTTTAAGAATACGGGTTTCTGAGTATACTGCCGTTCCTGTCATGTTCACTTTCACATGATCGCCTTCCTCGTTTATTTCGATTTCCACTTTTCCGTCTTTCCCGATTTCCTGCCCTTGTTCAATGGTAAATTTACGCTGCTCGGTATTGCCGTACTGTTTCATATATGCCCCCATCACACCGGATGCTGTGCCCGTCACAGGGTCTTCTATCGTTCCCGAAAACGGAGATGAAAAGTGGCGTCCATGCAGGTCGCTGTCAGGGTGAACGGTTTCAAAGGTAAACGGGTGGACCGAAGCCTTCGGCAGATCAACTAACACTTCCGGAAATTGTTTGTTATCAGGCACCATTTTTTTTGAGGCCTCTAGTGATGCAAGCGGAATGATGGCTGTCCATATGCCAGTGCTTCCAAACATAATCGGAAGATCGTCATGAAAATCTTCTTCCGTAATTCCCAATGCGGCCGCAAGTTTTTTCCGATCGCCTGTAAATGGTTTGAATTGCGGCGAAGCCTGTTCAAGCGTGATATGAATGCGGCCTTCTTTTTCAGAAATCTTCACAGGCAGGATACCGGCTTTTGTCTGGATGCTGTACGTTTTACCGCTCTCCAGCATCCCTTTTTCACATAATGAGTAAAGAGAAGCAACTGTTGCATGACCACACAAATTCATTTCGTGTCCAGGGGTAAAGTAACGGAGTTCGAGATCAGCCGGCTCGCTTTTCCGGATAAAGGAGGTTTCTGAATATCCGGCACGCTCAGCTATGATCTGCATCTCTTCTTCAGTATAATTGTCTCCATGCAATACGACACCTGCGGGGTTTCCTTTGCCGGGACTGCTTGTAAATGCTTCATATTTTAAAACCTCTATTTCTTTCACTTGTCTGCCTCCCTTTCTTTATCAATGTCTCTGTCAGTATAGCAAAAATGATTATGAATTTTCAGTATTATTAAGAAAACCCATTTTCAAAAGAAAATGGGTTTTTGATAGAATCCTAAAACAATTAATCTTTTAGGATTTTGTCATCTTTTCAGCGTGATAGAAAAACCTTTGAAGTCTAGGATGGACGAGCATCGGAGCAGGCTTTCATCGTTGGACGTCGGTGTTTAGGCAGGACGCTTGATCATTTAACCCCCGTTCTTTTCATCACACGTGAGCACCGAAGCGCAGCCTAGACAACGAGTGCGAGGGTTTGTCGACACGCTAGGACTCTGTCTGGTTAGGCGGAGTCTTTATTGCTTTTGCCGATCAGCCGTGTGACGAGGAACATGGTGACGGAAAGAGATCTGTTTTTCCGGTACGCCAAGTATTTTCCGCGCCATTCCGGTTTGTATTTTTCTTTAAAGGCCCTGAGCCCGCTAAAGCTGTACATGTATCTGACATTATTAAAGATGACAGCGGCAAATCGTTCTGACCAGAAGGATGTAAAGGCGGTGCCGACATTGGCCAATGGCGCCATCCCCATGTTAAACGACTTGCAGCCTTCCTCCTTCGCCCATAAGAACATGCGGATGAATAATGCGTCCATAATGCCATTCGGGGCGTCGTCGCGGTAGCGCATCAGATCGACTGATATTTCTCCTTCCTGATACATCGGCATGACATTAGCAAATGCAACGATTTCTCCTTCTGCATTTTTCATGTAGGCAATCGGCGCTTTTTGTAAATATGAAGGATCAAAAAATCCGAGTGAGAATCCCTTCTCCTTTTTCGAGCCGAGCCATTCATCTGAGATTTGTTTCAGTTCCTCCAAAAACACATCAGAAAATGGGGGATGTCCCACATGGAAGCTATATTCCTCCCGCTCAAATCGGTTATTGATTGCCCGAAGGCCGGCTTTTTTCTTCCCTGTCAGGGTAAATGTGTTTAAATCCACATAGGCTTCCTCACCCAGCTTAAAGAAGTTATAGCCAAAATCGTGATACAGCGCCATGTCCTCTCGTTCAATTTGATAGAACAAAACACTGAAGCCCTTCTGATGCGCTTCATTCAGAAATTCTTCCAGCACAAGCGGGAACGATTCTTTTTGGCCTGACGGATCGCCGAGCACGACCAGCCTTCTGGCGATTTTTCCAAATAGAAGAAGTGCATTCCCATCACTTGAAAAATAAAACCGCTTATCTCCAAGATAGCCGAGATGGCTCAGCGCGTTGCCGCCTTTTTCACTTAAAAACGAAGCAAGGCGTTCGGGGTCAGCTTTTTCCCCGATTGGTTTTGTCTTCTTATAATATACCATTGTAAATATGAAGAAGAACAGCGGCACGATGATAATCGCCATGATCGTCGCATGCGTGATATGAGAATCGCTGTGGACGAAATATTCGTGGCGCATCACCTTTTTCATCCGGTCCCAAATAAAGCCCGCGATCAGATTGTAGTTAAAGAGTGCCACGGTAAACAGCGCCACAGCGAAAATCAATTGTCCCAGCGTATAGGATGCCTGTTCTCGAACAAATTGTTTTTTCAAAAGTACGAGTAATACGATAATCATCGGCAGCACGAATATCGCACTGATGTTAAGTCCTTTTAAAAAGCTGAACACAAAGCCGCCGACAAGCGCTGTAATGGCCATCGTATAGGAACGTTTTGTCCGTTTATAAAGCTCAATCGGCAAAATCAGCAGAATGAGCGCTGAGCTTAAGGATAGGCCGTTGAACAGCAAAAGACCCGGGCGCGGAATGTGCGGTATGACGGTCAGCCTGTCAATCGGCAGGGATACTGAAGCCAGAACAATCAGGCCTGCAACGAAAACAATAAGCGAAAGTGATCCTTGCAAAATTTTCACTAATATCGCCCGTTGTACGACAAGCAAAACGTTTGTCGTCTCAATTGCAGGCGCGATACGCGGGTTCGTTTCGAGCCGTTTCATTGTATTTTCGGTCAGATCGCCGGCAGCAAAGAACAGTCCCAAAACGAATGGGATAAATGAATAGACGAGCCTGTATAAAACAATAGAAGTAACAATGGCCTCCTGATGATAGCCAAACTGCTCCATCCCGAGCAAAAACAAAAGGTCAAACGAGCCGAAGCCGCCCGGCACAAGGCTAATCATTCCTCCGATCGACGCAATGACGAACACTCCGAACACATACCTGATATCAGCCTGAATGCCCATAGCGAACAATGACAGATAGATGACGATTCCAGCCATAAACCATTCGGCAACAGAAGCGCCGATATAAGCGAAAATTGGATTTTTCACTTTGTCCGAATTCTCTTCGTCTCCGCCTTTGCGGCCCTTTATTTTAGCCACCGCCAAAGATACCGGCATAATCAGTGCGAAACCGATAACGACCGCCCATAGCCAAGGCTTTTCATTAATGACTTCATCCACTGGCAACACTCGTGCGGCGACGAAAATGCTGAAAACTGATAACCCGAGCAGCATAGATGAAGTAAGCCAGGCAATTCCTTTGACGAGCGCCTTGTGGTCTTTCGTATGCTCTTTATAAAACATCATTCTTAACCCGACTCCGGCTAATCCGCCGAATCCAAGGACGTTATTAAATGAATTAGCGATCCATGAAACCCTGAATACCTTTCCGTTTGTAATCGATAGGCGCAATGAGTATTTCAGGACGTAATCATACAGCGACATAGCCGCAACAGCCAGCAAGCCGATCAATACAAGGATGAATAAGTCCGTTCGCTCAAGTCCGTTGATGACCATGAGCGTACGTTTGAATGACAGATTTGTCAGTTCTTTTTTCGATTGATAAATAACAAATAATAAAACTGCAATAGGAAAAACGATTTTTAAAATTGATAAAGCATTCTTTTTAATCAGCAATGGTCTCTCCAATCATAATCTAGTTCGCTCTTCTCCCCCAATAATCTCCAACTCATTATACACTACCGTTATTTTTCGGACAAAGTCCCGCATGCGGTTCCCGCTCACTTTCTATCAGGGGTGAAAATCGAGTATTATGTAAGAGGAGTGAATGATGAGGAAGTGATGAAATGGAATACAATCTACATGATACAACGGTATTAAACGAAGACATTCTTTCATCTGAGGAACGGGAAATATGGGTGCTCTATATGAAAGTACTAACCTCTGCCGGCCTCGGTGATGTGTCCGAATGGATGAAGCTGGATATGAGCATGCCGCAAATGAAAGTGCTCATGCTATTAAACAACCATGGTACACTGAAGGTCAGCGACATTGCAGAAAAAATGGGGGCTTCCTTATCCAATACAACAGGACTGCTTGACCGCCTTGAGAAATCAGGGTTTGTCAAACGCTCACATTCTGAGGAGGACCGCCGTTCAGTCGTTGTTCAGTTGACGGAGAATGCAAAAAATATTTTTCGGGGGCTTTATGAAAAAGGCCACTTGAAATTAAAGCGTTCATTGGAGCTGCTGTCCCCAGAAGAAAAGCAGGCTGTATCCGAAGGGCTGTCTATCCTTTCAAGAGCATTAGAGAAAGCAAAAAAAGAATAACTCTGTAAGTCTGTCATCCGCAAAGCGAGGTGTCAGGCTTTTTTTATTTGACATTTAGTTCATTTCAAATGAATAATATATTTAAAGTGAATTAAAAAGGAGATGAAGAATATGACTGAAGCATTGACAGTGCAGAAAAGCCAAAAGTGGGCGATCAGCCTGTTTACGATTGGTGTGTTTATGGCTGCGCTGGATAACGGAATTATTTCTGCTGCTTTAACAACGATAAACGAGTCGTTTGCCGTTTCTCCTTCCTGGGGGTCATGGGGCATTACCCTATACACGCTCGGCCTTAGCGTCAGTGTGCCGATCGTCGGAAAGCTTTCCGACCGCTACGGCAGAAAGAAACTCTTTCTCATTGAGGTTTGCTTGTTCGGACTCGGTTCTTTGCTTGTTGCTTTGAGCCAAAGCTTCCCGCTCTTTCTAATCTCACGGCTGATTCAGGCGCTTGGTGGCGGCGGGATTTTCATTATCGGCAGCTCTCACATTCTCGCTACACTTCCAAAGGAAAAACAGGGAAAAGCACTTGGGCTGCTTGGTGCGATGAACGGGATGGCCGCTGTGCTCGGGCCGAATATCGGAAGCTTTCTGCTTGATTGGACCGGTTCTTGGCATTGGCTGTTTTTAATTAATTTGCCGATTGCCGTGCTATTGGTTGTTTTCGGTGCATGTTTTATTGCGGAAACAAAAGCGCCTGAGGCTAAGCGACTCGATACGGCCGGAATCTTCCTTCTGTCCCTGTCAATTTTAGCTGTGATGTACGGCATGACGAATCTTGACGGAGCAAATCTTTTGAACAGCTTGGGAAATCCGGAGGTTTATGGGTGTATTATATTTGGCATTCTATGTTTTGCAGCGCTTATCTCGTTTGAAAAGAGGGTTGAAAGGCGCGGGGGAGATCCGATTTTGGCGTATTCTCTTCTGAGGAACCACATGTTTCAGCGCACGCTTATCATCGGTTTGTTATCCGGGGGACTGTTGGCGGCGGTCATTTTTATCCCGTCATATGTTGAGCAGTATTTGGGTGTCTCGGCCGCAAAAGCAGGCTATTGGATGACACCGCTTGCGTTAGCTTCCGGCATCGGCGCTTGGCTTGGCGGAGCGCTCACCGACAAAAAAGGGCCGGTGAAAACGGTTGTTCTTTCGGGAATCATTTCATGTGCGGGATTTGCTTTATTTCCGCTCTGGGTGACGGAGAAATGGGAGTTTGTAATCGCAAGTGTGGTAGCTGGGATTGGTTTTGGCTTTCTGTTAGGCGCGCCGCTGAACGTCCTTGTATCAGAGGCAGCGAAAACGAATAAGGGCACGGCGCTTGGCACGCTATCATTGGTAAGGCAAATTGGCCTGACATTGGCGCCTACTCTTTATGCAGGTTTTATCACAGCCGGGTTTGACCAAATCGGTGATGAAATCAGCAGCCGCTTATCGGACAGCGGCCAGTCAGGGAAGGATATGCAGATGATTCCCGAGATCGACAGTTCAGATGTTTCTTCTTTACAAGAACAGATCGAACGCATACCTGTGCCTGAAGTCAAAACTGCGATAAGCGATGCCATTCATGCAAGTGTTGCCAGCGGCTATGATCATTTATATGCGGCGGCGGCCGTGATTTCACTGCTGGTGGTTGCAGCAATCAGTCTCCCGGCTTTCCGCCGGCAAAAGCGTTAAGACCACCCCATCCGTTTGGAAAGTTCCGTAATATGAGCGATATGGTGATGTGAGTGCCAGACATACAGCCCTAGCGCGTTTTCTAGCGTCATGATCTCCTTTGTATCGGGATGGTAAAACCCGCGCTGAAATTGCTGCTTCGTTAGACTGCGGAGAAGAGCCGTCCATCGTCCGTGAAGCTCCTGTAAAAGCGCGAGTGAACCGCTCGGATCTGCTGTTTTTCAGACCACGCTTTTTCATTATATGGACGGATGGCCGGTGTCTCTTCCGTCAAGCTCAATTTAAAACGTATATAGCTGTTCATATGACTGTCAGCCAGATGGTGAACAACTTGCCGAACGGTCCATCCCCCGTCCCGGTACGGTGTGTCAAGCTGGCTGGCTGTCATGCCTTCTACGGCTAGCTTCAGTTTGGCAGGCACTTTTTCAAGCGCCTGAATCCATTCATCTTTTTGCTCCTTCGATATGGATTCCCTCGGCTTGTATTCTCCTATTGAGTAGCTCAGATTTGCTGTTGCCATGTATGTTCTCCCTTCAGTTCAATCTTCTCCTTTATTTTACAAGAAAAAGATTGTGCACGTGCATAAATTAAACCCGCTGAAGGTTGAAGGACTACAATCATAATGTAAACAGAATAACACATTACAAACGGCAGGAGCCTCTCTCCTGCCGCTTATTTTTCACCCCGCGTGATCACGCACTTCTACTGTTACTTTCTTCTGTTTTGGCTGATAGACCTTCCCAACAAATAAATAACCGTATTTACATTTATTCAGTGCCCATGAGGTCAGGATCGGGCCGGCTGTGCACACGGCAAACAATAGGAGAACAGCCGGTACGGCAGGTATTTCAGGCATATTTAAAAGCAGCACGTAGCCTATGATCATAAAATAAGCATGGAGCAGATAAATCGAAAAGGAATAGTTGCTGATAAACATCATGATTTTCGGCACATGCTTTATTTTAGAAAACAAGTGAAAACACAGGAAAATCATGCTTATCGAGTACAGCATGATATCAGGCCGTTTTGAGCTGATCATGCCGATTTCGCCTACATAAGAAACAGTGACAACCAGCGCTCCAGAAGCAATTGCGGCGCCGTATACCAACCAGCGGTATTGGTTCAACAGCGCTAAAAAGCGCTTGTACTCTTTTCCACAATAGTAGGCAAGACAAAAGTAGAAAAGCCAGCCTGCGAACGGAACCCAGAAGAATGGGAACGCCCCGCCCGCTTCTGAAGCAGGAGCCGGGCTGACTGCTGAGAAATAACTTAAATAAACGGCTGTCACCACAAATGAGATGGACAGCACCCATTTCGGCGATGTTTTTTTCAAATACTTATGAAACATCATATGCAGAATGTAAAATTGAAAGATGACGAGAATGAAGTATCCGATAAAGTTCCCTAACAATACGTTCGCCAGGTACTTTTGCACAAACGCAAAAAAGGTTACCTCTCCCCCCATCGCACTGGTCATCAGCAACGCATCGATAGCAGCGATAAATAAAAAAGGAACGAAAATCACTTTCCCCCGCTTCTTTAAAAAACCGTCCGGCACCCCGTCAGGATAAGAACGGGCCAGCAAAAATTCAGAGATGAAAATGAAAGCTGGCGTGCTAAACATCAGGAGTGTGCGAAATGAATCTACAGTGTGGGTAATATTTGCGAGAGCTTCTGCCTGAAGCATCAGGACCATTGAAATGATATGGAGCAAAACGACACTTAAGCACGAAATGCAGCGGATCATAAAAATTTCTTTAATTTGCATAACAGCGCTCCTTTTATTTCAAATTTTTAGAAATCGATGGTTGTACCTTAACATGTCTGCTTTATTTGAAAAAGTGCCTGATGTCATAAATTTGAGTATGTACTATTAACTAAGATCATAAAAGCATCTGACTTTTTAGCGTATCTTTCTCAGACGAGATTGCTAAGAGAATGCAAAAAAACCTGCTGTAACAGAGCCGCAGGTTTTTTATGGAGATATTAATTTGTATTGAGGCCTCCGCCATTCAGACCTTCTTTGATATAGCCGTTCACTTGGCTATTCGAAAGCAAGCCGATATGGCCGATGCCATAAAGCTGAATATTTCTTGCTCCTTGCAGTCTTGAAAGACTATTGATTACAATTTCATCATTTAGACTGTAAATAGATGTATAGAGAATCTTTTGATTAGGGTCTGTGCCTGGCAGCGCAACAGATGACACTAAACCATTAGCCCCTCCAAGTGTTACAACATTCTGAATCTTGTTGCCCCCGCCTAGATATTTAATATAGTACAGTGTGTTGGCGCCTCCCATACTATGAGCCACAATATCAACTTTCTTGGCCCCCGTCTCTTTTAAAACACGGTCGACATATGAAGCGAGCTGCGGGCCGTTATTTAGATTGTTCCCTGTTTTATCATAAAAATCAATTGCATACAGTTTGTTGCTTTGCCAACCTTGAGAAATTAAATAGTTTTTAATAGCAAAAAAGTTGTATGAGGCACCGCTTATTCCATGAACAAGAACGACAGGATTATGTACTGATTCAGCTTTTGCGCTTGACGGCGGAGCGGCTAGAACAGATAGAATCAGCGATAAACAGATAGTGGATGCAAAAAGTATTTTTTTCACGTTCATTCCCCCTTAAATGTTTGTACCACCAATTTCCTATTATACATAAATAATCTATATTGTCATGCTTTTTTCAGAAAATTACATTTAAATATATCATTTTTATATGCTCGGTGAAGTCTCTGAATCATTACGTATCTTTGATCTTACTTTCACAGGTAGACCGGTTGTGTTCCCTTCCTCCCTTTTCTATAATAAGGGGAATAGGCAGTTAAGATCATGATGAGCACTTGCTCATTTTGTTGCGAAACAGCTATAGACACGGAGGATAGCATGAGAGTATTAAAATATGCCATATTAGGGCTTTTGCGAAAAGGCGAATTGAGCGGATATGATATTACAAGTTATTTTAAAGAGGAGCTCGGCCAATTTTGGAGCGCCAAGCACAGCCAAATTTATCCTGAGCTCAAAAAGCTGACGGATGAAGGGTTTATTACGTTCCGGACAACAATTCAAGGCACAAAGCTGGAGAAAAAGATGTACACCCTGACAGACAGCGGAAAGCAGGAGCTGCATGACTGGCTGATCCGCCACCAGCCGATACCGGAGACGGTGAAGGATGAATTTATGCTGAAGGCATATTTCATCTCATCTCTATCGCGGCAGGAAGCTTCTGATTTGTTCACAGACCAACTGCTGAAACGCAAGGCCAAGCTGTCTGATCTGCAGGGAAACTATGAAAAGCTTATGGCTTCAGCAGAACCGATGTCATTTTCTTCACCGGACTTCGGCCACTATCTCGTGCTGACAAAAGCGCTGGAGCGGGAGAAAAACTACGTTTCTTGGCTGGAGTCGATGTTAGCTATGATAGATGAGGATTAGCGGGAGCGGCCTTGGCTGCTCCAAGTCTTAATGCGGGGACGAACAATGAATGTGACATTGCATGAATTAACTGGGGAACTGATCCGAGTGGTGCCCATATCCAAGGATTATATGAAGCTGCGGATATAAACGTCTGGACCCATTTACCGAAAACCATTACAAGGCTGCCTGATATGGAGGCTTTTGTTGAGGAAGTACTGCAAACGAAAGAGCCTTGAGCAGAATTTCCGTTTGTGATGATTCAACGGGAAACTGATAAAATCGTCGGAACGACACGATTTCTGTATATGTCATCCGTCTCAAGGAGCCTTGAGATCGGCTGGACATGGTTTCACCCTCCGATGTGGGGCACCTCAGTCAACACTGAATGCAAATATTTGCTGTTGCAATACTGCTTTGAACAGCTGAATACGATTCGGGTGCAGTTTAAAACGGATGAGCGGAATATCAGATCGCATAAGGCGATTGAACGGCTGGGAGCAGTCAAAGAAGGCATGTTGCGAAACCAAATGATCAGAAAAGATGGAACATTCCGCAATTCTGTGTTATACAGCATCATCGACAGCGACAGGCCTTCCGTGAAACAGCATTTGGAATAGAGACTTAAGCTTACAAAAAAAGCAAAATGATTGCCAAAAACATCTGCCCCGAAGGCAGATGTTTTTTAGGCGCGGAGCGCTTTTAACCCCACTGTAAAGGTAATGGCTGCAAAAGCAAGCAAGATGCCGCAGATCCCGAGAATATCTGTGATGTGCGCGTCGTTAGCCATAATCTCAGTCAGTCCGCTCATCGCCCACTTTTGCGGAAGAAATTCAGCGATGGTCTGCATAAATGTCGGTTCAATGTCTATCGGCCAATACATTCCGCTTACCATACACGTTGCGATGACGAACAAGTTTCCAAACGCAAGCTGCTGTTCTGGCGTTCTAACATTGGCCGCTATCACCAATCCAATGCCGACAACGGTCAGCAGAAAAAACGATACTAACACAATAACTGCAACAGGGTTGCCCCAGTTGATGCCAAACAGCCAATGGGTTGCGAGTAGTAATATGGCAAATTGAATCCAGCCAATGACAAAGAAGGACAGCACATACCCTGCACCGATTTCCGCTCGGCTGACAGAGGCTGTAAGCAACCTGGACCAGACGCCGCTTTTTCTTGCTTCTAAAATTGTTCCCGCAGCCCCCACCATTGTCAGCATGACAAACAGGATGGAAAAGCCTGCTGCTCTGGAGGCTGTGTCACCTCCTCCTGTGCCTTCTTTTTTATCGCTGAGCGTCTTTTGTTTTACGGCTGGAGCTGCATCTTTATGATCCTTGGCGATCACTGTTTTATAAGCCGCCTTCCAGTTCTCTCCCGCTGCCTGAGCCGCCGTTTTCGCCGCGGATACCTGAATATTGAGCTTTGCCAATGTGGTTTCCGCATACTGTTTAGCCATAGGCGCTTCCGACAGCTCCGGGCCGTGGCGGAAGATCAGCTCAGGATGTTTTCCTTTTTCGAGCTGTGTCTGGAACGAGCGGGAAATGACGATAATCCCGGCTATTTTCTTTTGCTTCAGCTTTTCTGACGCTTTGCTCTCAGACATGTTTTCGAATGTGTACATCTCATCGTGTGCCTTCAGCTGCCGAATATAATGCTGTGAGAGGATCGTGTCGTCCTGATCAACGATTGCAAGGCGCAGCTTGTCATCATTACTGCCAAGCATACTCCCAAATACAAAGGTCAGCAAAAGCGGGGTAGCAAACATCACCAAATAATTCTGCCGCTTCTTGAAAATGAGAGAAAGCTCAATGCCGCAAATGGCTATCATTTTTTTCACCTTGGTGTACCTCCTATCTTGTATGAAGCCGTCTAATACCAAGCACGAGCGAACAAAGGCCGATCGCCGCAAAAAGAAACACGGGCGTTTGAAGGTCAGCCCAGCCTCCCCCTTCCATTAAAGAAAGAAAGCCGTCAAGCGCCCATCGATTCGGAACCGTTTTGGATACAGACTGTAAGAAGTCCGGAAATTGGTACAGCGGCAGCATGGACCCGCCGAGAACCGCAAGCAATTGAATGCCGAAGCCGCCTATGGCATCAGCCGATTTCATATCGCTGATGCACGACGCAAGCAGCATTGAAATGCCTGATACAGCTGCAGCGTAAGCAAGCCCGAGTACACTCACAAACAGCAGATTGCCACCCCAGTCCACACTAAATACATTGATCGTGACAATCAGAAATATGAAAAATTGTATGATAGCAAATAGATACGTCCCGAGCCACTTTCCGAGGAGAATGGCGTATTTTTGCGCAGGCGTCATCAGCATTCTGGCAAGCGTTTCCGTCTCCTTTTCCTGTAAAAATGATTTCGCCCCGACTGTCATATGAAACAGCATGAACATGCAAAGCATTGCCGCCGAATAGTATTGAAAACTGCTAACTGCCTTGTTGCCGACTGATGTTTCCGTCACAGTGAGCTTGTTACCCGTTTCTTTTTCGAGCGTCTTGACCAGCTTTTCTGCAAAATGTGAAGGATCAAGTTTTCCTTGCTTGACAGCTTCCGTTTTGCTGAGGTAGTCCATTGAGGCTGACGCGGCTTCTTTTACCGCTTTATATTGGTCTATGAAAGATGCGGCGGCTGTTTCGATAATGGAACGTTTTAATGTTTGATCAGGATTTACATAAACAAAAGCTGACATTTTGCCGGCTTCCCAATGATTCGGAATGACGAGGCCGACATCGATTTTCTTTTCAGCAATCAGTTTTTTTATCTCGTCTTCACTGCTGGCTTGTGTGACCCTTATCGACTTCATTTTTTTGAGCACATCTATTCTAAACATGTTCGCTGCTTCTGACTGATCTGATTGGACATAGCCGACAGTGATGTCATCAATCTGGCTGCCTCCGTCAACAACCGATCCAAGCGCCGCCCCTAAAATACACGTTAGGATCAGCGGCATTAAGATAAGCATCATAAATCCTTTTCTGTCCTTGGTTCTGATTTTGACATCTTTCCATGCGATCCATATGCTTTTTTTCATAGCCGCCCCTCCTCAATCCCGCAAAGTGCGGCCGGTCAGATTCAGAAATAGGCGCTCCAAATTTGGTTCCTGCACCTGAAGTGACAGCAGGTTTGTATGATGGGCAGCAGCCTCCGCAAGCAGACTGGTAACCACTTTTTCATGATGACCTGCAGAAATGTCAATTTTGAGCTCTGATTCATGTACTGTCACATCATTCACATGAGCCAGGGAACGGATTGCAAAAAGAAACGCTTCATCGATCCCGCTAACCGTGAGCTGTATGATGGTATCGCCTCCAAGGCGGCTGCACAAATCGCTTTTCGTGCGATCGCAATCATTTCTCCTTGATCAATAATGCCGATCCGGTCGCATAAATACTCGACCTCTTCCATGTAATGACTCGTATAGATCACTGTCATTCCCGTTTCATTGAGCTGTTTCACCGTTTCTAAAATATGATTTCTCGATTGAGGATCGATGCCGACAGTTGGTTCATCCATGATTAGCAGCTCAGGCTTATGCAATAAGGCGGCCCCGATGTTGATTCTCCGTTTCATTCCGCCTGAGAACATTTCAATTTTATCTTTGGCCCGCTCAGTCAGGCCGACATATTCAAGGATCTCAGCCGATCTTTTTTTGGCCTCGCCGTGTGTAAGGCCGTACATTTTCCCCCAAAACATAAGATTCTCAATGGCTGTCAGCGTTGGATATAAAGCAATTTCCTGCGGGACAACGCCGATTTTTTGTTTCGCTTTGGCCGTTTCTTTTCCGATGACATAGCCGCCGACTGTGATGTGTCCGCTGTCAAGCGGCACCAGGCCGGAAATCATCGAGATGGTTGTGGACTTTCCTGCACCGTTTGGCCCGAGCAGCCCGAACGACTCCCCCTTTTGAAGGGAAAAAGAAATGCCTTTCACGATTGTTTTTTTTCCATATGCCTTTTTGATGTTTTCTGCTTGCAGCACGTCGTTTCACTCCTTTTTTAATCCCATTGCTATTGTAGATAAAAGAAGGATGTGCGGCATGTAGCGCCAGGTAGATTGTAAGGCATGAAAAAAAGGCCTGGAAAAGGCCTTTTCATAGAAACGCATATACAAAACGTCATATGTCAAAAGATAGATACACCATATCTGACGGAATAGATGGCGGCTTGGGTCCTGTCTCTGACAGACAGCTTGCTGATAATATTTGAAACGTGATTTTTCACTGTACCTTCTGTAATGAACAGCTTTTCGGCAATTTCTTTGTTATTCAGCCCATACCCCAGCTCAGCCAGAACTTCCATTTCGCGCTCGGTCAGGTCGAAGAGCTCCTTAGGTTTTTCTATCTCGTTTATTCCTTTCAGCTGTTTTTCACGCTTCCATTCATTCAGCATTTGGGCAGTCAGTTCCGGAGGGAGCACCATTCCGCCCGAATGAACAGTCATTACCGCTTTTACAATCGTATCTGCCGACATATCCTTCAGCAGATACCCGCTCGCACCTTCTTCAAGCGCTTCTGCAATCAGCTCTGAATCCTTGAAGGTTGTCAGCATCAAAACCTTTACGCCGGGCAGCGAGCTTGTAATCAATTTTGTTCCTTCTACTCCGTTGGACACCGGCATTCGAATATCCATTAACACAATATCCGGTTCAAGTTCCTTCGCCTTTTCGTAGGCTTCCTGTCCGTTTCGCGCCGTGGCGATGACATCGAGCTCTTCTCGGAGTTGGAGCAGGGATGCCAGCCCTTCTCTGACAATATCCTGATCGTCGGTAATGATGATCTTAATCATGATAAACTCTCCTTTTGCTGCGCGGGCCCGAAGCTCCATTTTTTATTAGCCAGTGAAAATTCTGCAATTACTGTAAATCCTTGATCCAGTTCACTCTCAAAGCGAATCGTTCCGCCATGCTCCGCTGCCCGCTTTTTCATGTTCAAAAGGCCAAAACCGAGTGCTGTCTCGGGATTTCCTTTTCCGTCATCCTTCATGACAAGGCGGATACTGTCCGTTGTGCAGGCAAGCTGGATCGAACAGGCTGTGGCGCCGCCGTGCCGTTTGGCATTGGTCAGCGCTTCCTGCACCGTTCTGACTAAAGTCGGATGAAGAGACAGCGGAATCACCGCCGGATCGCCGCTGACCGAAAATTCGGTTGTGACTCCCGCATTCTTGTAAAAGTCTTCTGTCAGCTGTTTCAGTGAATCGATTAACGAATGATCCTTTTCCGTTTGCAGGGTGCGTACTGATAAGCGGACAGCATCAAGCGCTTCACGGGCAAGCGTTTCACATATCCCGACCGTCTCCTCCGCTTTTTGTCCGTCTCTTTTTTGCCATTCACGAAGAAGCTGCAGCTGAACGAGAAGAGCCGTCATTTTATGCCCCACTGTATCATGGATGTCCCTTGCCATTCTGTTCCGCTCGTGAATGGCAGTCAGCTCTTCAACCTGTTTCGCATATAAATGAAGCTCCTGATGTGCAGCAGACAGCGCCTTGTGAGACTCTGTCAGTTCCTGAAACTGCTGTTTTGCCGTTTCCTCCGCATCCAACAGCTTGCGGATTAATTTTCCAACGACTCCGCAAAAGACGACAAATGTCATGCTGATACAATGATCCATCACATATTCATCGCCGAACATACGATATGTGCGAATTAGCACAATCAGCCACATCATCAAACAAAAACACAAGACAAACGGGACTGACCCCCGTTTTTGA